>CAZQIC010000030.1:0-39036 GCA_964593555.1 uncultured Bacteroidia bacterium | reverse complement strand
TCAATTAGTTATATCGTTATTTATTAACAATTTGATTTTTAGAACTCCCCTTAATTATTAGTTTATATTATTTATATCCCTGTCTTAGAGGTTACTTTATCAGAAAAGTGTAGTGCGGATCGAGTTTGTAAAGGCGTAATTACAAAGAGATGGTATATACAATCTTCCTTAGAAGCGCAGCAAAGATACTGCCATATAACGAGAATACCTAATTACTTGTTTTTCAGGCGCATTGCTGTTTAGCTATTTTAATACCAATAAATATCACTATCTTAGCGAAACGCGCACAGGTAATGTGGCGAATTTTATCAAATTCGTCGATTTTATAAAGAATAATGCCCAAAATCTAGCCCATTATGGCCAAGCCCATCCAAAAAGTAAAATTCGTAAATAGTGGTAACGTCACTTTTTTTGCTGTTTTAAGACAAAGAGTAGATGCACATTTTAAGGAAAACAACATTTCAAAACATGGCGATTATACAATGGTTATAAAGACCATTATATTGATGACAGGTTATGTTCTTCCATTCTGCATTATTCTATCAGGGCAATTACCATTTTTTTACAACATGCTGCTTTGGGTTTTAATGGGGCTTGCAACTTCAGGTATTGGCATGAGCGTAATGCATGATGCCAATCATGGATCGTATTCATCAAACAAATTTGTGAATTATATTGTTGCCCATGTACTTAACATGCTTGGCGGATCTACCTTTAACTGGAACATACAACACAACATTATGCACCATACCTATACTAATATTGCCGGTATGGATGAAGATATAGAAGAGAAACCCTTGTTGCGATTTTCTCCACACTCAAAAGCAAAAGCCGTTCATAGATTTCAGTGGATACATGCGTTTTTGATGTATGGTTTGCTTACAGTGTATTGGGTAGTAGGAAAAGATTTTGTTCAGTATATTAAGTACAAGCGTAATGGAGTAAATACAAATACAAGAAAGCAAAATGCAAAGGTCCTGAGCAAAATAATTTTAATAAAGCTGGTGTACGTTTATGTTTTTCTTGTTATGCCAACAATGGTTTTTGGCATACCTTTTTTAGAAATGCTCACAGGATTTCTTGTCATGCATTTTTTATCCGGCGTAATTCTTTCTGTAACATTTCAATTGGCACACACTGTTGAAGGCACAACTCATCCATTGCCAAATGCAAATGGAGATATTGAAAATGAGTGGGCAATACATCAATTAAATACTACGGTAAACTTTTGCAGAAATAACAAATTGATATCCTGGTACGTAGGCGGATTAAATTTCCAGGTGGAGCATCATTTATTTCCAAGGATATCGCATATACATTATCCTGCGATTGCGCCCATTGTGAAACAAACAGCTGAAGAGTTTAACATCCCATATCTTGAGAATAAAACGCTTATGGGCGCGTTGGGATCACATGTTAAAACGTTGCACAGGTTATCAGTGAATGAAACACTGGTTGCGTTGGACAACCTGGGTTAAGTAGCCCCCCCCATAAATAATTAGTACCATGGGATATTATCTAAGAGTTTTCTGTAAATCGGACAGTAAGCCAAAAGTCAAGCAAATTTTAGATCATATTAACGGTTTAAGTTCCGGCTTTAAAACAATCACAAACCTAACGCCCGGGGAATGTGATTCAAACAGCTGGACGGAATTTGAATTAAAATACAAATCCAGCAAACTGCCCATATCTATTGAATATAATCAAGTTTCAGGTGCTAGTGAACTTGCAAAAGAAGAAATACAAGAGTTTCTTGAAGAAATAGGTACGCCTCGGTTGTTTTCAATTAAAAAGAAAAAAATTATCAAACACCTACGCGAAACAAAATATATAGTTGCAAGTCAATTACTTTCAGACATAGATGATGATGGCTACAATGCAAACGGAGAATTTTTAAAATACTTCGTCAATAACTACGAAGGATTAATCCATGCAGATGGCGAAGGTTTTTATTCGAATGACAAAATTATTTTAGAAACAGAATAGCCTGGAAAAATTAATTTCCGAGATAACCCTTTAGCAATTTGCAGCGAGTATGCCTTAATCTTCTGATCGCTTTTTCTTTTATCTGCCTTACCCTCTCTTTTGAAAGATCATATTTTTCGCCTATCTCTTCCAGTGTAAAATTATGAGTAACTCCAATACCATAAAAAAGAGACACGACGTCCTTCTCTCTATCAGAAAGAGTTGCTAATGCCCTTTTGATTTCCATGCTCAAAGATGAAATCATTAATGCACCATCGGGTTGTACCGAATCGGGATTAACAAGGACATCCATTAAACTCATATCTTCATTTTCGCCCATCATTGCATCGGTGGAAATATGTTTATTGCCTACACTAAGTGTTTCTTTCACTTGCGTAGCTGACATCTCTAATGATTCTGCAATTTCTTCAGCGCTTGCTTCTCTTTCCAGTTTTTGTTCCAATATCGCGCTTCCTTTTCTTATTTTATTCAGGGCGCCTAATTTATTCAACGGCAACCTCACCATTCTTGAATGTTCTCCTATTGCTTGTAAAATAGACTGACGTATCCACCATACAGCGTATGAAATAAATTTGAACCCGCGTGTTTCATCAAATCGCTGTGCGGCTTTTATTAAGCCTAAATTTCCTTCATTAATCAAATCGGTAAGGCGCATACCATAGTTTTGGTATTGCTTTGCAACAGATACGACAAAACGAAGGTTAGCCAATACTAATTTTTCCAATGCCGCCTGATCACCCGCCCGTATTTTAACAGCCAAGACTACTTCTTCGGCAGCAGTTATCATTTCACATCTCGAAATCTCCGTCAAGTATTTATCTAATGATCCGCTGTCGCGCGCCGTAATGGATTGGGTGATGGTCAGTTGCCTCATAGTTTAGTGTTAGGATTAGGTTAGAAAACACTACAGTGATGGAAGGAGTAGTATTTCGTTGCAAAGATACCTCAATAAAATTAACAAGTCCACTTTAATTTACTCTCGCTCAATGCGGCAACATAAAAAGCTATAGTATATTCAACAACTGCTCTTTCACTTTCTCCAATTCGTCCTTCATTTGAACTACAGATTTTTGCATGCTTACATCATTAGCTTTGGAACCAATGGTGTTTATTTCCCTGCCTATTTCCTGTGAAATAAACCCTAGTTTGCGCCCCGCTCCGGGTTCGCCCATGGTTTTAATAAAAAACTCACAATGCATTTTTAATCTCACCTTTTCTTCGGTAATGTCCATTTTTTCGAGGTAGTAGATTAATTCCTGCTCAAAACGGTTTTCGTCAATTTTATTTTTATCTACAAATTCCTCAATATTTTTTCTGATCCGGCTCTTTACTGTTTCTATCCTTTGCGTATCCAATTTTTCTATCAACTGCAACAAGTTTAATACGTTTTCTATCCTGCTTTTCAGTTCTTCTCCTAATTGCTTCCCTTCTCTTAACCTGAATTGATCAAGAGCCCCAGCAGCTTCCAATAATACTTTTTCCAGCGCTTTAAATTCAGGTTCACTCATTTCTGCCTTCTCTGCCTGCATTACTTCAGGAAGTTTTAATATCAAAGGCAATAGATTCTGCTGTTCCTCTCCAAGATCTTTTGCGATAGATTTTAATTCATTAAAATAATTTAGAGCCAATTCTTTATTTATAGTAACAGGACTAGCGGCCTCCTCTTGTTCAACATTCACAGAAATATCTACTTTTCCTCTTTCAAAAATTTTTGAAACTACTAAACGTAACTCATGCTCTTTCTCTCTGTATAGGTACGGCAGACGAAGATTAAGATCCAGCTGTTTACTATTTAAAGAACGCGCTTCAACAGTAATTTTTTTTCCCGGCAATTCAACCGTGGCTTTGCCAAAGCCTGTCATTGATTTCATATTCATTATTATTTCTTTTACAATGTACGAATTCGGATCTATCCTTCCACACCTGCATATTTTTGAAATTAATCAACCATAAATAGATCACTCGCTATCCTGTCTGCGATCAATTTCCCTTCTTCCGATAAAAATAATTTATTATTCTCTCTTATCAGGTGCCCCGATAAAAAATAATTATTCGCCTCCTTCTTAATATGATCAAGATAGTTAACACCGAAATCTGTTTCTATCAATTTTAAGTCGGTTCCCCAAATGGTACGGAGAGTAGTCATTATGTATTCATTATATTTTTCTTTTATACTCAACACTTCTTCTTCAAACTGCAATTCGTCATCCTTCAATCCTTTAATATAATTGTTATTATTCGAAACATTCCATCGTCTCAATCTTCCATTATAAGAATGTGCAGAAGGGCCCAGACCTAAATACAGATCTTTTTTCCAATATGAACTATTATGCCTCGAATAAAAACCGTTCTTGCAAAAATTGGATATTTCGTATTGGATGAAACCATTGTCGCTCATGGCTTTTGTCATCTCCTTAAACTGCTCGATACTTTTTTCTTCGGGCAAAAGATTAATCTTTTTCTTATCAACCATGTCAAATAATGCCGTCCGCTTTTCAACAGTCAGGTGATAGCAGGATATATGTTGAACATCCAGATCAAACGCCTTTTGTAAATTTTCTTTCCATTTCTCATTGGTTAAATCTGGCAACCCATAGATAAGATCGATGGTAATATTTTTAAATTCATTTACTTTCGCCAATTCCACACTCCGTTTGGCTTGTGCCGAATTATGAGCCCTGTTCATCAATAGTAAGTCTTCATCAAAAAAAGATTGTATTCCAATACTAAGCCGGTTAATTGGTGTCTGCTTTATCTCGCTAATTTTTTCGGACGTAAGATCATCCGGATTTGCTTCCAGGGTTATTTCTGCATCTGAATCTATCTTGAAATGCTTATGCAGTTCTTCAAACAGTTCATTTATCTCTTTGCCGGTCAACAAGGACGGCGTTCCGCCTCCAAAATAAATGGTAGAAATATTATTTGAATTTACAGCTGAAACAAAAAAATCTTTTCGAAGGCGTATCTCCTTCTTTAACGCTTCAAGAAAATCGGCTTTGTGTTTTAATAGGGTGGAAAAGTGAAAGTCACAATAATGGCAGGCTTGTTTACAAAAAGGAATGTGAATATATATGCCCGGCATCCCCTAAATCAAACCATACATTAGCCCTACTATTACTACAAGCGCAAGTATTGCAATGATCCCAAAAACCGTTCCTACAATACCCATCTCCTTCCCTTCAATTTCTCCTTTTGATTTATTGATTTTGTTTATCGTAATCGCTCCAAGAATTATTGCAGGGATAGAGAAAGCCAACGTCAAAGGAAAAGCTAAAATAAACAATATCCATATATCACTTGCGAACACTAAAAAGTTAAGAACTGCGGTTAGAATGGAAATCACTCCTAATATCAAGGATGTAAGAGCGGATGGTAAGAGCTTTTTTTCAGGCGGAGGATCATCCCCAACAATTTTTTTGCTATTTTTTTTTCTTTTCGATACTACTGGATCTACACTGACCACAACGCTCTTTTTTAATGTAAAGATTTTTGACTTAGGCAGGATCGATGAAATACTTTTGTTTTTTTCGGGATTGTTTTTTGAAGTTCTATTTTCTTCTGAATACAAAATTAAGTCATCATTTGCCTCTTGACTCGTACTTAGAGAATTCGTTTTTCCCGTCACCTTTTTTTCGATAACATTTCCCTTCGCAGGAAAATCAACATGATAACCAATCGAGTATCTCTTTTTATCAATTGCGCAGGATGAAAAAAGCAGATAGAAAGAATACAAAATGAAAATTATTTTTTTCACAGTTTATTTATTAAGAACAATTCTGAATGTAGTTCCTTTTTCAGGCTCGGAACGTTTCACAAATATTTTGCCGTTATGGTATATCTCTATTATTCTTTTGCTCAATGAAAGCCCCAGGCCCCATCCTCTTTGCTTTGTTGTAAAGCCAGGCTCAAACACCGTTTTGAATTTTGATTTTGGAATCCCCTTTCCGGAATCCGTAATATCAACATATACAAACTGCGTCTGGTCAGTTATTTCTATCGCCACAGAACCTTTTCCAGTCATTGCATCAACTGCATTTTTGCAAATATTTTCTATTACCCATTCGAACAACGGTACATTAAGCGCGGCCAATACCGGATAATTACTTGTATTGTTTATAGAGAAAATAACATTTTTGGAAGTGCGCGTTTTAATATAGTTTACCGATTTTTCCAACACCACGATTATATCTTCCTTCTGCAAAACAGGCATCGCACCTATCTTAGAAAAACGTTCTGTGATCGTTTCTAACCTGCTCACATCCTGCCGAACCTCACTTATAGTTTGTTCATCGACGCCTTTTGTTTTCAGGTATTCAATCCATGCAATTAGCGATGAGAGCGGTGTACCCAATTGGTGTGCAGTTTCTTTTGCCATACCAACCCATACCTGATTTTGTTCAGCCTTACGTGAAGTACTGAACAATGTATAAGCTATCAATAGAAAAATTCCTATCACACCAAATTGTACAAACGGATAATACTTTAATTGCGTAAGTAGAAAAGAGTCCTGGTAAAATATATAATTCTTCTCTTTATCACCAAGCTCAATTTCAATTGGCTTATTCTCCGCTGCCATTGACACAATCGTTCTTTTTACATAATCGAGATTATTTATTGATATTGAATCAATATTTCCAAATGCAATTACATTTTGCTGGGAAGAGTCGGTATAAATAACCGGAACAGACGCTGAGTTGATTGCCACCTCTGAAATAAATGAACGGATAAGATCATCCAATACAATTTTCAATTCTGAAAATAACCGGGAGTCTTTATAATACAGGTAATTTTTTTGGCCGCGATAAAGATCAATAACGATGGGCGGTTGCTTTGCAGCCATCTCCTGCATTTCCTGAATAAGGTATTCCTTGTTGTTTTGTTTTAAAGAATCCAGGTTTCGTGAAGCAATAATATTGTTATCGTTATCCACTAAAATAACCGGAACTGTTTCATTGTTCCTTACCACCTCAAACATAAAGCTAAGGTCTCCCATTTCCAGGTTTGGGTTAGCCAGCTGTTTGGTTCCCTTCGCCCATAACTCAACTTTTTTTCGCTCTTCGCTTTTTATTTTATTAAAAAGATCGTTGGTGTACTTAACTAAGTTGGCCTTTTTCTGAATGGCATCAGCCCATAACTTTACTTTGTTACGTTCTTCCTTTGCAATTTTATTTACAAGTGTATTGGTATAAATAAGCGAAGCCGTGACAATTACCATTGCGGCAATAAACAGTAATAATTTCCAACGCTGCTTTTTAGAATAAATATTCACAAAACGATAAATAAGAGGGTACGGGGCATACCCTATAAAGGGTTAAATATATCAAAAATCATCGTCTTCCTGCTTCTTTTTCTGATCATCATCTTCATTCCATTTTATAATGAATTTATCATCGTCCTTTTTATTTACAGGTGCTTTTTTCCGATCCCTATCAGTTGAATCTTTTTTAAACCAGCCAAACTCCTCTCTTAAAATGCTTTTCAACGTTTGTTTTTCAACTTTAATATCTTCTTTCAACTTCTCTTTTGCTCCTTTCCTGTCATATTTTATAACAGGATTGTCCATGGTTCCGGTCATAGAAACAAACAAAGCCATTCGTGCCCGCCCGAGCCCATCATCTTCAACCACACCAAATTCATCGTTCTCCTTTTTTGCCGATTTAGCCTTTTTAGATAATAATTCGTTTAACATCACTTTAATATGGTAGTCAATTTCATTATCAAACGTATGTGTCCCGGAACAAGTGATATTCATTGCGCTTGAAACCACTTCCATCTTAGGGATATATATTTTTTGCTTCTTGATCTCAATTGTATTTTTTAAAGTTGAAAATTTAATATTTTCCAATTCTGATAATTTTACAAACCGTGACAACTCCTTCATTGGCTCAAATTTGATAAGCTCACCTTTTTCGATCACAATATTTGCATAAGCATACACTTTATCAAAATCGACATCAAGCGCTGAACTCCAAACCGATGCAAATTTAATGTCTGATGTAATGAACCCTTTTAAATTATCATCGACCATCACATCCTGACCAAAATTTTCACATTGATAAAATAGTTTATTGATGTTTAATTTTTTTAATGAGGCGTCACAAGTAATCAATAATGATCCATCCTGTGTTGCATCCATCATTCCTGATATTTCAATTTCGCCATCAACAGCTTTAAAAGTGAGTGGATCAGCGACAAGTTTTTTGTTTTTCACAAAGACTCTGCCGCTGATATCCTTCGCCTCAAATTTATTAAAAACCAACCGACCAATCTTAGTATTAAGATCTGCGTTTATTCGCTCAGACAATTTTACAGAATACTCTTCCGACGAATTTTCGTTCTTATTCTCCAACAAACTATTAAGATCCAGGTTATTCGAATTGAAATTTGCATTTACCCAAAGCGGCTCATCATCAATAAGCATGAAAGGAACAATGTTCTTCAAGGTTCCATCAAATGAAAAATCACTGTTAAGCGCCCTCCCTTTAATATTATTCAAAACAAAATCGCTGTTATTGATCACAAATGTTCCACTGACGCTATCAAGAGACATTGTACTGTTTTTTATTTTGCAGCCCGCATCGATCATCACAATATCACCCGAAATTTCCGCATTTCTATAATCAGCGGCGGTATACTCCTTCCGGGGTTTATAAGGCCCTTTGTATTTCGCATTGATCCTTAAATTTCCATATGCACTTTCTATCGTATCCAACTTTAAAAACTCTCTTACATCATTCAGGTCTGTTTCCGCTCTTAAAACTGCATCAATTGACGGGACACCTACATCAGATATTTTCAAGCTGCCTTCGACTCTGCCATTGCCGATTTGCGTGGATAGCTTTTTTATGTCAATAGTTTGTTCCTGATTTTTCCCAAAGGGCTTATTCTCGTATTCTCCTTCGAGGTTAAGATTTTTAAGAGTTATGGCTGATGATTTTTGGGTCACCTCTCCGTTACTAATCCCAAAAGCGGCAGTAAATTTTGGGATTTCTTCATCACTTACAATTCCTTTTATATTCGCCTTAAAGTAAAAATCGCCGGAACTTTCATAGTCGGCTAATTGATCTTTGTAGCTCTCCGGCAAAAGAGAAAATATGGATTGAATATCCATGTCTTTCCCATCTGCATTCACATTTACTTCAAACGCATCAGGAAGGTTCTTTACCTTTCCTGATAATTGCAATTCCAGATCCGCAATTTTAACATCGGCACTATGGATCAGGTAATTATCATTTTCTACATCCACCTTAAATATTAACTCCACTTGCTTATCAACCAGGTAACTTGAAGTATCGCTTTTAATATAGTTGACTTTTATGTCTGAATTTGCGCTCATGATATAATTATCCGAGGAGAATTGGCCAGACAATTGTGCGCTTGAGACAAAATAGGATTGGTACAATTTATTTTTTTTATCCTTATACAAAAAATTCATATTCTTAAACACCAGTTTCTCCAACGCAAAGGAAACATTACCGGATGAAGCGGTATCACTAGTGGTCTTCCAAAAATGATAATTGTCCTTGCCTTTTTTATCAATCCTTATTGACAGATCTCCATCTTCAACAACAAGTCTTTTGATCTTGTAATTTTTTTTATAAATATCGAACAGGTTAAATTGCAGGGAAATAGTTTCGGCTTTAAACAATGTATCTTTTGCTTCGGGCAAGGCATCCATTTCTATAACATCATTAAACTCAATAGATGCAAGGGGAAAGTTTTTTAAGACAGAAAAACGAATGTTTTCCGGCGCAATTATAATTTTTGTATTTAACTGCTGATTGAGTTTACCCTTGAAGTATTCCTTTACTTCGTTCTCATAAAAATAAGCAGTAATGAAACCGGTAATAACTACCAGAATAAAAAGAGAAGCGACCGTATAAATAAAAATCCGGAGATACCTCATTATATAAAACGGATATTATTGGCCAATATTACTTGGGAGTCATCTTTAAAAATGCCACCTCTTTATCATTCAGGAACCTCCAGCGGCCCCTGGGCAAATCCTTCTTTGTTAATCCTGCAAACAAAACCCGGTCCAATTTAATAACCTCGTACCCTAAATGTTCAAACATTCTTCTTACGATTCGGTTTTTCCCGGAGTGAATTTCAACCCCAACATCTCGTTTATCTGCACCATCACCAACAAAACTTATAACATCAGGCTTAATAAAACCATCATCGAGCGTAATGCCTTCTGTTAGTTTTTCAAAATCGGCAGTTTTAAAATTTTTATCAAGCGAAACATGGTAAGTCTTTTTTACTCCATATTTAGGATGAGTTAATCTTGCTGTTAATTCTCCGTCGTTGGTCATTAACAATACTCCTGTTGTATTTCTATCTAAACGACCAACCGGATAAATTCTTTCTCTCCCTGCTTTACGAACTAATTCAAGAACTGTTTTTCTTCCTCGTGGATCATCAAGAGTCGTGATAAAATCTTTAGGTTTATTTAACAATACATAAACCATTCTCTCCTTTTTCATCGACTCCCCGTTATATTTTACTTCATCGGTCATCGACACTTTATAACCCATTTCGGTTACCGGCTTTCCGTTCACACTAACAACACCTGATTTAATAAGATCATCTGCTTCGCGGCGTGAACATATCCCGGAATTGGCAAGAAACTTATTTAAACGGGTGAGGCCGGTTTCAGAAGGAAATAAAGGTTCTTTCTTTCTTTTCCTGCCCTCATATCCCTTCTTTTTTCCTGTTCTTTTTTCATCTCCATATTTGCTCTTTTTCCTCTGATCATCTGAGCCTCTTTCATCTTTGGAATCAAATTTTTTTTCATCCAAAAAACTTCTTTTCTCCCTATCTCCAAATCCCCCTCTTCTATCTTCCGATCCTGATTCCTTTTTATCCCTGTCGAATCCTTCCTTTTTCCAATATGGTTTATCTTCTCTTGGTTTATCAAAACTCCTGCCCGATCTTCTATCACCCGAATACGATTTCTTATCATCGGAGGATGGTCTTCTTTCTCTACCACCATATGGCTTTTCTCCTTCGTCATTATCTTTCTTAAATCCCTCCCTTTTCGCACGCGGCCTCTCTTCGCGTCCGCCTTCTCTCTCCTCACTTCTGTATTTTTTAAATGGTTTATCCTCACCGCGATCGTTCTTTTTTGATGCAGGTCTTTGTCTATTGTACTCAGGCGACTTTTTGAATGGCTTATCCCTGCGCTCACCTTCACCCTCAGAGGAACTCTTTTTGCCTTTATAAGGCTTATCGCCTTCCTTCGAAAAACGTTTTGGTTTTGAACCAGACCTTCCTGATTTACTAGAATCCCTTTTCCCTTTACTATTACGTGGTCGCATGACAAATTCGTGTATTATACAAAGATATTCATTATATGCGAAAACTTAGCAGGGAATTACAATAGCGGATAAAAGGCATCCTCAATATGCTGCACACTCCATTTAGAACCTTTTTTACTTACGGATAAAATATCAAAACGAACATTGAGATCAATTTCATTTTCTAATATAAATGCATTGGCCGCTTTAACAATGTTCTTCTGCTTCTTTTTGGTAACGGCCTCTTCAGGATCCATTATACTATTCCAGTCCCTTGTTTTTACTTCTGCTACAATTATTTCATTGTTATATTTTGCAATAATATCAATTTCCAGTTTCCTGTATTTCCAGTTCATGGCAAGTACCTCATAGCCCTTTGTTTTTATATATCGCAAAGCTTCCTGCTCACCTTCCCTACCAATAATATTATGAGTTGCCATACGTTAATCCTTTATTCTTTTAAATACCTCCATTTTTTGAGACGGACTCGAATACACTTTTTCAAATTTTTCAGCCAAAAGGCTGTTCACCTCTATAGTACATGAATCATTATTAGCCCTGCTATAGCACCAGCGGGTAATATAATCAACTCTAACGTTGGAAACTGTTTCATAATTCTGTAATGTTAAACAAGGAGAATTACTATTTGCAAAATCACCTGCTACATTATATGGACATTTATTTTCTTTCCATTTTAAAGGAAAGTGAGGCTTCGCTGCTTCATAATTATCCAAAACGATAATATTTTTTTCGGACCCAAGGTAATTTGAAAAATTAGCATGCATCCAATTGCTGCTATAATTTAATGGAAGTACGCTATTCCCTTCTTCAATAAAATTAACCGCCGAATACATTTCATTGGCATCCGCACTTAATACTTTTGAATCTTCGTAGTGTTTGTTCAATAAAACCATGCTCAAAATAACACTTATTGAAGCCGCAATTATATAGAACAGTTTATGAATGGATTGCAGAGACAGCCAGAAAATAAAGAAAACAAAAAAGTATAACACAATCCGTAAAGAAATGTATCCGCCGGATGCCGCATCATCCGGAAGAATAAAATACGCAGCAAGTATAACTAAAGCAATCAGAAGCCAATTATCCTGCACATTTAGTTTTTCCTTTCTCCTCAATCTTGTAAACAAAACATAAACAAAGAGCAATATCCAAACAACATTCAAAGAAGTTGTATATAAATATTCTTTGTCATGGTTGAGTGTAATGAAAGGCGCGGCTTCCTTTATCCAATTTACTAAAGTTGAAGCAGGCAGGAATATCGCTTTACCGCCTTCACTCTTTTTTATCAGAAAATTAATAGTCAATAATATTCCGGGCAAATAAGGAAGGATGCTTAGTAGTACTGCTTTAAAAGTAAAATGAGTTGTTTCTTCCTTCCTCGATTTTTTAAAATCGATGCAATAGAAATATAGATCGATTGCAATAAATAATAAAAAAGAAAACAGATGCGCAAAATATAATAGCAGGAGAAGAAGTGTAAAATTTATTTTCGACCATACAGTTTTCGTTCGCTCATATCTATAGTAAATCATAAACAAAAGCAGGGAAATACTTAAACAAAAATTGTAAAAACCTAAATAGAAAAGTAACGTGTATATAAGCGGGAACCCGAAATAGCTTGCATATATATTTTCCGGCGCCAGCTTTTTAATTAACGCTCTAAAAGCAATTGGCATCGAAAAAACATATAAAAGAATAACAATCTTTTCGGCCAGATATGAAGGGAGGAATGAATTAAACAAACAAAGCAATATATGGCCCAGCCAATTAGGTTCTGGTTCTGCATTAAAAGAAAAATAATTATCAACTCCCGAAGAGGGAGAAAAAAAATAATGATTAAGAAGATTAGAATTGTATAGATGAGCCGGCCCATCAATGGTTGGGAAAAAATGCAGCAACAAAACCGGCAAGGCATATATAAACACCAGGAGGAAAAAAAAGTAAGGCTCTATTTTTTTTAACAGGCTCATTTCTCGTCATCAGTTAACTTAAAAACCGACATTATTTTTGCATTGCCAACCTTAATAGAATAATACTCATTTTTATAATCATAATCATCCTTATGCCAGCGATAATTGGTTAAAAAATAATCATACTCGCCTTCGCTATCTACAAAAACAATCCTGGACCTGTCCTTCTCTGGAAGCATCATTCCATTGTACACTCCCGGCTCGCAGGAGACACAAACCCTTATTTGAGGAGAACTATCCGTTTTGGCGATATACTCAAGAGCCTGCCTGAAAGATAAGCCCCAATAATCCAATTCGTAATTATTTTTTACACTTTGCATATCTCCTGCAAAACAATTAAAATAAACATTTTGAAAAGGATGATTGACTATCATAAAAAAAACAACGGAAGCCATGTTGCCCGCAACTAACAGGACAAGTAAAATACGCAGGATCTTTTTTTTGAAAGCTGAATACAAAAAACGAAAGCCAAGTACTGCAATAATTACAAAGAGCGGATAAATAAAAAATAAATGCCTCCATTCATCATACAGTACAGATCTAAAAATAATTACTGAAATCATTGGAGTGAGCAACAATAAAAACACTATGACAAAAGATGCGTATGTAGTATAAAATGTTTTAAAGGGCTGCTTTATAAATTCGTAAATTAAAACGGCCGTTCCCGATAAAAACGAAAAGATATAACTTATAGGTAATGTTATGCCCATCCAAACAGCAATATAATGCCAGGGAACTCCAACCTGGCTAGGCACAATATCATTTCCCATATATGTAACCGGACAGCCATACTGAACAAACTTGCTCATTGATATAAATGCTTCTTGAAAATTTTTGATCGGAGCTGGCCATAAATAAGGCCAAAAAGCTATGACCAATAATGAAGTTAAAGTGAGATATGTAAATAGGTAGTACATTAATTTTTTCAATGAGAGCTTCTTCTCAATAAAAAAAATTCCCAGCATAAGCCCAATTGTAAATATTGGAATCAACACTCCAAGTATCCGTACATCTATTGCCAAGGCTGTTATAAATGAATGAACTGCTACCATCCCCCAGCTTAATCTTCTACCTAAATATAACATTGAAGCAACGGCAATAATAAAGAGCGATAAAAAAGGAATATCAGTAGAATTGTAAAACGAGTGTGCAAAAATATGCGGACAAATCACAAAGATCACGCTTGCGAACATGGCCAATAATGCACTGCCAAAAAGTCTTCTGCACAAAAAGAAAAAAACCAGAACAGAGGTATAAAAAAGCAAGAAGGTAATTAAATGCCGCATTAAATAAATCTCTCTTGTATCATGCAGCGATAAAACTTTTTCCAAGGCATAAAGACCAAAATCGAACACAGGACCATAGCATTTAGTTACATGCTCAAAAAGCAAAGTATCATCATGAAAAATATAATTATAAGTGGCTTCACCCACATACATATGTTTGACGTTTTCATCCCAGCTTATACCATAGTCTCTGGATATATATATACCCAAGACTAGATATGCTGCAAAAAAAATAATGCACCAAAAATCAATTGACCTGAGCAGATTTTTATTCGTCATGTTAATGATATCTTAGCATAACAATTATTGCATTTTAAATACCGACAAAATCTTCGCTTCTCCAATTTTAACCGAATAATATTCTTTTAATGAATAATCATGCTTATGCCAACGATAATTAGTCAAATAATAATCACATTTTTCTATTTCGTATTCATACGTTAACCGCTTTCGGTCCGCTGGATCAAGAATCATTAATGCTAAAATACAAGGATCATTTGATCCATTGATCGTAATCCGAGAAGAGGTATCATTTTTTAGAATATACTCTAACCCTTGTTTATAAGACAAACCCCAATAATCTAATTCGAAATTTTCCTTCGCTGTCGACATATCCCTGACGGCGCAATTGAAATAAACATTTTGGTGGGGATGGTTGGCCACCATAAATACTCCGACAAATAAAAACGCCGATAAAATAACCGCATAAACGAACTTATGAGTAAAAGAATTTTTAATTAAAAAAAGCAGGCTTCTTATGCCATAAATGGATATAATGATAAACATAGGGTAAATAAAAAAAACATGCCTCCACTCATCATACGTAACCGAATGCATTATTATTACGGCAATTAACGGGGCCAAAAACAGCAACAATATTATACAGAAAAATTTATTCTGTACATAGTATTCTCTGACATTCAATTTTAAAAAACCAATGATTAGCATTACAACTCCAACGAGGAAAAAGACTATATATGGTATTGGCAATGTAATGCCCATCCAAACGAGCAGGTAATGCCATGGTAATGAATCTGCAGGAATATACGATCCCAGATACAAATTGGTATTTTCATACGCGGAAAATTTGCTCATAAGACTAAATGCCTCCATAAAATTATTGACCGGTGATGGCCATAACATCGGCCAAAAAGCGACCGTAAAGATTACTGTTAAGAACAGATATGAGGAAGAAATTACGACAACCCGTTTTAATGTAATACTTCTTTCAATGAAATAATTCAACGAAATTATTGTGATCGTAAATACCGGGATAAGCATCCCCAGTATCCGAGTATCAATTGCCAATGCTGTTGCCAGCGCATGTATTATAACATAGGGCCAGGTGTACTTTTTTTGAAGAAAAAACATGGAACATACCGCAAATAAAAAGAAGGATAAAAAAGGAATGTCTTTTGAATTGTAAAATGAATGGGCAAATATATGTGGAGATATTACCAGCATACAACAAGAGATTAATGCCAGTGTTGAATTTTTAAAAAGTTCCCGGCAGAAAAAAAAGAATACAATAACAGAAGAATAAAAGAACAAAAATGTAAACAGGTGCCTTATAAAATAAATATCCCGGGTATCATTAAAGGAAAAAGCTTTTTCAACCACCACCAGAAAAGTTTCAAAGACAGGGCCATAATTTTTTTCAATATTATCAAAAAGGTAATTGTCATTATGAAAAACATAATTATACGTTGCAACTCCTACATTGGCTCGTTGTACTCGTTCGTCCCAGCTAATTCCATAATCCTTGTATATTATAAGGCCCACAATTAAATAAGCTGCAAAGAAAACAATGCTCCAAAAATTAATTGACCTAAATAATGATCTGTAATTCATACTACTTTATTTCCAAAGCAAAACATGATTTAAGCTTGCGCAATACACAAAATGAATAAGGCTTGCAAAAAAAATAAGAAAAGACAAAGGAGCAATAAACCTGTACCGTTTTACTTTCTCATTTATTAAATATGAACAAAACAAACACAAAACCGGAATGAAGAACATTCCTGTTCGTCCGACAAGATACTTTACTCCTAATAAATAATGAAGAGCCATTTCGAACAAAATGCAGCATAAAAATAGAATCAGCATGGTTTTATACGGAGAAAATATAAATTTTATTTTCCTCCAAAACATATCATATATTATAAATCCTCCACCGGAAAGCAGGCAAGCGATAAAAAAAATCTTGATGTAAAAATGTACGCTAAGGCTATAAGGCAAAAAATACAAACTCATGAACAATAATGAATTAACGGTATCATACCAAATACCTACTATACCGCCATAAAATAAACTACCCGCCCTATCCAGGCTATATAATACATAACCTGAGCATAAAAGCAATGCGGAGATAAGTAAAATTTTGAATTTATTTTCTAGGATCCTTAATTTTTCTTTTCTATGTATGAGTGTTGCTACAAGTAAAACACAAATAGGAAAAAAAATATAGAGTAATGTTAAGTTTGCCATCGAACCAATTGCTATAAGCAACAAGGAAAGGAAAATATTCTTCTGATCATCACCATTAACAAACAAAAGAAGATGATAAAGGGCGGGCATCAGGAATGCCATTGATATTCCGTATCCTCTTGCAAGACTAAAGAAATCTAACAGAAAAGGATTTGTACATAGCAATATAAAGGCAGAAAAACGAAACAGTCCTATTTCAAATTGTTTGATAAGCTTGAAACTATAAAAAAGATACACTGCAAAAGCTAAAACATTTGGAAGTCGTAACATAAAAATATTAAAGCCGAATATTTTATATATCATCCACATCAGGCCAGTGTTGAGCATATGGTTATTGGCCGACATAAACTCATAGTTTCGGTTGAAAATATCGTTCTTTAAAACGTAGTCGTATAATGTGGTGATCTCATCCGTTGTAAATGAAATTAAGAATGCTCGTATCACAACATAAGAAAAAAGAAGAAAGGCGGTAAAGTATATCAGCAGATTGAAAAACCTACTATTATAGAGTACGTTGAGTATCGAAGCAGGTAATTGCAACAGATATTATTTTAGTACTAATCAATTATCATTTCAGGAATATCTCCTTCTATCAATAATTTGCCTATGGTTGCATTTTTTATTTGTTCAACACTTATACCCGGAGCGCGTTCAAGCAATTTAAAGCCTTGCGAAGTAACATCCAATACAGCTAATTCAGTTACAATTTTTTTCACGCATTTTACTCCCGTGAGTGGCAATGTACATTTCGATAATAGTTTTGATTCGCCAGCCTTATTAACATGCTGCATAGCAACAATAATATTTTTCGCGGATGCTACAAGATCCATTGCTCCACCCATTCCCTTCACCATTTTTCCCGGAATTTTCCAGTTGGCAATATCTCCATTATCAGAAACTTCCATTGCACCTAAAATAGTTAAGTCTACTTTACGTGAACGGATCATACCAAAGCTCATTGCAGAATCAAAAAAAGCAGAGCCTGGAACAGTGGTGATGGTTTGTTTCCCTGCATTTATTAAGTCAGGATCCTCTTCTCCTTCGAATGGGAAAGGCCCCATTCCCAATAAACCATTTTCAGATTGCAACACAACATTCATTCCTTTAGGAATATAATTTGCAACCAAAGTCGGAATGCCTATTCCAAGATTTACATAATAGCCGTCTTTTATTTCCTTTGCTATTCTTTTTGCTATTCCTACTTTATCAAGCATAGTTTTATATAATCCGTTCGTTTTAGATTATTTGTTATTTATCCTATTGCACGAAATACGAATTTGTACGAATGGTACGAATTGCTTTTTCGTTATATGTTTCCGGCATACCAATTACTGATAACCGATAACCATTTTATATTTTCTTCCTCACTGTTCTCTGCTCAATTCTTTTTTCGTAATCTTTTCCTTTGAAAATACGATGAATGTAAATTCCCGGAGTATGAATCTGATCAGGATCTAACTCACCTGCCGGAACAAGTTCCTCTACTTCTGCAATAGTTATTTTTCCTGCCATTGCCATCATTGGATTAAAGTTCCTTGCTGTTTCACGATAAATTAAATTGCCGTGAGGGTCTCCTTTCCACGCTTTCACAATGGCGAAGTCGGCATCAAATGCATATTCCATTAAAAATTCTTTTTCTACACCTTCCACCATAAACTTTCGTGTCTCTTTTCCTATGGCTACTTCCGTTCCAACTCCGGCAGGAGTGAATATGGCAGGCATTCCATATCCTGAAGCAAGGCAGCGTGTTGCAAGAGTTCCCTGAGGTATAAGTTCAACTTCTAATTCGCCACTCAATAGTTGTCTCTCGAATTCTGCATTCTCACCAACATAAGAAGAGATCATTTTTTTTACCTGCTTTTGCTGCAGCATTAATCCAATTCCAAAATCATCAACACCTGCATTGTTTGAAATACAGGTTAATCCTTTTATCTTCTTTTTTACAAGCGCTGCAATACAATTTTCCGGGATGCCGCATAAACCAAAGCCACCTAGCATAAGAGTCATATTGTCTCTTATATCTTTAATGGCCTCGTCTGCGTCTTTAACAACTTTGTTCATACCTATTTTTCATTATCGAATTCGTATGGATCGTTAATATCAACAGCTTCTTCATCCTCATTCAAATCATATTTTTTACAATCCATTTCTGTTTCAATCCTTTTCGCAGGTTTTTCAAAATCTCCTTGTGAAATTTTTAGTTTAGGATCTGCGTATACCTTTTGCATATATTTTGCCCAAATAGGGAGTGCCATACTCGCACCTTGACCCTGATCGGTTGAATTAAAGTGAACACTTCTTTCTTCTCCTCCTACCCAACAACCTGAAACAAGATCAGGAGTTAGTCCCATGAACCAACCATCGGAGTTATTTTGCGTTGTACCTGTTTTACCAGCAATGGGCATCGTTAATTTATATCTATAGCGCAGCCTTACCCCAGTGCCATATTCAACTACACCCTTCATTAAATTCACCATCACATAAGCTTTCTCTTCACTGAGCACCTCATCTGATTTTGGATAAAACTCATCCAGTACTTTTCCATTTTTATCTTCAATGCGTGTAACAAAAGTCGGTTCGGTCCATCTGCCTTTGTTCGCGAATGTACAATTAGCGCCTACCATTTCGAAAACAGAAATGTCAGCTGTACCTAAACAAATAGATGGTACCACTTCCAGAGGACTTGACACTCCCATTCGGCGGGCAAGATCAACAACCGCTTTAGGTCCAAATTGTTTCATCAAATACGCAGAGATATAGTTTATAGAATTGGCTAATGCTTTTTTTAGCGTGAGCATTTTCCCATTTAACTTTTCGTCACCTGCAGAATTTTTTGGTGTCCACTCTTTATCATCGAAGTGAATTGTAACAGGAACATTTGGCACCTGGTAACAAGGCGAATAACCCTCTTGTATTGCAAGCGCATAAACAAATGGCTTAAATGTTGAACCCACCTGTCTCCTTCCTTCTTTTACGTGATCGTATTTAAAATATTTATGATTAATGCCGCCTACCCAGGCCTTTACTTCTCCTGTATGCGGATCCATTGAAACAAACCCGGTATGTAAAAATGCTTTTGCATAACGAATAGAATCCCATGGCGACATTATTGTATCTAAGTCTCCTTTCCATGTGAACACCGTCATTTCAATTGGCTGACGGAAATAATATTCTATAGAATCCGCAGACATCCCGGAAAGTTTCATCACCCTATATCTTTCCGAACGTTTCATTGACTGATTCATGATCGCATCAATTTCCTTTTTGGAAACGTTCCATGCGAAGGGAGCATTTTTTTTTCGTTTGCAATCCTTAACGAACAGTGCCTGCAAATCTTTCATGTGTTCCGATACAGCTTCTTCTGCATAGCGCTGCATACGCGAATCAATAGTGGTATATATTTTTAATCCGTCACGATAAATATCATAAGGTTCATTTGTTTGAGGATTAATATGCTCCTTGCACCATTTTTTCAAAAATTTATCGCGTAAATGTTCACGGAAATATGTTCCCAATCCCTCGTTGTGATCTTCAGGGCGAAACTTCAACGCAATCGGTATTTGCCTTAATGAATCATATTTCTCTTTGGTAATATATCCATACTGAACCATTTGCTTAAGCACCACGTTTCTTCTGTGTTCTGTAGTATCGAGCCTGCGATTGGGATTAAATAGCGCCGGGTTTTTTGCCATTCCAACAAGCATGGCCGACTCTTCCATTTTTAATTTATCGGGTGTTGTACTAAAATAAATTTGAGCGGCCGATTTCACTCCAACCGCATTATTAACGAAGTCGAACTTATTCAAGTACATGGTAATTATTTCTCTCTTGGTATATTGCTTTTCCAAACGCGCAGCAATGATCCATTCTTTTATTTTACGTACTGCCATTTGTACTTTAGACTGATTCGCATTCCTTGGAAAAAGCATTTTTGCTAATTGCTGCGTAATCGTGCTTCCACCTCCCGCACTTTTATTTCCTCCTAATACAGTTTTAAATAAAACACGAAGCAAGCCTCTTCCATCTACACCGGAATGATTATAGAAACGCGCATCTTCTGTTGCAATTAATGCGTTAACAAGATTAGAGTCAATTTCATTATAACGAACATTGGTACGATTCTCCGCATAGTATTTACCTATGATCACCTTATCAGAAGTATATACTTCTGAAGCCAGATTACTTACCGGGTTTTGTAATTCTTCAATGGAAGGCAACACACCAAAAGTTCCGATGGAAACCAGGAACACCAATAAAGCCAGGAATACAAAAGGGCCCAGTATTATTGACCATACCCAGAGTATTTTTCTTTTTGGTTTAGTATTTGTGTCTTTGGACAAGGTTATTTTTGTTGGTTAGGGTTCTTAGTAATTAGTTGTTGCCGCCAAAATAACCGGTAACAAACAACAAATAACTATTACCAATAACGGTGGTAAAAGTAATAAAATTATGCGTTCATTCAGAGAAACACCAAAGCCTGTTATTTCTTAGTACAATACTGATTGACCAAGGTTTGCCCTTGCGGAGATCCCAATTGGCTGGCTTTATAAAAATCATTGCAGGCCTGCTCATCCTGCTTTATTTTTTTATAGGTTAGCCCCCGATTTAAATAGGCTCCTGAATAATCAGGTTTTAACTGAATTGCCGTTGTAAAATCCGCAATAGCGCCCTGCATATCTCCCGATTCTGCTCTTGCTATACCTTGGTTCGAAATGGTTTCAGGATGATCGGGCCTGATCTCCAATGATCGTTTAAAATCCTTAAGAGCCTCTTTTACCCTGCCAGTTCGTGTTTTCACTACTCCCATTCCTGAGTATGCGTCGCCCGACATAGGGTCCAATTGCAAAGCCTTTTCAAAACACTTATAGGATGTTTCAAGATCATTGAGATAAGTAAGCGCGACACCTTTTGTGGAATAAGCAAATGAAGAAATTGGTTTTAACTCAATAGCTTTATCCAGATCAGCTATTGCGCCCTGATAATCCCCAGTATTTTTTTTACTCATCCCCCTGTTCGAATAAGCATCAGCATAAAGAGGATTAACTTTAATGGCTTCATTATAACTTGCAATTGCACTATTATAATCCAGCGCGTTATTATAATAACTGCCCAAATTATTCCAGGCCACTTCAGCATCAGGGTGTTTTTTGACTGTATCTTCCCAAAGCGTGAGGCTGTTTTTCCAAACCTTTGAGCGCTGGAAAGTCTGATAAGAAAGAAGGCCGGAATAAGCAATTAAAATAAACATTGCCATTCTCTTTGATTGTTCCTTTTTTATTTTCTCTTCATACAACCAGCCTATCATTATGAAAAAACCTAAGGAAGGAACATATGCATACCTATCGGCCATCAGGGCATTACCAACCGGAATAAGCTGCAATACCCAAAAAATGTTTGCCATAAAAAATGCAAGCGCGAAAAAATAAACAGGTGTTTTTTTGAATGATCTTACCCATGAAGCTAAAATTGCTAACGCAATAAAAAAACATATCCAAAACTCAATACCTATTTTTCCCTTTTCAGGATATGGATAAATTGCAGATAACTTATAAGGATATATCAGTTTAACCAGGTAATTAACAAACCCGTAAGCAGCAAAAAGCATTCGATCAAAAAAAGAATTTGATGCATTATCAAATATGGCGTCGGCAGAATTTTGGGCCTTGATGGCAATGAAACCGAATACGAGGGCTATAGTAACAAAAATAACTTTTTCAAGAATTACTTTCAGATCAAATTTTCGTTGCAAAAAAATGTCAATAAAAATCACAGTTGCAGCTAACGAAACTGCCTGCCCTTTTGAAAAACAGCTGAGTACAAAACAAAGTATAGAGTACAACAAAAACTTAAGTTTGCCTTTTTGAACATACATTACATAAGCACAAAGCGACAACATAAAGAAAAACATATACAACACATCTTTCCGCTCAGCTACCCATGCCACTGATTCAACGTGGAGTGTATGCACCCCAAATAAAAGTGCAGCGACAAATGCAATGCTCTGTTTCTTAAAAAGTAGTTTTACAAATACAAAAACAAGTAGCGTATTAAATATGTGAAACAGAATATTTGTAAAATGGTACAAGCCCGGCTTTAGTTCAGCAAAATGGTAATCAATAGCAAGTGATACGAAGGTCAAAGGGTGATAATTAGCATTTTGGAACCGGGAGAAAAATCCACTAATACTTTCCCATGATAATTTTTGTATGTAAGGATTCGCTGTAACGTATAAGTCATCGTCCCAATTAGTGAATTCATTTTTCAACGCCGGGAAATATGAAATGAATGTTGCTGCAACAACAACAACAATCAAAAAGGTATAAATGCCTTTAGAGGAGTGTTCAAGGCCTGTACCTATTTTTGGTTTATTATTTTTATTTCCCTTTTTCACACCTTAACTCCAATAATAAGTGAATCGTCAGTTTTAGGATAAGTTCCCTGCCAGTCTACAAACACTTTTTTAACCTTTAATTGCCTTTCTTCAATTGTCAGATCTTTATCAAATGAAAGCAACAACTCTCTCAGCCGCTTTTTCGAAAATTTTTTACCCTTGTCCCCACCATGCTGATCTGTACACCCATCTGTAAATAAGTACACATAATCTCTCGCCTCCAGAGATATTAAGTTATTTTCAAAGACTTGATCCGGCAGGGTATGCCCGCCTAAAGAACATTTTGTCGGAACAGTTTCAAGTAAATTATTATCACGGATCAAATACAGCGGGCGGTTGGCACCGGCATATTCCATTTTTTTTTCTGCAAAATCGAACATACAAATGCCAATATCCATACCATCATTTAACGAAAGGTCTTTGGAAGATTTTTCTTTAAACCTTAATAATAAACTTTTATTTACATGGGCGAGTAAGCTGCCCGGAGTTCTCATATGATGAAGCGTTAATCCTTCATTTAATAAATTGTGCCCAACAACGGTCATTAGAGCCGCAGGAACCCCGTGACCAGTGCAATCAGCAACTGCTGCAAAAATTTTATTTTCAATCTTTGATATCCAAAAAAAATCTCCGCTTACCACACCATGCGGGGAAAGATACCCAAAGGAGTTTGGTATTATTCTATTAATCTCTGTTTGATCAAAAAACAATGCACGTTGTATTCGCTTAGCATACCTCAGGCTTGCATTTATTTCTTCGTTTTTTTCTGTAAGCTGTTCATGTTGATCTTCAATAAGTTTTGTATAACTCAATGTTTCTTGTTTAAATCTGCTCAATAAATAAAATATGGAAAAAAACACAACCCCTATTCCTATCCAATAGAAAAGCGCATCGGATGCGTGATGTGAATACTGCCAGGAATAATATGCGAAAACGAACTTACAAAGAATGAAACATAAAACAGCAGCGACAGAAAATATGATGATCATCCTTTTACTGTCGAAAATTACCATTGGCAAAACAAACAATACTATATTAATGTATTCCGTTCCTGTTCCTTCACCCGTAATCAAACAGAAAGAATTAATAAACAATAACCAGAAAATGCTTGCAAAAACCCTGGCCGCATTATACTTTCCTTTGTGATTTAGCCAAATGCAGGTGAAAACGATAGCCTGCCCAACAATATTGATCAAATAAAAAAAAGCAGGGAGTTCTAAAAAATAATTAACCGGCAGATAAACAACAAGTACAAAGGACGCAATGATGCATAGATAATTAAGAAGAATTATTTTCCTTTTGGCAGGAAACGGAAATTCTTCCTTTACCCCGGTATTTACAATTTTATTGATGAAACTCATTGCTAACAATAAATTTACAAATTATACCGTCAATAAGTTACAACCCCGAATGTCACTATTATCAAAGCGACCAAGCACTTCGAAAGAACCGTCATTTTTCAATTTACCAAGATCCTGTGTTGCAATAAAGCTGCAGGAGTAAACATTGGCAAGATCAATTACATTTATACCCCCGGCCTTACCTGTATCTAATATGCTGAAAGGATCATTGGTATCACGAATTAAAATTTTCATCCAGGGCGGTGTTTTAAAAATACCCTCGCCTATAGAATAAGCCTGTGATAATAATTCAGTCATCCCGTATTCCGAATGAATATTTTTTAAAGAAAACTTTTGCTGCAATATGGCATGCAATTCTTCCCTTACCATTTCCTTCCGCTTTCCTTTCATTCCTCCCGTTTCAAGAACTATTGTATTGGTCAATGGAAAATCCAATTTTTCTGCAAGGTCCAGCAATGCATATGTCACACCAATCAGCCAAATTTTTTGATTGGCTTTTGTAAGGGTTTTCAACGTTTCTATTAATCTATCAATATCATGTAAATGAAAACCACTTAATGGATGATCGGATTTTTTTATCAGCCCTTCAACCATATACACCAAAGACGAATTTTCTCGTTCCAGGTAAGAAGGAAGTAATCCTAAAACACAGCAATCTTTTATATCTCCATAAAACAGTTCAAAAGAGCTTAAATAGCTTTGCTGATACAAATTTTCATCACAAACAAAGTGTTTACTCACATTCATGCCAGTTGTTCCGCTACTTTCAAAAACTGTTTCGATGGATCTTTTTCCTGTAATTATTTTATGTGTTTTAAAAAATTCAATGGGAAGAAATGGGATGCTCTTTATAGAGTTTATTGTATCCGGATCAATGTTTAATCCCTGCAAATATTTTCGATATACTTCACAATACACTGATTGATAGCGGAATACCTCCATACAAATCTCATTAAACTGGCCTTCGTCAGTTAATTTGAAGATCTTTTTTGCTATGGTTTTCATCAACTCCATATACAATAATAGCCACAAAAAGTCGTTCAACTGTACAATTGGGCTAATGAATTTTTTTTCGTAAATTTATAATCATGTGTACTAACAAAAATTTTCTTTTTACTGTAATTATCCTATCCACATTTTTCATTACTTCCTGTATTGATAAGAACGAATATTCTACCACTCCATCCATTGCTTTTAAAGATTTTATTAAACGTGGGGCAGATTCTGCAGATTTTATTATAACATTTAAAGATGGCGATGGCAACCTTGGCTTGAATGACTGGGACACTACCGGGGAATTTTCATCTACTGGCCCATATTATTATAATATGACCATGAATTATTTTGTTAAAAATATTGTCTCCGGAGAGTTCGAGCAATTTGTACTGCCAGGCGGTGATACATTAAGATATTCCTATCGTTTACCAGATATTACTCCAAAGGGCCAAAACAAAGCATTAGCAGGGGAGATTATGGTAAATATGCTTGCTCCATATTATTACCCGGGACATACCACGATCCGATTTGATGTGTTCATATACGACAGAGAACACAACAAGAGCAATGTAATTACTACACCGGAAATAATAGTTCCTTAGCTTATTCCTGTTTTTGTTTTGCAGAAAGATGCTTGAGCACTTTTGCTTCCAGATAGAAAATAATTTCCTCCGCAATATTTTTTGATTGATCACCAACTCTTTCAAGTTTTCTTATCATTGAAAGTACATGGAGGCTTTCTCTTAACTGATCAGGATGAGCTTTTATATAATCTGCTATCTTATAACTCGCAGTGCTGTTGATCTCATCTAGTTTTTCATCCTTCATAAAAATAGTCCGCGCCAATTGGGTGTCTTCTTTTTCAAATGCCACAGCGGTATCCGAGAGAATATCAATGGAAAGATCGAACATTTGTATTACATGAGTTTTTTCCAATAATTCCGCGCTGAATTGTTTATCCACATCAACAACAAATCGTGCCACACCCTCGGCAATATCGCCTATCCTTTCAAGGTTTGAATTTATTTTTAGCACTGCCAGCACAAAACGGAGATCAATTGCAACAGGGTTAAAAAGTGCAAAAATATTTTCGCAATCGCGGTCTATTTTTAACTCATAAGCATTGACCCGTTTTTCGGTAGCAATAATCTGACGAGCAAGATCCCTGTCGAAATTGATGAGCGCTTTTTTTCCCCTCTCAAGTTGACTTTGAGTAATTTTCCACAGTTCCATTATATCCTTCTTCAAATATTGAAGCTCTGTATCGAGGTGGGTCATTGGCTTGGTCTTTAATTATACTAATGTTTGATTTTAAATTTATCCTTCTTATCCAAATCTGCCTGTAATATAATTTTGTGTGCGTTCTAATTTAGGGTTCGTAAATATTTTTTTTGTCTCATCGTATTCCACAAGATCACCCATATAAAAGAAAGCTGTCCTATCGCTAACGCGCCCAGCCTGTTGCATATTATGGGTTACAATAATAATAGTGTACTTGTTTTTCAATTCATAAATTAGTTCTTCTATTTTGGAAGTGGATATTGGATCCAAGGCCGAAGCCGGTTCGTCCATTAATATAACCGTTGGTTCCACAGCCAATGTACGTGCAATACACAAGCGTTGCTGCTGCCCACCTGACAAAGCAAGTGCAGATTTCTTCAGGTCATCTTTCACTTCGTTCCACAATGCAGCCTGTACCAAGCAACGTTCAACAGTTTCGTCAAGCAAAGCCTTGTTTTTTATCCCTTGTATCCTTAACCCGTAAACAACGTTTTCATAAATGGATTTTGGAAAAGGGTTCGGCTTTTGAAAAACCATTCCCACCTTTTTTCTCAATTCTTCAACTACTGTTTTACGAGAATAGATTTCATTATTATCAACAAAAATATTTCCTGTCATGCTAAAACCATCTATATAATCATTCATGCGATTAAGAAGTCGTAAAAAGGTAGATTTTCCGCAACCAGAAGGGCCTATGAGTGCTGTTACTGTATTTGGCATTACCTCCATACTCACATTTTTTATGACATGATTATCGCCATAAAAAACATTTACATCAGTTGTCCTGATCTTATACATAGTCATCCTATAAAATTACCATTTTACTTTCTTTTGCCACCTATTTCGTAAATATACTGCAATGCCATTCATTAAAAATGTAACCACCAACAACACAATGATAGCAGCGGCGGCATTCACATGGAACTCTTTTTGAGGCCTTGATACCCAGTTAAATATTTGTATAGGCAAAACAGAAAAGTCATCCATAGGTGTTGTTGGGACAAATGCTACATAGGCTAATGCTCCAATAACTATCAATGGCGCTGTTTCACCAATTGCCCTTGACAACGCTAAAATAACACCTGTTAGTATCCCTCCTGCCGATGCAGGCAATATCTGATGTTGAATGGTTTGCCATTTGGTTGCACCCAAAGCAAATGATCCTTCCCTTATGGTCTTTGGAACTGCCCGGATCGCTTCGCGGGTAGATACAATTATGACTGGCAAAATAAGTAATGCCAATGTTAAACTACCTGCTAACAAACTTCCACCCAACCCCATCACTCGAGAAAATATTTCTACGCCTAATAATCCATAAATTATAGATGGTACACCTGCCAGGTTATTAATATTGATCTCTAAAATAGAGGCGAACCTGCTTTTTTTACCATACTCTTCCAAATAAATACCTGCTGATACACCAAGCGGAATGGCTATTACAGCGGTAACCACCATAATCCACATAGTACCTGCAAGCGCAGGTAAAATACCAGCTTTCGAGGCCATCCGAGATGGGAGACTGGATAAAAATTGCCAATCTAAACGCCCGACGCCCTTAATTAAAATATCAATGAGAAAAATTGCAAGCATTAATAGGCCCACAAAAGTGCAGGCGATACCTACATATTTAAAAACATTATCCTTTAACCGATTCCAATCCGCGTTACTCATATTTTTCCTGGTATCTTTTTTTGAGCCAGTAACTGATATTGTTTAACAAAAAAGTAAAAACGAAAAGCGTAATGCCCGCAGCAAATATTGTATTGTATTCTATTGTTCCATGCGCCACATCTCCACTGCTCACCTGCACTATATATGTTGTAATTGTTTCGATAGGCACTAAAGGATTTGCTGTTAGGCGAGGCTGTTGCCCTGCAGCAATAGCAACGATCATGGTTTCGCCAACCGCTCGAGATATAGCAAGAATTACAGAAACTATAATACCCGATGAAGCCGCAGGAAGCATTACTTTAAAAGAGGTTTGTAACCGCGTAGAGCCCATGCCATATGAGGCTTCTTTTAATGAACGTGGTACAGCATATAAAGCATCTTCACTAAGGGAGGAGATCAGGGGCATTATCATTATACCCATTACAATTCCTGCTGACAGCGCATTGAATGCAGACATATCAGGGATAAATTTTTGAAGAAACGGGGTCACCACCATTAATGCAAAATAACCATACACTACAGTAGGAACTGCTGCTAATATTTCTAATAAGGGTTTAATTGTTTTACGAAAAGATTTGTGGGCATATTCATTTAAATAGATAGCGACAATAAGACCAATTGGTAGAGCTACCATCACTGCAATAAATGTAGTAAGCAATGTTCCTGAAACTAGTGGAAGTATCCCAAAATGTTTTTCGGTAAAGAGGGGGGTCCATTGGGTGTCCGTAATAAAATCTATGAATGAAACTTCCTTGAAAAACTTAACTGCCTGAACACCCAAAATCCAAATTATGCCAACGGTAGTTAATATAGTAACCGCGGCACTCAGGAAAAGTAAACTTTCTATTATTTTTTCTTTAAGTTTCAATTAACAACGTTTTTATAAAAACACATAATCCCGATAGTATCGGGATCATGAAAATATTAATATTTTAAATAAAAATTACTTTGCCTCAATAAACTCTTTAAATTTTTCTTTTTGTTGTTTATACTCTTCATCGTTAAGAGGAATATAACCAACCTCCTTTGAAAGTTCTGCTGCTACATCCAGATAAAACTCTACAAAACTTGCAATTTCCTTTTTTGTTTTTGCATTAGAATTAGGATAAATGAATAATGGACGTGACAACGGGGAATAAGTTTTATTCTTAACTGTTTCCAATGTTGGCACTATTGGGCCAGAACCATTATCGCTTTTACCATCATCTACCGGAACTACTTTTAGCTTATCCATATTTTCCTCGTAATAAGCAAGTCCAAAGAAACCGAGTGCATATTTATCTCCAGCAATACCTTGCACTAATATATTATCATCTTCACTTGCCGTAAAATCGCCTCTGCTTGAATGACTTTTACCAACTACAGCTTCCGTAAAATAATCATAAGTGCCACTTTCAACTCCCGGGCCATATAAGTGAATTTCTTCATTGGGCCATGCGGCTCTCACCTGATTCCATTTTGTTATTTTGCCCTGTGCAGAAGGTTCCCATATTTTTTTAAGGTCTTCCACAGTTATTTCTTTACACCAGTCATTTTGAGGATTCACCACTACCGCTAAGCCATCATATGCAACCATCAACTCCACATAACTAATATTGGAAGCCTTGCAAATACTATCCTCTGTAGATTTTATACCCCTGGATGCATCGTTGATATCAATTTCACCACGCCCAAATTTTTTAAATCCGCCGCCTGTGCCTGATAATCCAACTGTAACTTTTACATTTGGCTGAACAGCGCGAAACTCCTCTGCAACTGCTTCCGTAATAGGGTAAACAGTACTTGAACCATCTATGCTAACCGCGCCCTCAAGTTGAACCGCAGTTGAATCATTTTTGTTTGCTTCTGAAGGAGTGTTTTTGTTTCCGCAGGAAGAAGCCAGCGCAACAACTAAACTAAGAGAGATAATTTTCGAATATTTCATAGGTATAATTAGTTTACAATAATAACTGAATGAGTGAATTGATATGTTAAATTAATGTTAACGATTGCCCACACAGTGCAAATTAATAGTTGAATTGAAGCTGAATTCTCAATAAATTGCCCTTTTGCCTATTGTCTTGCTTGGCAAAATCCTCAAATCTGCGTTCAGACATGGTGTACATAGCCACCAATTCAAAATTTTTAATGGGCTGCCACTCAACTCCGAATTCGTATTCGTTAACCGAATAGCTTCGTGCATCAAGTTCATGTTTTTTTCCGCCTCTATAATATTGTGCACGAGCAAAAGGAACAATTACTTGGTTTTTTACTTTAAGCATATAACTCAGGGTGGCGTACCCTCCTTCCAAGTTACGTGTTTCAACAGAGTCGGTTTCGGTATTAAACTCAGGGCCTTTGCCTATGTTATATTCTGCCTGTATTCCAAAAGGCTTGGGGTACAATATCAGGCTGGCGGCAACGCGCTCATCATCAAACTCAAAATCATCATTAATTTTTACACCTACACTTTGCAAATCTTTGGCAAGTACGTATTTGCCCTTATAGGCTTGTAAGCCGGGTTCAATTATTTGTGAACCTATTTGAATAGGGTAGCTAAGCCTTGTAACAATATGCGGCTCATCGTTTGCTTCGGGTTTATTAGCTGTTTGACCATTGTATGCTCCAATTCCAAATACGCCATAATCGCCAGATCCTTTAAACCCATCGTTTACCAAATCGGAAAACCGTTTGCGAATTTTGTCGGGAGCCCAGTAAAAAAACGCGCCTAGATCGCGTTCATTAGATACTGCGCTATTGAGTGCATCATTACGATCGAGAGGTAAACGATTTTGGCTCGACTGCAAATTCTCGAAACCGAAAGGCACTTTGCTTTGTCCTATACGAAACCGAAATTCTTTTTTCTTGTCGAGCGACAAATCAAAGTACACATCCCGCATTTGCGCGAAATGCAATCCTGTTGAAGATGCAGATGATGCAAAATCGGGCTGAATATAAATGTATACTCTGTCGTGAACATTACCGCTGAATATTAAACGCAAACGACGCACAAAAAAACCACCATTGTCGCCCCAGGATCTATCGCACTGTTCGCATTTTAATTTATCATTGGTTTCGAACAAGCGGTTATAACGCACCTGAGTATATCCACGCAAGGAAATAAGTTCATACCAATGTTTTTTTTTCTCAGATTCCTTTTTAACACTTACCGAATCTGTTGGTATTTGAGCAAACAACACGGTCGAAAAAACCAACAATAGAAACATTAATTTAACTTTCATAACTTTTATTTGTGTTTAGTTTTACAATTTATTAACTAAACGCAAAGAAATACCTGCAATGTTATTTCTAAATTTCTTTAATGTTAAATAATTGTTATGGATGAGGGCAGAGAAAAATCTTTTAAAATTGCCCTAGCTAGACTTTCTAAGTAGGCTTTTTTGGATTAAACAATCTGGGAATTAAAATTTGTGATGCCGTTTACAACAGAACTAAATAATGAGAGTATTTAAAAAAAATTATTCCAAAAGCCCGTTTAAAAACTTTTGCCAACTTAGTACACAGCTATATTATGGATAGGTGCAATGGCATCAGTGCCCTCCCGATTCCACTTCCTTTATCCCAATTGTTTCTACTTTAATATTTTTAAGAGTGGCAGTGTGTTTTTTAAAATCTCCAATTGCTTCCAATACATCGAAATCAATGTTTACTGATTTTGAACCATCAATTATCACTTTAGAATTTTCAGGCAACTCATCGAGGGTAAGCCTGATACTCGCCTTATTCAAAAAAGTGACCTCTTCAGAAAGCTTCAACATAATCACATTGCCCTGCGGTGTGGATTCCTTATGACGATGATAAGAATTCCGATAGTTTTTTCTAAGTATATAAAAGATAGCGAAACACATACCTATTCCAATACCTTTTAAAAGATCGGTAAGCAAAATTGCTACGACAGTTATTATAAAAGGCATAAACTGTTCCCATCCCAATTTATACATTGACTTGTACAAAGCTACATTTGAAAGTTTGTATCCTACCAACAGCAAAATAGCTGCAAGGCTTGCCAATGGGATCAAATTAAGAAAAGCCGGAATTGTGATCGCAGATACTAACAATATAAAACCATGAAAGATCGCTGCCAGCTTTGTTTTACCGCCTGAATTGATATTTGTAGAACTCCTTACAATAACCTGCGTAATAGGCAAGCCTCCTATAAGCCCAGAAACAATATTCCCAATCCCCTGTGCTTTCAACTCTTGGTTTGTGGGAGTAATTCTTTTGTAAGGATCCAGCTTATCAGTTGCCTCTACACAAAGCAAAGTTTCAAGACTTGCAACAATAGCAATCGTAAATGCTACAACATACACCTGAGGGTTACTAAGCGCAGTAAAATCAGGAAACCTAAAAAAACCGATAAACTCTTTTGGGCTAGATGCAACAGGAAGCTGGACAAGATGCTTTTCGGATAATGCCAAGCCAGATGCCGATTGTGTAAAAAAATAATTCAATACAATACCTATTACAACTACAAATAAAGCACCAGGAACAAATTTAAAAAGTGCAATTTTTTTCATGAAAGGCCTGTCGAATAATATGAGTACAGCAAGTGACGCCAGACAAATTATAATTGCACCCGGGTTATTGTAAACAAATGCATAATACAATTCGGTAAATGTATTGTGCCCGTCCATTTGACTCAACGCTTCATCACCCACAAAATCTTCATCATACCCCAATGCATGAGGGATCTCTTTTAGGATAAGCGTGATACCAATTGCGGCAAGCATACCTTTAATAACAGAAGACGGAAAATAATAGCCAATAACACCCGCCTTAAGATAACCTGCAATCAATTGCACTATCCCTGCTAAAACTATCGCAAGCAATAACGCTTCAAATGTTCCCAATGTTTTAATCGCTGTTAAAACAATTACTACTAACCCTGCCGCAGGGCCTGATACACCCAAGGGTGACCCGCTAATAGAGCCTACAACTATTCCACCAACAAATCCGGCAATAATTCCAGCAAATAATAAATCAGGCCTTCCTGTTGATGCTAATGCAATTCCTAAGCACAAGGGAAGGGCAACTAAATAAACTACTAGCCCTGCCGGCAAATCTGAACCTAAACTATCACCTAAGGAAAATTTCTTTTTTTTCATGACACGTTTTAAAAAATTATTTTCACTAAAAACAATAAATTATATCGGCACATTAAGATGATATACAGCATGCAGCTCATTAGTATCTGTAAATGTTACATCAAGATCTTTTATCAAGCCATCCTTTAAGTCGTACACCCAGCCATGAATGTGGAGTGGTTGCTTTCTTTCCCAGGCATTTTGTACTATGGACGTTTTTCCAAGATCGTGTACCTGCTCAATAACATTCAACTCAATAAATCTTCTTATTCTTTTTTCTGGATCTGTTATAGCATCCAGTTCTTTATAATGATAACGGTACACATCTTTGATATGACGTAACCAATTATCAAGCAATCCATACTGTTTATTTCCCATAGCTGCCATAACACCACCACAACCATAGTGGCCACATACAATAATATGTTTCACTTTTAACACATCAACTGCATATGACAATACACTTAATAAATTCATATCGCTATGCACTACCATGTTTGCAATATTTCTATGAACGAATACATCACCAGGGTTTGTACCGGTTATCTGATTAGCCGGCACGCGACTATCAGAGCAACCTATCCATAAGTATTCCGGGTTTTGACCTTCAGCAAGCTCTTTAAAGAAATTTGGATTGTCTTGCTTTTGTTTTGCAACCCATGCACGATTATTTTCAAATAATTTTTTATATGACTTTTCCATCTATCGATTTTTTTAACTCTGTACGTAATGCAATATGTATTACACATGCTAGAGCTGTTGGCAAAAAATTAGAGGTCTTAGGCTATATTAAGCCAGATAAAAAAACAGGATAAAAAACAGTTGAATGCTTTAGAAATTCCTGTTGATTAAATCAGATGATCGGGAGGTTGGATAGGGTACTCTATAAAAACAGACAATAGTTTTGTCTCGCTGGATTTGAACATAAAATCTTCCGGATGAAAATGTATATTGAAAACTATATTAAAATTATAAAATGTTTTATGACTTTCCTTTTCTTCCTTGGTATTGTCTTCTTCCTCACCAATATCTATGATTTCCTCTGTGGCCTTACCAAAAAGCATGCTGCTGAATAGAAGAGGAGATACCGTTAAATTGGCAAATACTATCAATAAAAATATGGGTACAAACCTTTTCACTTTCCTACAGTTATTTGCAAATATATTTTAAAATAACCAATAAGACTTCCTGTTTTGGCTAAAAAATGTTAAAAAATTATTCAGTAACCGGTATATCAATCGAAACTGATTCATCCCGGTCCTTGTGTTTTATTTTGAATGGTATACCGCCTGTAACTCTGTATGGACCAGAACTATCCATACCTGCTGCATAAAAAAAGTAACTGCCACATTTTAGTCCATGTATATGAACATGATCCTCACCTGCTTCACCAACGAAAAAAGTATCAAAGTCCGAAGCATTAGTTCCAGGCAATTTATTAGCATCGAATTTTACAAAGACAGTATCCGGATAATTCACATGGCTTTGGATAATCGTTGAATGGTGCTTAATTGTGGCGGCTATCGTTACATTACCACCAGTGCCTTCTTTACAGCAGGAGCTTGCCAGAACTGATCCGATCACCATTAAAATTATTGTTGCCTTCATCTTTTTAATTTTTTTATTATTAAAGAACCTTCATTATTTTTTGGAACGCGTAATTCTCCCCCGCTTTTACTCTCATATGATAAACTCCATGGGCAAATGAATGTAAATTTACTTCTACTCTATTCAAAGATAAAGAAGAATAATCTTCTTTAAAAACCGTCCTGCCTAAGGCGTCAATTATTTCAACACTGCTGAGGGGTTCAAAATAATTTATGAGTTCGATAATGATCTTATCATTGACCGCAGGATTCGGGTAAAAATAAATATGGCCGGGACCATCATCAAGCGGTGTTTTTTTTGAAACTGTATTGTTACCACTTAATATCCAGAGTTCGGGATCAAAATAAACTTCTGTAGGTTCAAATGGCAACGCAACCGTAAAAGTTTCACCGCTGCTGGTGTTGTTAAATATAATTGTTGTGTCCTTTACTCCATTTGTAAACTCCATGGGAATTGGCATTTCAAAAAAAGCAACTGATGCATGCGACTGTGTTTGATCTACTAATACTGTTACAACTCCCTCCTTATACTCCCACCCTATATCATAAGTCGGGAACCCCTGTTTATAATACCATTGATCAAAAAAAATGGTAAGATCTTTCCCACCTGTATTTTCCAAATGTGTTTTTAGTTTTTGAGTTGTTCCAAAGCTGTACGCGATCTGCGGATCGTTTAAATAATTTTTCAGGGATTGGAAAAACAAAGAGTCGCCTAATGTCCATCGCAGCATATGTAAAAGGTATGCGCCTTTTGAATAAGATAATCTTCCATCAAAAATTCTTGACACACTGGTAGTGTCATCACACCATACAGAACCTCCGGGCTGAGCAATGATTCCTGATTTTTTTTGTTGCAGCCAATCATGCCATGTAGCAGGGAATAGTCTTTTTGCAGTCAACCCCTCAAAGTATGTTGCAAACCCTTCGTTGAGCCATATATCCTGCCAGCTGCCGCAGGTTACTTTATCGCCAAACCATTGATGTGCGCATTCGTGCGCAACAAGTGGGGTATTAAATGAACTCATAAAACTCATGGTCTGATGCTCCATGCCTCCACCCCATCCAAATTGTGCATGGCCATACTTTTCGTTCTTAAAAGGGTAATCCACTGTAAGGCTGTCGTATAATTTTATGATGGGAATAATTACAGGTGTTTGTGATTGTGCATTGGCAAGGTCTTCCGGATAAACATAATTAAGTACTTCGAGTGTATCTGTTCCTGTAATAACCAAATCAGAATAAACAGCATAATCTGTTATTGCCACTGCTACCAAATATGCAGCTATAGGGTATCTTGTTTTCCAGTGATATTTTTTCTGCACACCTATTGTATCTTCGGAAATAAGCAGGCCATTACTTGCAACACGATATATCATTGGTGTCGTAACGATCATATCAACTGAATCTATTTTATCATTTAAGGTTTGTTTACATGGCCACCATGTTTTTGCACCGTAGGGTTCCGACAAGGTCCACATCACAGGCGAACTCGCACCATGTATACTGTTAATGAATGAGCCAAAGCCTGAAGTACCCGGAGGGCCCTGGTAATAAACAGTTACCGAATCGAGCGTTAAAGCAGGAAGAGCCGAAGGAAAATTAATCTGCAATATACCTCCCGCTAATTGCGAAAAAACAAGAGGGGCATTGTTATATTTTACACTATCCACCGTAAGTGACAGTGCCAGATCAAATTCTAATTGCGTGAGTGAAGATGTAGGGACAAAATGAGTTGTTACTTTTCCTGTGATAAAATAAACTGCCGGATCAATTATAAGTTCAAGGCGATGAAACTTTACATCATAATTATTTGTTGCCTGGATTGCAGGAGAATCGAAAATTGATGCGTGCGCTTTTTGTTCAGCAATCACGATCTGTTCCTGAAAATTATTCTTTTGCTGCGGAAATAGTTTTTGAAGGGGAAGAAAAAAAATGAAAAGAGAAAGAAAAAAATAATAAATCGTTTTCACTCACTTACAGGAATTGTAACATATTTTTCTTTGTCTTCACCGGGCTTTGTACTCACCAACACAGGCTGAAAGCCCCATACAGGAGTAACGCCTGTTGTATCCCACGCAGGATCAATACCTTTAGCGTAGACAACATATTTTTTTTCACCATTACCAATATTACTTATTTTCACATATCCATTTCCATCGGTAATAACCTCCGTATCATATAATGAACTGTCCTTACCCGGAAATTCCAACGTATTGTATTTAATATAAACTTTGCTGAATGCTATTGGAATTGAATGGTGTTTTACGTTCACATGAATGTTAACATCACCGGCAGGCACTTGCTTGTTCTTATCGCACGAAAAGAGCAAGAAGCTTATTGCAAATAAACTATAAAGTATCTTTCGGTTCATTGTCTTTCTCTTTTATGAGATAATTGAGTTGCCGGAAATTATATCCCAACCCCACCACTATTCTTCCTGCACTGCCCAGGTTACCCTGACCTGTCTGTTCAAACACTTTATACTGTAACGCAGTATTCAGTGAAATATTTTTATAATAAACATCTAATCCTGCTCCTGCCATGCCTAAATTCATTGCCGTTCCCTCTTGTAATTCACCGTCGATTTTTACGCCTTTTGTATTTTCATAATACATTTGCAAAGAAGGGATGAATGTCCAATTATCAGATTTCATTTTATAGAATACAGAAAGGTAATCGGTTGTGCTATTGCAAATTTTTTCCTTGTAATAATTCTCTCCATTAAACTTGAACATAGAATTAATACTTATTCCCCATTTTTTGTACCCTATAAGATAGTTAAAATATCCCAGATAATCAATACTTCCGGTGCCCGGCTGCAATAAAAGGGGTATTCTTTCCTCATTTTCTTGTGCATAATAATTTCCGACTGGTAATTTAAGCCCTCCTCCTATTATTAGCCTTTGTTGCAATTTCTCTTCTTCTATCCTTCTTATTAAGTGATATCCCGCAAACACGGTGATATCCCCCAAACCTGTATGATCAATTGTTTCACCGCTTTCTAAACTCCGGATATTGTTTACCGGCATTATTCCATTTATCTCTATACGCTGATGTAAAAAATATTTTGCTCTTAATTCATAGACATTAAAAATTTCATAATCGGAAGTGGGAAAAACACGCACATTATTATCACCATTATTACTTGTACCATGCAATATATCGGGCGGCGGAACTGTGCCTACCCCATCTTTATATGTAGCCGTTTGTGAGGCAGGATCAAATTGAGCAAAAGAATTAGTTGAACTTTGGTTATTGGTAGAAATTGCCATTGAAGGGAACAAATGATTGCGCTGCCCAAAACTGCTGTAACCATTAAAACTTCTGTAGCGATAAATAATATTTATGGCGCTTTGATTATCATATGGAGTTATTCCCATAAAACAGCCGCATATATCGCAAGCAAAGGAGGGTGCGTAAACACACAAAAAAACCATTGCTAAAATGAAAAATCTTTTCACTTAATTAAAAATTGTGACAAAGGTATATGGTTATAGGGGAAATAAGTGAAATGAAATTAAATTATTTTATTCCCAATTTCCCTAAATACTTATCCCCTCTTCTTCCTATCAAAAATTAGGATCTGCAAATCTTTC
>CAZQIC010000029.1:35304-40252 GCA_964593555.1 uncultured Bacteroidia bacterium | reverse complement strand
GTTCTCCGATTTTTAGTCAAATCTCTAAAAGTGAATTTTTAGAACCCACCTAAAAGTTGTATTAGCGGAAAAAGAGAGAACAAACAAATGGTTAGCGGAGAAATTAAAGAAAAATCCTGTTACTATTTCTCAATGGTGTAGCAATACTAACCAGCCTTCAATAGAAACATTGGCGGAAATTGCGAAAGCTTTGGATGTGGATATTACAGAATTACTTGTACATACAAAGGAAAAATAATGCCTTTAATCAATTGTCTCGAAAATTACTTGATGAACAATCATGTGAAGAAGAACGGAGAACTTAAGCTTGTGAGATAAATTCTTATATTTGTGCATTAATGTAAACTAACTTGAAAAAAGCGCTTTCCATACTATTAGCATTTGTTTTTTTGATAAGCTCATCGGGCTTTTCAATTAACAGGCATTATTGTGGAAATAAGCTAAAATCTACAGATATATTACTTGTACATAATGATGATACATCATGCTGTGGTAAAAAAGAAATGCCTAAAGGTTGCTGTAAGAATGAAACGCAGGTTATAAAAATCAAGGAAAATTTTACTCCAAATCAAACAGTTATTTTACCCTCAACGGATTTCATCATGATTTTTGTTATAGCATTTTTTCAGACATTTAACTTTCCACTTACTGAAAATAATACAGGAGATTTATATGCAGATTCTCACGCACCGCCTGGCAAACCTGTTTCCCGCACTATTTTATTCAGGTCAATTCTTATCTGATTTCATTATTCTATAACATCAGGCAATAGCTTATGCTGTTGCCTGCCTTGTTCTTTTTTAAAAATAACCTCCTTTTTACTTTAAAAATCAACGAAAATGAAAACTCTAATTGCAGTAATCTGCCTGAGTATAACAAATGTATTTGCCCAAAATGATAAAAAAGAAGAAACAGTCGAAATCAAAACTTCTGCTGTTTGTGGAATGTGCAACGCAACAATTGAAAAAGCTTTGAAAAAAGAAGATGGTATAGCCACTTCAAAGCTTGATGTAAAAACAAAAGTGGTGACTGTAACTTATGATCCATCCAAAACGGATTCTGATAAAATAAAAAAGGCAGTAGCAATGTCCGGTTATGATGCCGATAGTATGCCAGCTGATTCAACTGCCTATACCAAATTACATGATTGCTGTAAAAAGGATAGTAAAGACTAAATAACTTAAAACTAAAAAAAATGAAAAGAAAATTTATTTATTTGATGTCAGGAATTGCTTTGACTATGATACTTTGGGCTTGTGGAAATGACAAATCCAAAGAGCAAGGCCACAAATCAGATGAACAGCAGGAAAGCGAATCCGCTTCAACCATTACCCCAAGTCTTATATATCCGGTTGTTCAACATTATATACATTTTAAAAATGCGTTGGTAGCTTCAAATTTGGAAGAAGCAAAAGCCGGAGCCAAAGGTATACTTGATGCCTTACATAGTACAGACACTTCGGCTTTTTCTGCTGAACAAAAAGCTGTTTGGAACGAACAGGCAGATAAAGTAAAAGAAAATGCAGAGCATATTATAGGAACGCCTGAACTGGCTCATCAGAGAGAACATTTAGGCCCCTTAACCGAAGGAATGTATGCTTTGATAAAGGTGTTTGGAGGAAGTAAAACCATGTATTATGAGTTCTGTCCTATGGCTAATGACAACAAGGGTGGATATTGGATCAGTGAAAGTGAAGAAATAAAAAATCCTTATTTCGGTGATGAGATGTTGAATTGTGGAGAAATAAAAGAAACTATAAAGTGAACTAATGGGTGGCTTGGAGGATATAACAAATAGGCAGGGCAAAATGTAGCCGACCTTTGGAAGCGATAACACATTATAAGATATCCTAAAAAAAGCACATTATGAGACTTTACATTAAAAACATGGTATGTAGTCGTTGCAAAATGGTAGTGAAGTCCGAGTTGGAAAAGCTTGGAATCCCATTGCTTTCTGTTGAATTAGGAGAAGTTGATACAAGTAAACTGGTAAATGAAAAACAGAAAAAGGAAATTGCAGAGAAGATAAAATTGTTTGGCTTTGAACTGATTGATGATAAGAAAAGCAGAGTTATTGATAAGATAAAAACGCTGATTATTGATTTGATCCACAATAAAAATAATGAAATCAAAGTAACCCTGTCTGAATATTTGTCTTCACACTTGTTACAGGATTATAATACATTGAGCAATCTGTTTTCAGAAGTTGAAAATACAACCATTGAAAAATACCTAATCCTACAAAAGATTGAGAAAGTTAAAGAGCTGTTGATGTATGATGAGGTAACCTTGAGTGAAATTGCCTATCAACTCAACTACAGCAGCGTAGCATACTTAAGCAATCAATTTAAAAAGGTTACGGGATTAACTCCCTCGCACTTCAAAAAAATGAAAGACAAAAAGCGAAAACAGATTGAGGATTTGTAAATATTACAATTTTAACCCAAAATTCTACAATGAATAATGAGTAATGAAAACAGAAATTTGTACCATATTAATCAACATTTAAAATTCAAAAAAAATGGTACATAAATATCAAGTAACAGGGATGACCTGCGGGAGTTGTGAAGCAAAAGTGAAATCGGCTTTATTGATGGTGGAAAACGTAACCAATGTTGAAGTTTCAAAGAATGAAAATTCAGCCACGATTTCAATGGATAAGCACATTGCTTTAACTGACTTGCAAAAAGCTTTACATCCTAAATATCAAATTTCCGCTTTGCATCATAACGAATTAGAAGAGCAAACGATAGGTTGGTTTGAAACCTACAAACCTATTTTGCTGATCTTCTTTTACATCACTTTAATAACGCTTTTGGTGCAATTAAGCAACCATCATTTTGATACAATGCAATGGATGCAACATTTTATGGCAGGTTTCTTTTTGGTGTTTTCTTTCTTCAAGCTGTTAAATTTAAAAGGGTTTGCTGAAAGTTATGTAATGTATGATGTGGTGGCGAAACGTTTTCCCGCATGGGCTTATATCTATGCTTTTACAGAATTGACTTTGGGTATTGCATATCTTCTAAATTTCAGCCCACTTCTTACCAGTTCTGTGACTTTCGTAATAATGGGTATTAGCATCATTGGGGTGCTTCAATCAGTACTCAATAAAAAGAAAATTCAATGTGCCTGCTTGGGTGCTGTTTTCAATTTGCCGATGAGTACTGTTACCATTATTGAAGATGCTTTGATGATTTTAATGGCAGGAACAATGATTATCCGATTAATTTAAACTAAATATGATGGAAAAAAATTTATCACAGTGAATAACATGAACACAAACATTAATCAGTTTTAAAGAGAAACACAAAATGGAACATACAATGCACCAGCATCAAGAACATGGACACAATAAACATGCTGGACACAACGTTGCCGATTTTTGGAATCGGTTTGTAATATGTTCCATTATATCCGTTCCTGTGCTTGCCTTATCACATATGATACAGGAGTGGTTAGGTTTTGAATTGGTTTTCAAAGGCGATAAATATGTGTTAGCTGTTCTTTCAACCTTCATTTTCTTGTATGGAGGCTTTCCTTTCCTCAAAGGGCTTTATGATGAAGTAAAAAACCGTGCAATCGGAATGATGACACTGATAGGTGTAGCAATCGCTGTTGCATGGGCATACAGTGCCGCTATCACTTTCGGTTTACAAGGCATGGACTTTTATTGGGAAATGGCAACCTTGATAGACATCATGCTCATTGGGCATTACTTTGAAATGAGATCGGTAATGGGTGCTTCCCGTTCATTAGAATTACTTGTAAAAATGATGCCGTCAACGGCTCATCATTTGGTAAACGGGCACATTCACGATATGCCTGTCAGCCATTTGAAAATTGGCGACCATGTATTAGTAAAGCCGGGCGAAAAAATTCCGGTTGATGGAATTGTAACAGAAGGGGAAAGCTATGTGGACGAGAGTATGCTTACGGGCGAGAGCAAACCCCTGAAAAAAGAAAAAGACAGTAAAGTAATTGGGGGAGCAGTTAACAGCAATGGCTCTCTCACTATAAAAGCAGTAAATACAGGCAAGGACAGCTATCTGAATAAAGTGGTAAAGTTGGTGGAAGATGCTCAAAAGATAAAATCCAAAACGCAAAATTTTGCTGACCGTGCCGCAAAGGTGTTGACATTTGTTGCTTTAGGCGGTGGTATAATTACACTGGTTGTTTGGTTGGCGTTGGGTTTCCCCTTTGTATTTGCTTTGGAGAGAATGGTTACTGTAATGGTTATTTCCTGCCCTCATGCCTTAGGTTTGGCTGTGCCTTTGGTGGTGGCTATTTCCACTTCCATTTCTGCACAAAAAGGTTTGCTCATTCGCAATAGGACAGCTTTTGAAAATGCACGACTGATTACAACCATCATCTTTGACAAAACCGGAACACTTACCAAAGGTTCGCATGAATTACAGGATATAAAAGTATTGAACCCAAAATTTGATGATAAAGAATTGCTTCGGTTTGCATCAGGTATCGAACAGCATTCAGAACATTATATTGCAGCAGGTGTAATGAGAAAGGTAAAGGAATTGAACATAGTTATTCCTAAAGGAGAAAAATTTAATTATTTGCCGGGTAAAGGATTAGAAGGCATTGTCGAAGGAAAAGAAATAAAAGTAGTAGGACCGAATTACCTGAAAGAAAAGAACATCAGCGTAACCGAAACAGCCGATGATTTTACAGGAACAGTTGTATATGTATTGATAGAAAAAGAAGTAGCAGGGTATTTTACCTTCTCCGACCAGATAAGAGAAAGTTCTTTTGAATCAATTCAAATACTCAAAAAAGCAGGAATAAAAAATTTACTACTCACAGGCGACAATGAAAAGGTAGCCAAAAAAGTAGCTGATGAATTGCAAATGGACGGCTTTTTAGCCAATGTATTACCACATGAAAAATTAGAGAAAGTAAAAGAACTTCAACTGAAAGGTGAGTATGTTGC
>CAZQIC010000029.1:0-35294 GCA_964593555.1 uncultured Bacteroidia bacterium | reverse complement strand
TGACAGGCGATGGCGTAAATGATGCTCCCGCTCTTGCGCAAGCGGATGTCGGAATAGCCGTTGGTTCAGGCACCGATGTGGCAGCAGAAACGGCAGACATTATTTTGGTGAACTCAAACCCAAAAGATATTGCCAACCTAATATTATTTGGCAAAGCCACCTACAACAAAATGATACAAAATCTTTGGTGGGCAGCGGGCTACAACATACTTGCAATTCCGTTGGCCGCAGGTGTTTTGTATCAATGGAATATTATGCTTAGTCCGGCAATTGGGGCGGTATTGATGAGTTTAAGCACCATTGTAGTAGCCATTAACGCACAATTTTTAAAAAGAAAAATATCATAAATTAAATTTCACATATTCAAATTAAAAAAAATAAAGCCATGAGAAAAACACAAATTATTACAGCAACATTCTTGCTTACTCTATCAATATTCATCATTTCCTGCGGAAGCAAAACATCTGAAAGCCAAACTGAAAAACCGGCTACAGAACAAACAGAAAACGCCAAATATCAATGCCCTATGAAGTGTGAGGGAGAAAAAACGTACGACAAACCCGGTTCATGTCCCGTTTGCAATATGGATTTGAAAAAAATTGAGGCGACAGATGAGCATGGTGAACATGACCACAATCATTAATTGCTATGATACATATCGGTTTATGAAAGAATACTTATTAAGAATTTTGCAATCAAAATTAAGATGATAGAAAAAATAATCTCATGGTCAACGCATAACCGCTTCTTTGTTTGGATTGGCATTTTGCTGATTGTTGTGGGTGGAGTGTGGTCGGTAATGACCACTCCTGTGGATGCAATTCCTGATCTTTCCGAAAATCAGGTAATTGTTTATACGGAATGGATGGGACGTAATCCGCAAATTATGGAAGACCAAATTACCTATCCTTTGGTTTCTAACTTACAAGGTATTCCCAATGTAAAAGCCATACGTGCAGCATCTATGTTTGGCATGAGTTTCATTTTCGTCATTTTTAATGACGATGCTGAAATATATTGGGCAAGAACCCGTGTGTTGGAACGCCTCAATTTTGCACAACAGGCATTACCGCAAGGTGTAACACCTTCACTTGGCCCTGATGGAACAGGCGTTGGACATGTGTTTTGGTACACGCTTCAGGGTGATGGTTACGATTTAGGAGAGTTACGAGCCGTGCAAGATTGGTATGTAAAATTCGCTTTGCAGAATGTGCAAGGTGTAAGCGAAGTAGCATCTTTCGGTGGTTTTCAAAAGCAATATCAGGTTAGCATAAACCCCAACAAGCTGATTTATTATAACATTTCCGCAATGGACGTGTCAAACTCACTTAAAGCCAACAATCGTGATGTGGGTGGCAGCATCTATGAAATGAATCGCATGGGTTACATGATTAGGGGCTTGGGCTATATCAAAGACATTCAGGATATAGAAGAAATTTCAGTCGGTTCAAACAAATCTATTCCCATCAAATTGAAAGATGTAGCGGATGTGCAAATGAGTAGTGATATCCGCTTGGGGATTGTAGACGAGAATGGAGAAGGGGAAGTAGTAGGCGGTGTGGTAGTTGCCCGTTATGGTGAAAACGCCAAAGAAGTAATTGACCGTGTAAAGGAAAGATTAGATGAAGTAGAAAAGGGATTACCTCCCGGTGTAAAAATTAAAATCGCTTACGATCGCAGTAACCTAATCGAAGCAGCTGTTGCCACACTCAAAGAAGCATTAATTGAAGAAATAATTGTAGTGGCTCTCATTGTGTTATTGTTTCTATTCCATGTGCGTAGCGCAACAGTAGCAATAGTTACTATTCCTTTATCAGTTTTAATCGGATTTATGTTGGTGAAAATTTTTGGCATTTCCCTAAACATAATGTCATTGGGTGGTATTGCCTTGGCAATTGGCGATTTGGTGGATGCAGGAATTGTAATGACTGAGAATGCCTACAAAGGCTTGGTTAAAGCAGTTTTAAAAACAGATGAATGATGGAAAAGCAAAGAATAGGAAATACCAAAGAACTCAGCGAAGAAGAACGCATCAAAATCATCGAGCGTTCATCACGCACAGTTGGAAGGGCCGTATTTTTTTCCATACTCGTAACGCTCATTTCATTCGCACCCATTCTGTTTCTCGAAGGGCAGGAAAAGAAATTATTTTCGCCATTGGTATGGACGAAAACATTTACAATGATTGGTTCAGTCATAGTTGCCTTGTTCATTGTGCCTATGTTGCTGCGTTCTTTAATGAAAGGCAAACTCGTACCTGAAAGCAGAAATCCTATCGCTAACTTTTTTATCAAAATTTACAGTCCTGTTTTGCGCCTGTGCCAGCGTTGGAAAAAAACGGTCATTGTAATTTCAGTCCTTATTGTTTTAGGAAGCATTCCATTTGTTTTGCGTTTGGGTTCGGAGTTTATGCCCCCCTTAGATGAAGGCACGCTTTTGTTTATGCCCGTTACGCTCCCTGATGTTTCCAACAACGAAGCCAAACGCATTTTACAGGTACAGGACAAAATTATTATGTCCGTTCCCGAGGTGGAAAATGTGTTAGGCAAAGCAGGAAGGGCTTATACTGCTACCGACAATGCACCCATGAGTATGATTGAAAGCATCATTTTGCTGAAACCCAAGTCGGAATGGCGCGAAGGAATGACCTCCGAAAAACTGATTACCGAACTCAATGACAAAGTGCAGATACCCGGAGTTACAAGTGGCTGGACACAACCCATCATCAATCGTATTAATATGCTTTCAACCGGAGTACGAACAGACATCGGAATTAAAATTTACGGACAGGAATTAGATACTATTTACAACATCGCTCGTCACATTGAAAAATCATTACAAGGCATTGAAGGGCTTGCAGACCTGTATGTGGAACAACTCACAGGTGGAAAATATCTTGACATAAAAATTAAGCGCGAAGAAATTGCACGATACAATCTTTCGGTTGAAGAAGTAAACATGCTTATTGAAATGGCTTTGGGTGGAATGCCATTAACGCAAACAGTGGAAGGACGTCAGCGCTTCAGTGTTTCTATGCGATTGGCTCAGGATTTCAGAAGCGATATTTCCGAAATTAAACGCACCCCACTTCAAACAGCTAACTATGGTGTTGTTCCGCTTTCAGCAGTGGCAGATATTGAAATTTCGGAAGGTCCACCAATGATAAATTCCGAAAATGCAATGCTTCGGGGAACGGTTTTGTTCAATGTGAGAGGCAGAGATATGGGCAGTGTGGTAAACGATGCAAAAAAAAGAATAGATGCCGATTTTGAAAAACTTCCAAACGGTTATTTCATAGAATGGAGCGGACAATATGAAAATAAAGTTCGTGCTGAAAATAAACTGAAAATCATTATTCCAATTACACTTCTCATTATTGCTTTTGTTTTGTATTTCACTTTCCATTCAGCTAAAGAAATGTTGATTGTTCTTTCGAGTATACCCATTGCTTTAATCGGTGGCGTGTATTCCATGTATTTTTTTGAAGTGAATTTTTCAGTTGCAGTTGCCGTAGGTTTCATTGCCTTGTTTGGCATTGCGGTAGAAACGGGTGTATTAATGTTAGTGTATATGAATGAAGCAATTAGAGATAAAGTGGAAGAAAAGAAAAGTGCCGTCCTCACACAGGAAGAAGTTCAGTCGGCTATTTTTTCCGGTGCGGTAATGCGAGTTCGCCCCAAACTAATGACTGTAATGGCAGACATGATTGGATTATTGCCTATTCTTCTGGCAACAGGCGTAGGAAGTGATGTAATGAAGCCGATTACGATACCTTTTGTGTTTGGACTTATAACTTCTACCCTTTTCGTGTTAATTGTTCTTCCTGTTGTGTATCAATTGGTAAAAGAACGAGAGGTAAAAAAGCACGGTAAAGTAGAATACCTTGAAATAAAAGATTAGACAAATGAAAAATATATTTTTAGTATTCGGAATTATGTTGTCTTTGCACCAAGCCCAGGCACAAGATACCGCATATATTTCGTTGGGTAAATTATTGCAACAGGTAGAAACCAATTACCCTTCTATCATTCAATATCAATACAATATCCAATCTATACAGGCAAAAACAGATGGAGCACAGGCATGGATGCCGCCCACTTTCTCTACAGGAGTTATGCGATGGCCATACAATTTTTCTATGCTCAGTGAGCAAAATAACCCCATGAACCAGGCGGGTATTGCTTTTTCTTTAGAACAAATGATACCTAACCAAAGCAAACTGAATTCAAAAAGGAGCTACATCAACTCATTGGCTGAAATTGAAAAAAGTAAAAGCGAGTGGACAAAAAACGAATTAAGAAGAGAAGCAAAAATTTTGTATTACAATCGTTTTGTTGCCGGGAGAAAGAAACTCATTCTAAAAGAAAGTGAAGAAATACTCTACCTCTTAATCACAACATCCGAAGAAAAATTCAGCAACAACCAATCGCAACTGCAAACCATTTACAAAGCTAAAGCTCGTTTAGCTGAACTCAACAACATGCTGTTGATGCTTGACCAAATGATTGCAGAAAGCAACATCGGCTTGAACACCCTCATGGTTCGTGATGTGAACGCTACTTTCCAAATTGACACGCTCGTTACTCCGAAAAATTATTTACTAAATCTTTCCGATACGGGAAACGTTTCCAATCGCAGCGATATTATAGCCATGTCAAAATACATACAGTCCATGCGACTAGAACAAAAAGTAATGAAAAATGGGAACAGACCAGACTTCGGCGTTCGTGGCGAACACATGCAAATGTTCGGTATGCCCAACCAATGGTCTGTCATGGGCATGATGACTATCCCAATTGTTCCTTGGTCATCTAAAATGTATAATTCAGAAACAAAATCAATCGGCTTTCAAATCCAGTCAATGGAACAGGAAAAGTATACAATGGAACTGATGGCTAAAAGAATGTTATCCGAAAAACTTGTTATACTCAATTATGAAAATGCACAATATCAGAGATACACCGAAAATATAATTCCTGCGTATGAAAACAACCTGCAAGCTAATTTGCTTGCCTACAAGCAAAACACCGGTGAATTTTTTGTGCTGCTGGATGCGTGGGAAATGTTGCTAATGAAAAAATTAGAAGTGTATGACAAACTGTTTAACATCTTAAAATTAGAGGCGGAATATGAATACGAGAAAGAAATTAAATAGCATCATCTTTATTGGTTTGTTGTTGTTCTTTTCTGTGCTGCCATCCTGCAAAAATGAGCACGAAAATCATCAGCAAGAGAGTAAACACGAGCAGCATACCGCTGTTTATTCATGTCCTATGAAATGTGAAGGCAATAAAACCTACCCGGAACCCGGTAATTGCCCTATATGCAAAATGAAACTCGTATTGGTGGAAGATGAACTTGTTCAAACTATTTCACCAAGCAAGCAAGTTTTGTCCAATCAGGCAACCGTAAAACTTCACGCAGCCAGCAATGGTGAAATAATAAACGCACAGGGATACATCACTATTGATCCAGGCAGAAACAAATCGATTACAGCCCGTTTCAGTGGAAGAATTGAAAAGTTATATGTCAAATTCAGTAATCAATATGTCAAACAAGGCGACAAAATTATGGACATATATAGCCCCGATTTACGCACCTTTCAGGAAGAACACTTATTTCTTCTCAAATCAATTGCTGATAATTCCTTAATAGAAAAATCAAGAGAGAAACTTCGTTTGTTAGGCATCACCGAAAATCAAATTACACAGTTAGAGAAAAATGGAACCGTAGCTTTATCTATTTCTGTTTTCAGTCCTGCAAATGGCTATGTGTTTTTCATGGAGCTAACACAACAACAAAATTCAGACACAAAAAATACCGCCTCCATGAATACCATGAGTATGCAGCAAAGCACTGGCAACCAAAATTCTTTTGCTCGATCTGCTTCACAAATTCGTGAAGGTATGTATGTAAACGAAGGGCAAACACTTTTCAGCGTAAACGATTTGCGGGAAGTGTGGGCATTGGTTTCAGTTTCTAATCAATATGTAAATCAAATTCAGGAAAACCAATCCGTAGAAATAGTTTCTGAAAACAATCCTTCAAAAACGATTAAGGGACGAGTTGCTTTGATTGAACAAACTTTTGAAAATGCAAATCAGCGTTTTGCAAGGCTTAGAATAGTGTTGACAAATTCAAATAATTTACTGAAAATAAATTCACTCGTTAACGCACAATTCATCCTAACAGACAATAATAATTTACAAGTCCCTTCTTCGGCAGTTTACAAAACAGGGTTGAATGCATATGTGTGGGTAAAAACCGATACTACCCGAAGCGGCACCGGCATTTTTCAGTTACGAAAAATAATTACAGGAGCCAGCAACAATGGAATAACTACTATTAAAAGTGGTCTTTCAGCCAATGAAGAAATTGCAAAGCAGGCAGGAATGATGACCGACAGCGAAACTTTTTTAAATGCAAACTAAGATGAAGCATATTGTTGCAGGCATATTATTATCAATTCTCATACTTGCGGGTTGTAAGAATGGACACGAAAACCATGAGGTAACATCCGGCAGTTACTATACCTGCCCTATGCATCCAAGTGTTGTGAGCAGCACACCGGGATCTTGCCCGGTTTGTAATATGTCTTTAATCAAAGTTGAGAAAAAGGAAAGTCAAAATGCAGGACAAAAAGGCAATTTTATCACAATTGATAAGCACAAACAAAAATTAGCTGGTATTAAAACCGACACGGTTAATTTCAAAAACATTTTATCTGCGTCAACAATTATAGGAACCGTTGCTATTGATAAAGAACAGGTTAAAACCATCAGCAGCCGTGCGAAAGGAAGGATTGATAAACTGTTTATCAAAACCACAGGCGTTTATCTTAAACGCGGCAGCTCGCTTTACAGTATTTACAGTGAACAACTCCAAGCCGATAAAAAAGAATTTTTGTCCCTGCTTGAAAAATCAAAAACTGCAACCACCTCATTTAAACTCATCAACGAATTAGTAAGCGCAGCCCAAAATAGATTGCTTTTGTGGGGCTTATCCGAAAAACAAATTTCTGATTTAGAAAAGTCGGGCAATGCAAGTCCGTTGATTACTTTCTATTCCCCCGAAGCGGGTTATGTAACCGAAGTAAACATTACAGAAGGCATGTATGTGGAGGAAGGCAGTGTACTTTTAAAAATTACTTTACTCAATCAGGTTTGGGTAGAAGCGCAATTGTATTCCAATGAAATTTCGGGCATTGCAGAAAGCAAAACCTTTCAGGTTTTCAGTGAAAGCAATCCCGAGGAGATTTACAAAGGCACATTAGTTTACAATAATCCTGTAATAGAAGAAGAAACAAGAGTTCATCTGCTCAAAATCAAGGTAACTAATTCAGGAGATAAACTCATTCCCGGTGCATTGGTTTCGGTTATTCCCGAAAAATCATTTGAGAATGTATTAGCGGTTTCTAAATCGGCAGTACTATTGGAAAAAATGAAAACCGTATGGGTATTTGTGCATGACGATACATTTGAACAGCGCATGGTTGAAACAGGCACCGAAAATAAATACTGGATTGAAATTACATCTGGTTTAAAACAAGGAGAGGTGGTTGTTACCGAAGGCGCATATTTAATCAGCAGCGAGTTTATTCTTAAAAGCGGAGCAGGACAAAGACATGAGCATTGATAGTGTAAAACATTAAATAATCTTAATGGAAAAGAAAACGACAATCAAAATTAAAAATATGTGTTGCGACCGTTGTATTATGGCGGTAACAGATGTATTAAAAAGACTGGGGCTGCAAGTTGAATCCGTAAAATTAGGAGAGGCTATTTATGCAAAGCCACCTGTTATTGCCAATGAAAATTACAATGTCTTAATTGAAAAACGGCTAAAAGAAAAAGGATTTGAATTGATAATTGATCACGAAGAAAAAATTGTAGAATCTATAAAGATTGCAATAATAGAATTGATACATTACGTTGAGGGAAATGGTGAAAAGCAGAGTAAGCTATCACATTCAAAATATATTGCTCAAAGGTTAGGCAAACCCTATAGATATTTAAGTGCGCTTTTTTCTAAATACAAGGCAATGACAATTGAGAAGTATATTATTCTTCAACGAATTGAAAAAGCAAAGGAACTTATTGAGTATGGAGATTTATCATTTTCTGAAATTTCCTTCAAGCTAGGATATAAAAGTCCACAACACCTTTCCCGCCAGTTCAAGGAGATAGTTGGCATTTCTATGAGGAATTACAAAAACAAACAAGATAACAAGAGAAACACTATAGATAAGATATAGACAATTATAGTCGAAAATTCATTGATAATTTATGCTTTTAAGTATACGTTTTTTGCAAAAAGGTATAAGGAAGATGCAGTTCTGTTTTCGTATTTTTATTAGCCAAAAATATAATATCATTAAACATTAACTATATATAAATGAAAAAAATAATACTAACTACCGCTTCCTTATTGTTTATTGCGACTGCTTCCCAAGCTCAAACAACAGCTATGGATTTCAATAAGACTGATTGCAATGGACAAGCACATCATTTATTCAGCGAACTGGATTCGGGTAACGTGGTAATAATGGAGTTTTTCCATACTTGCGGATCCTGTATCACTGCCGCAAATGACATGAAGCCCATGATCCAAAACTTAGTTGCACAATATGGTAATAAAGTGCGTTTCTATGTGGCACCGGAGGATGACAGTGAAACCTGTACAGGGGTTCAAGCTTGGGTTAGTACAAATGGATTTTCTTCTATTGCCGTTCCATTTGATTCAGGTGGTACGCAATCAAGTTATTACGGACAAGGTGGTATGCCAACGATAGCTGTTGCTGCGGGTAATACTCACCAACTTTTATACCTCGCCAGTTCTAACACCGCCAGTGGATTTGTAACCAGTGATACAGCTATTATTGGAACTGCAATTAGAAATTTTTTAGATACTACATTTGCAGGAATTCAAAATGTCAACTCAGCTTTTTCTATCGCTGTTTTCCCAAATCCCATTGCCGATAATTTTGCTATATCCATAGAAGTAAAAGAGCCCGGAATGTTGAAGCTGGAACTTACCAATATTGCCGGACAAAAAGTTGCCGAACTGACGGAAGAAAATATACAGACTGGTATATGGAGAAGAAATTTCCCTATCTCGCTTTCAAATGGTATTTACCTGGTAAAAGGTGAGTTTAATCAAAAGACGTTTTCTAAAACAATAACTGTTCAACAATAAAATTTTGACTTAATATGAAAACTTGTTTATTGAGTTTTTTGCTTGTACTTAATGTTTCGTCAGTAACATATGCGCAGAATGCATTGTTTATCCCTGATACATTGAGTGGCACAACTTTCAGTTTAACCGCACAACCAAGCACTAAGGCTTTTTACTCAGGAACTAATACGCCTACCTATGGGTACAACGGTAATTTTTTAGGTCCAACATTACTTATAAATAAAGATGACAGTATTACATTGAATGTTACGAATAATCTTATTCAGCCAACTACCGTGCATTGGCATGGTTTCCATGTTGCGCCAATGAATGATGGAGGGCCTCACCAAATTATAAATCCAGGTGCAACGTGGAGCCCGTCCTTTAAAATGCTTAATCAGGCTGCCACGTTTTGGTATCACCCGCATGGGGAAGGGAAAACGGAGTTGCAAATTACACGAGGGCTTGCAGGGTTGATAATTGTACGAGATAGTATTGAAGCCACTTATGCCTTGCCACGTAAGTATGGAGTTGATGATTTTCCATTGATTGTTCAGTCAAAAGCATTTGATGCCTCAAAGCAATTTATCATTGGTTCTCATAAAGATGATGTAATGATGGTAAATGGGACAATGGATCCCTATCTTCAGGTACCCCAACAGGTAGTTCGTTTTCGCTTGCTTAATGCGTCCGCAGATAGGACATATTATTTTGGCTTGTCTGATTCATCCAACTTTCATCTTATCGCTTCTGATGGCGGACTATTATCACAGCCGTATTCCACTAATAGATTAAGGTTATCTACCGGCGAACGTGCAGAAGTTCTGATAGATTTTGGTGCGGATACAATCGGACAGCAAAAATATTTAATGAGCTATTCTTCTGAATTACCTAATGGAATTGTTGGCGCAGATTCAGTTGGAACCAGCACAATAGTAATGGGTGATGGGTATTACACCAACACACTTAATGGAAGCAATTTTAATATTATTCGATTTGATGTTACTGCTCCAACCACCTCTCCCATCACAACTATACCCACATCGTTTGCCCCTTTAGTTCCTATTCCTGCTTCTTCTGCTACAGTAACGAGATATCTTCGCTTTTTTCCTGATACAACTGTTAATGGAATGCACGGATTTGTGGAGGGGCCTTTTTTCATTAACGACAAAATGTTCCACATGGATTCGATAAATATTATCACCTATTTAAATACTACAGAGATTTGGTCGCTCACGAATGAGACTATGGTCGCTCACCCATTTCATATACATGATATACTTTTTTTTGTGGTAGATATAAACGGAAATCCACCCCCACCTCAATATGCTGGCCTAAAGGATGTGATTCTTGTTCAGCCAAATGATACAGTAAGATTTATTACAAAATTCACGACCTTTGCAGATGATTCGGTTCCCTATATGTACCATTGTCACTTGTTGCACCACGAAGATGATGGTATGATGGGAACATTTCTTGTGCTGGATACTACTTCAACCGGAATAAAAAATCATTTTTCAGATAATAAAATAAATGTATTTCCGAACCCTGCTTTTTCAACTATTCAATTGCAATTAAATTCCAATTTTAACACAACACTTGATTATAGAATCTTTAATCTTTTGGGGGAAGCTGTTATGGAAGGCAGATCGAAAGTTGCAAATGGTAAAACAGAAATTAACATTGCAGGTATAGCGAATGGAATTTACATAATTAGTGTTAGTGATAAAAATGAACATTTGTCGGCTTTTAAAATTATTAAACAGTAGAAATAAAATTTATTAAAAAGATAAATTAAAAAAATAGAAAATGTTGAAATCTAAAAAAGCTATAATAGTTATTTCTATTGCAACATCAGTTGCGTTGATGGCTATGGTGCCTGAAAAGTCAAGCTCCGGAGCCCCTGCTTCGCATACAGGAGCGCCCGGCGAACAAAGCTGTGCTACGGTGGGTTGCCATGATGACAACTCAATTAATTCGGGTACTGCTTCTTTGACAATTGATATGGGTGCCGTCACGAAATACACCGCCAATCAAACGTATCCTGTAAAAATCAGGATTACAGATCCGGGTGTAACTCGCTTTGGATTCCAGATTGTTGCATTGGCAAATAGCGATAGTACCAACATTGGTGCATTCCAAATCACTGATCCGCTGAGAACACAAATGGCACAAAATCAACTTCAATTGTTGGGTCGGCGATATGTAACCTATACATTTAACGGTACCGATGCAATTTCTACAGGAACTGGTGAGTGGACAGTCAACTGGACTGCTCCTTCTGCAAATGCAGGGCCTGTGACTTTTTATGCTGCTGCTGTTTCAGCAAATGATGATATGACTGATAAAGGAGATCATGTTTATACAGAAACAAAAACTATCACCGGAAAATAATATTTATAAACGGATAAGGATGAAATTAAAAATGAATAAACAAAAATTTATAATCATAGCTGTGGTTTTTGTATTACCAACATTAATGTCTATGATGATATATAAAAAATCTTCCGGTTCACATCCTGGCTCAACAGGAGCTCCGGGAGAGCTTACCTGTGCTAAGTCTGGCTGCCATGCCGGAACAACAAATAGCGGAGTTGGAACTAATACTCTCACTTTTTCGGCTTCGGATTCCACTTATATTCCCGGACAAACCTATAATCTTTCGGTGCTTGTACAAAAAACCGGTATCATTAGATTTGGATTTGAATTAACCGCATTGAAAGATAGCAACAATAGGGGTATTGGTACTTTTGTAATTACGGATCCTACGAGAACGCAAATTATAAGTGCAGTTATCAATAGTCAGTCAAGAGCCAGTGTTACGCATAAAACAGCCGGAACGCCTGCAATTACAACAGGCAATACAAGTTGGGGTGTAAACTGGACAGCGCCTTCAACGAATGTTGGAACAATCACTTTTTATTATGCAACAAATTGCACTAATAATAATAATGCCAATAGTGGTGATGCAATATATTTGTCTTCCTTTCAAATCAAACCCAAAGTCTTCGCTTCAATAAATGAGATTATAAATGAAAAGGATGTTAATGTTTTCTTTAATAAATCCAACAATTCTATAGATGTGAATTATACACTTAAGGTTCCTTCAAAAGTGGCACTTCATCTATTTGATATGCAAGGCAAAAAAATAGTATCGACGGATTATAATCATGGATCTGTTGGTAAATATTCGGATAAACTCGAATTAAGAAGCGATCTTAGTGTTGGAGTATATTCCTTGAGTATGGTGGTCAATGATAAAGTCATATCAAGGAAAATTTTAGTACAATAGATCTCATTGTGAAATAACATCGTTAAATAAAGTGAAAATGAAAAAAATATTACTAACTATTCCAATGCTTTTTTTTATTACAATAGCATTAGGACAAACCGCTACTGATTTTACGGCTAATGATTGCAACAGCAATTCTCATCAGCTTTTTTCAGAATTGAATTCGGGAAAAATTATTGTAATCTCTTTTGTTATGCCATGCGGTACCTGTATAGCGCCAACTCTGGCAGCGGATGCTGCCGTACAAAGTTATGCAACAAGTAATCCTGGACAAGTATTTTTCTATATGTCTGATGATCTAGGTACAACTTCTTGTTCTACTTTGAACAGTTGGGCAAGTACCAATAGTATTACCCCTGATGCTACGTTCGCTAATACTGCTGTGAAAATGAGCCACTATGGGAGTGGCACTATGAATAGGGTGGTGGTTTTGGGAGGGACAAGTCATGCAGTATATTATAATGTGGGTAGCGGAGTGACTCAAACAGCTATACAAACTGCGATAAATACTGCTTTAGCTGCAACAGGAATTAATGATAATTCCAAAATGGATTTTCAACTCAACATCTTTCCTAATCCTATTACGGATAAATTTTCCGTTACGTATTCACTTCCGCAGTCTGGAAATATTAAGTTAGAAGTAGTAAACATACTAGGAGAAAAAGTAAAAGAAATTGTTGACGAAAAGCAATCGGTAGGCCAACACGAATTATCTATTGGAACAGAAGGTATGAATGTAGGTGTTTACTTCTTAAAAGCAACATCTAACAATTTTTCGCAGCTTATTAAATTTACAGTTGTACACTGATTTTCATAGTTGATTGTTTAGTGAAAACCTGCATTATGCAATTGATGCAGGTTTTTTTATAAAATTAATATGGTGCGTTTATTCTCCATCCTTAGTATTGTAGCATTTTCAGAATACACATACGCTCAAGGCTGCTGTTCAGGAGGGAGTGGCAGTCCTATTGCCGGAGGAGCATCGCAGGGTGTTTTACAAGAAAGACAAATGGAGATATCCAGTAACTATCAATATATAGGGACTAATAAATTCCTATATGGGGATGAAGATACATTACGCCAGTTCGATTATTTGAACAGTAATTATATGTATACACGATTAGCTTATGGTGTTACAAAAGATTTTACAATGTCTATTGAATCCGGTTTTTTTTTCAATAAAACACAAATAGGACTGGATAAGGCTGATACGGTCAGATCTTCCGGAATTGCTGATCTGATTATATTTCCCCGATATGATATTATTAATCATGCCGAAGAATCTAAACGTACAGAAGTTACTATCGGATTAGGATATAAAATCCCATTAGGAAAACACAATGATTCTACAGTTGTTTATACCGATCCGACGACAGGAAAAAAGTATTATACAACATCCCCTCCGGCAGTTCAGCCCACTACCGGCTCACAAGATTTTATATTTTATACCTTTTTCTTCAGAGGTTATCCATTGAAAAATTTTAGAATTTTTGCCAATACCGTGTATATTAAAAAAGGATGGAACTCATTAGGTGAAAAATTCGGTGATTATGCGAGCGTTGGTTTATTTGCCAGTAAAACTTTCTTTGAAAAATTGGGAGTAACGCTTCAGGTAAAAGGAGAGTGGATTGGAAAAATGCAAGCCGATAAAAATGTGGATTTATTAGCGTTATATAATGTTGATATAACTTCTACCGGAAGCAGAAAAGTATTTTTTGCTCCGCAGGTAAGTTTCAACCTTATAGATTTTACAATATATGTCTTAAGTGAAATTCCGATGTATCAATTTGTAAACGGAACCCAAATAGGTTCACAGCATCAATTTACAGCAGGGATTTCTTATCGTTTCTTTGTTAAGAAAGCCTGATAGATAGAGTGAAAAAACATACTCATTATTTTGAAACTATACATTAGAAATATGGTTTGTAGCCGTTGCAAAATGGCAGTTAAAACTGAACTTGAAAAAGCTGGGCTTCAACAGGGATATTTTCTAAAGCCTCTCAATGTAGATGAAATGACAGATCTTTTTCATGCTATAATTACGTATTGACGTATATGTATATATCCTAATAAATATCATACCAAAGAATTAGGGAAAACCCTTAATTAAGTCACTCATTCCATAGTTATACAGAAGAAAAGTAGGGTTATTCCCTAGAAAAGTAGAGTTATTCGGCACTTAAATTACAGGAGTACTATCAACTTTTCATGGACGACTTCCCATGCTTTCTGCATTTCAAAGCTCTCTCCGGGTCTAAGCAAACTGTTTATATCACTGATAAATCGATCCTTTTGCATTTTGTCTTCCATATTCAGAATAAATTCTTTCTGACTTACCTTGTTACCTTCATGCTCCATGTATTTGCGAAAGGCTTTGACAATATGTTCCGGATTAGCCTTTGTTTCATTAAGAACATGATACAAATCGAATAAATCTCTTCCTTTTTTTCGTTGGTATAATGCTCTCATTTTAGTACCCATCAAATCTTCTATCTCGAAAGTTGTGATTTCGCATTTGCCCTTGTACCATCCTGATGATAACGAAAACGGAATTTTTTTGTAACCATAGACCGAAAAATGTTCCCTGCAATTTATCTCCACCTTTAATTTCATTTGTGCAACGGGCTCAAGTTCTGACGCATACCTGAAAACAATGGTATTATTAAATGCCTTTTGATTTATTCTTGGTTTTCCTAAAAATGCCAACCTCTCCCTCAATCGATCAATGATATTTCCAATCGAGCCGGGTTTAACCTGTACAAGATCAATATCCTCTGAATATCGCAATAGCGAAGGCATGTGAAGTTTATACAATGCGGTACCTCCTCTGAAAGCAAGGTTCTCCGACAAGATTTTGTCTGAAAATATTTCGACTAATGCTCTGCAAATAACGAGGTCTTGTTCTACCTGCTCACTTGTTTGCCAGGGAACAATATTTCTCCATGCAACTATTTCAGCTCGTGGTATCATAAATCACTTTCAAGTTCAGCGTTAATAATTATTTTCCAATCAGTATCGATAGGAAAACCGGAGCTTTTCTCCCCCGCTTGTAAAGGTACTCGCAATAATTTTTTATTCTTTATCCAGTCGTGAATAGCCGATGCCACCTCCTTTTTTTTAAGGATTTTCTCACTTATATAACCCAAACGCTGAACAATAGCAAGTGGAATATTCTTTTTCAGAAGAACCTTTAACTTTGCCGGATCAACTTCATCCAGCAATTCATCGAGTATAGTTGCTACCCGGTTAAGTCCACCGATCCTATTTTCAAACAGAACTATGTCTAATGCTGTTAGCTCCGGCCCAGAAACTTTCATATAACCTGTTTCTGTTTTTTTGCTTTCTATTCCATCCGGGGCAATCTTTTTTTTAGCGATAAAATTTATTTTATGCCCTTTTATCAGCTTTGCACGCAAGGCGGGTAAATCAGTAATAACAAAAAACTCCTGCGGTTGCTGGTGGGCTGCCCCATGAAGAGCTGCTGCATTAAGTAAACCGACATAGTAGGGTTTCTTAAGATAGGACATGAGCGAATCAATAAACGATACTACAGGAAGAATACCACGACTGGCATATTCTGTAGGTATAATTACATAAAAGCCCCTGTGAACAGAAACTATTTTGTTCCTTTTTGATAGTCGGCTTAAACCTATTTGCACCGCCCAATCGCCCAGGTGTTTAAATTCTTTCCTGACTTGCTCCAGTGAAAACGTATATCTCCCTCTTGAGTGCAGTCCCTCAACGTATCGTAAAAGGTAGTTATAGTGCTTCTCTTCTTTCAAGATGATGCGTTATTGTTTGCGTTAATTATCAAAATGTGATAAGTATCGCAAACTTAAGAACATTTTTTGAATCCTCAATCGGAAAACTATTTTTGTGCTTTTTTAATACTTTTTTCGTTCCAAATAGTATTCATCACTTTGGTTTTGTATGTGTCGGCAAATTTTACATATCTCCTGAAATTTTCCTCTTTCTTATGACCTGAAAATTCCTTTACCATCCTTTCGTCCATGCCTAAAACCAAGGAGGTTGTTACAAAAGTTTTTCTTGAAACGTGAAAGGTTAACACTTCGTGCATCGGAACGTACGTTTCAATTCTTTCGGACCCTTTGTATTTTACAAATTTTACGGGCTCGTTAAATTTTAAGTCTTTCCCAATATTTTCTAAATCAGTATTGATGTCCTGTGAAGCAATTGCAGGTAGCGGTTTCTTGTCATCCACATATTTATTCAGAATGTTCTTTGCAAAATGATTTAGAGGAATTTCTTTATTTTCCTGAGTTTTAATTGTTGTGAACCGGATGCTGTCACTTACAATATTTTCACGCTTTAAATTCATCACGTCAGAATAACGCAAACCGGTGAAACATGCAAAGCAAAAAACATCTCTTACTTTACCATACATCTCATTGTCAAATTTGTGATCATGCATTTTCATTAACTGATCTACTGTTAATGCATAAACTTCTCTTTCGCGTTCGGTGGCATCAAACTTCAAATAAATAGTTTTTTTATTGTATCCTCTATCCGTACAAAAATTCAAAAATGTTTTAAGTGTTTTAATGTATTTAGCCACGCTGTTATTAAACATTCCGCATTTGTTTATAAAATAAGCCCGTAAAGCGTCATCAAACTTTAAATCAATATTATCAAAGGATAATCTTATTTTACTATGCACAGCAAATGCTTTTAAATGTTTTAATGTGGTCTTATAAACTGTAATGGTGCTTGGCATTTTTTTTACCTTCGAAACCTGAATAAATTCCTCGTAAGCTTTTTCAAATGTCATGGCACCATTAGTCATTTCCGATTTGTTGTTTAGCTCATATAAGATCGTTTTGATATGATCGGAATTAGTTAAGCTACCATTGTTATTATTTTCCTCGTACTTACGGCCAATCGCATCTGCGATATTGTTTAAGTAAGTGTTTAGTTCCCTGGCTCCTGCTTTGTAATAATTCGGATCAACTCTTTGTTTACCGGAATCCCATTGTTTCTGAGTACATTTTCTTTCGGCATATACTTTAACCGTTTTCCCTGAGTAACGGAGGTAAACAAATATTTGCAGGGGCTTCTCTGAAATTCTTTTATTTAAATCTCGCTTTGCATCCTTATCCGAAGATTTCTCAATTTCCTGAATGCTCTTTTCAGAAATGGCATTATCCAAATAAAAATTAATAGAGTGCGCCATAATATTTAGTAAATAATATTAGTTTTGAATCTAATGAAAATGATTGCTGTAAATAACATGAATCTACGTACAAATATACGTACACTTTTTACTAATTCAAGCTATTTTAAATTAATATATATTAATGAGATAAAATCATAACTATCTGATAATTAAGTAATTTTAACTTAAATTACTTGCGAATAAAAAGTCTGGTTAAAAATATTAAGTCCCGTCCCGACCGAATCTTCGGATGCTAAGCCCTTGTAGAGCAATGCTTTACAGGGGCTTTGTTTTTGTTGGGTTTCGGTTTGGGTTTCGGTTAGCACGGTTTTTCCTTTGTTTTGAGTTCTGTACAAGTATCTTTATTCAATATAAGGGCAGATGATTGTTCCGCTTTTTCTTTAGGTATCATAGGCCTTTGGCTTATCCTTTTCTAAAAATTGATGTTTTAATTTTTGTGATGTTTTTTGGAGTACATCGTTCTGTTCTTTCAGAAGCCGATTTTGTTCAGATAAAATTTCCAAGTTTTCTAATTGAGTTAAAATTATTCGCTCCATTTCATCCCGAGTATTGTCTTAGCCCCCTATAAGTTGGACCTTTTTTCAAAAGAGTTTAGTCGGTTTTCCTCTTTTGGGTTTTGAGTTTTTAAAGGCATTAGCAACAAAGATGATCCGATATCTATCGGATGAAAATGGGAAGGAACGATTTTCAACATTCCTTCCATACCATCTCCGTTGATCGGGATATTCCTGGTGGGTTGCTCTCCAGCATTGCCCACTTCCGCTTTACCCGATGAAGTAAAATTAAGTTTTTTTCTTTCATATCGATCCCATTTTTGTTGAGGCGTTTGATCATTGAGTGAACCATGCCTGCGCAAACAATTATACCAATACATGTATTTTTCAATGTGCTGTTTTGCGTGGTAATAGCTTGAGAACTCAAAGCGATCCATTAATTCTCTCTGTTGTATTAGAATGCCTTATCCTTGCTATCATGTTTTAATAAGGCTTAACCATTTGCATGGTGTCCAAAATGTTTGACGAGAAAAGATTACTACTGTTTCTATATAGCAACTCTAGAAGATCATTCCGTCCAAAGGATTTATCGAACTCATAAGGGACGGTCTTAATCCAGTCAAGGTGGATAGGTAATCTGGTCTTCGATGATTTGTGGATTTCTGCCCATCCATTCAGTAAAAATGATGACTTGATTTTCGGAAAGGTCGGGAATGGCATCAACAGGAGTATTCTTGACCGAATAGATACCATAAGCCGTAATTCCAGCTGCAATCAGCAGAACGATGATCCGATTTTTAAGTGCCCATGTGATGCAATAGTTTATCATTTATTTTTTGTTGGAAAATTTAAATTCAATTTTTTCAGGTGGTTAACTATTGTGGATAGTACTATATAATTTCTATACCATTTATTATCAGCAGGAACTATTACCCAAGGGATACCAGAACTGCAACGGTTTAATATCTGTTCATACACCTGTGTATAGTCATTCCATTTTTTTGAAGATTGCATATCTTCATTGGAATATTTCCATCTTTTTTCGGGGTCTTGAAGTCTTTCTTGTATTCTTTTTTTCTGCTCATCCTCGCTTATATGTAAAAAGAATTTGAGAATAAGGGTGTTGTTATCCAGTAAATGATGTTCAAAAGCATTAATAAAATCATAGCGTTTTTCAATGAGCTGCGAAGGAAGTGTTTTTTGAATTGTTGGAACCAATATGTCTTCATAATACGAGCGATTGAAAATCTGTATTCTTCCCTTTTCAGGAAGTTTTTGAAAAATCCGCCACATATAATCATGTTCAAGTTCTTCATCATTTGGAACTTTGAAAGATGTAGCATGAACCCCAAGCGGATTGACACAAGAAAATACGTGACGGATGGTACTATCCTTTCCGGAAGTGTCAATGCCCTGAAATACGATCAATAAACTATATGTATCGGAAGCGTAAAGTAAATGTTGTATGTCAAAAAATCTTTTTTGAAGTTTATCAAATTCAAGTTTACATACTGCCTTGTCTGTTTTTGCAGGAGCCTTAGTATTAATATTTTCAAGTTTTATTTTTTTCATTTGTTTACTTTAAATTAATACCTGCTACGCTTAAATATTAATTTGTTAAGGTGGTTAGTATGTTTAATAAATTCTGATTGATATCCAAGTGATGCTTTTTGATATGCTTTAATGGCGTAAAACAAATATCATTCTTCTGCATCCCGACCATCACATTACTCTTACCTTCAAGTAACCCTTCAATGGCTGCATATCCTAAGTTTGAGGCTAATATGCGGTCTGCGGCAGACGGGCTACCTCCTCTTTGTATGTGCCCAAGAATACAAACTCCAACGTAATGAGAAGGCATATACTTTTTTACTGTTTCCGCAACTTTAGAACCGCCACCACTTTCATCTCCTTCAGCTACTACGATTATCAATGATGATTTTTTTCTATCCCATCCTTTTTTAAGAACCTGCTCAAGATTGCTGTAATCTGCTTTTGTTTCAGGAACGAGAATTGCTTCAGCACCTCCGGCAAGGCCAGCTCCATAAGCTATGTACCCTGAATCCCTCCCCATTACTTCTATAATAAAAATGCGTTCGTGAGATTGGGCCGTGTCTCTTATTTTGTCTATCGCCTGCAAAGCCGTATTAAGCGCTGTGTCATAACCAATGCACACATCTGTATCTGAGATGTCATTGTCAATTGTTTTTGGAATACCGATGAAAGGGATATCATGTTCTTTGGTAAATACTTTTGCTCCTTCAAAGGATCCGTCTCCGCCAATTAACACAATGGCATCTAAACCTTCCTTCTTAATTTTTTCATGCGCTATTGATCTTCCTTCTTTGGTTTTAAACTGTTCGCTACGGGAGGATTTAAGTATTGTTCCACCTAACTGGATAATATTGCTAACACTACTTGCATTCATTGGAATAAAATCCCCGGAAATTAAACCTTCAAAGCCATGCTGAATCCCAACAATTTCTAATTGATTATAAATTGCCGTTCTTACCACAGCTCTTATGCAAGCATTAAGACCCGGTGCATCTCCTCCTGATGTCATCACAGCAATTTTTTTTATTTTTTGTCTTTCCGATATACTCATGGTCAGGAGAATTTCAATTTTAATAGGTAAAAAATTTAATTTCAGATTTAGTCATGTTTGAATAAAAGTCAAGATCCTTTTTTGTTTCCTTTGAGGAATATACCAAATGATCAAGCCCTGCCCATAAAAGAAACCAACCTGCGGGTTCAAATAAAACAAGTAAAAAATGTATATGAAATTTTTCTGTTTTCATAAATGAAATATAGCTTGCTGCCAGCATTACAACAATTCCGATCAATATTAAAATTGAGCCTCTTTTATTTGTTTTTCTCACATCATTAGCCAACTGCTGATGAACGCTTTTAAAATAGGAATGCAACCTTTTAATAATTACTTTTTCTTCTTGTTCATTGCGTTTAATTGCTGGCAAAAGAAGCTTTAACGACATACTTTTCCCGCTTTTATTCCGGGATATTTTTTTAGACTGGACAATGAAATCATCAGACAGTGTTCTTTCTGAATAGTGATTAGGGTCAAAGTCGGAAAAAATATCATCATAAGAATCCAATAAGATGCTTATCTCACCCAGTTTAAGCAATGACTGTTTTGGTGTAACGCTTATGTCTTCTTGTTTGTGTTTATTGATTGCATCCATTAGTATATCATCATATTTAAGTTCATTTTGTCCTTTCATTTGTTTCTCATTTGCCTATGTTTTTTCTTTATGTAATTCATGGGCTTCTTCTATGGAATGAGAAACGGATAAATCTGTTTCCTTTTTCGCCATAATACCAAGCTGTTTATAGTATTTATGAAGAACTTCAAGTTCATCTTCGGTTAAATCTTCAATATCAACTAAACGGTTGCTTGGCCCTTTTAATGAAGCAATCAATTCATTCAGTTTTAAGTGTATTGCACGGGAATCTTTATTTTGAGTTCGTTGAATCAAGAAAACCATAAGAAAGGTGATGATGGTTGTGCCCGTATTAACAACAAGTTGCCAGGTATCGGAAAAATCAAAAATGGGCCCTGTAGTAACCCATGTAAAAATAACGGATACAGCTATAATAAAAGCCATTGTCGTTCCCGTAAAATATGTTGCCTTTTGAGCTATTCTTTCAAAAAAATGCAGTTTATTATTGTGTCTCTTTTTCATTTATAAATTATTTTTAGATAGAATATTTTTTTCAAAGCAATCTAAATTGTAAATCGTTGTTTCTGCAATATTTTTCAAAGCTGTATCCGTTAAAAATGCCTGATGACTTGTTATCAGAACATTATTGAATGTCATTAGTCTCGCTATTACGTCATCCTTTAATATTTCTTCTGACCGATCTTCGAAGAACAAGCCGCTTTCCTCTTCATAAACGTCCAATCCTAAATACCCGATTTGCCCTGTTTTAAGTGCTTCTATTACCACCTTTGTATTGATCAATGCACCCCTGCTTGTATTAATTAGCATAACACCTCTTTTCATTTTTGAGATGCAGTTTGTGTCAATCAAATACCTCGTCTCTGCTGTCAAGGGAGCCTGAAGCGTTATGATATCCGATTCCCTACATAAGGTTTCGCAATCTGTATAAACTACATCATACTTAATTTTTAATTCTTCATTCTCAATTTTATCATTAGCAAGAATGCGGCAACCAACCCCGTTCATTATTTTAGCGACTACACTTCCAATCTTTCCTGTGCCTATAATCCCAACTGTTTTACCGTGCATATCAAATCCAACTAATCCGTCAAGCGAAAAATTCTGCTCCATTACTCTATTGTGAACACGTATGAGTTTACGGTTTAGTGCAAGCATAAGGGCAACTGCATGTTCTGCGACAGCAAATGGAGAGTAGTCGGGCACACGGGCAACTTTTATATTGAGCTTTTTAGCTTCTGCAAGATCCACATGATTATAACCTGCTGAACGAAGGGCAAGAAATTTGACACCCGCTTTACCCAGGATTTGAAGCACCTGAGAAGAAGCGTCATCGCTCACGAATATAGAAACAGCCTCATAGCCATGAGCAAGTGGTGCAGTATCAATTGAAAGAGAACTACCAATGTATTTTACATCATGTTTTCCACTAAACACGGTCTCCAGGTAATTTCTTTCAAATTTGTGCGTACTATATACTGCTACTTTCATATTAGATCATTTTACGTTTTTCTTATTAATTAATTTCTACTTTAAACTATTTCCATTCTTTCTATCATAGCACCGGAATTAAAATAAATGTTGTCGATTAGATGTATTATCCTTTTGTAGGTATAGTGTTTTATAATTTCTACTTTACTTCTTTCTTATAGGCATACTTAGCGAATATTAGTCCGGCAATAATGCTATATAAAATCATTTCAGGTTGCATTTTGATAAATCCTAATTGTATAAACTCAGGTCTCATATACACTAAACCTTCAATATTTGCTGGTGATGGTACAGCAGAAGATAGATGTGTTAATACAAATAATAATCCACTAAAAAACAGAAATTTTTTGAAGACTAACCATTCTTTTAATGAACTATGTATTGGTAATAGAACCAGTCCTATTAACAATGATCTTAATAGTTGTCCTGGAATTTGCCATATCATTGCATAATTCCACAATTCAACATTAACAGGCGTCCTTAGATATGCTGATAATAAAGAATTTGGCTCTTCCCAAAATTCTTTAGTAATAAATTGATATGATATTCCGCCTGCAAACAGGTATGCTATTGTATGAGCAATAATTATTACAATAACAAAACGTATATAATCTTTTCTGGATGTCATTTATATTTTTTTAAGTTGAATATGATTATGCTTCTCATTTATTTGGTGCATTAAGTTTTATATACTGGTACTTCATTAAAACCTTCTGCTTCTTTTTCTTCCAATAAAAAATCTTTTACTGATATAAGAATGGCTTTATGCGAAGTAAAAAGCTCACGGTTAAAATTTATGACTGTTGTAATATCCAGATGTTCAATATTTCCACCTTGTGCTTCTTTGTAAAAATTATTAAGAGCGGAACTATAGTTATCCTGTATGGTGGTAAAAATGCTTTGGAGCTTTTCAAAATCAGGCTTTGTTTTCCGTTCCATAAGTGCATTTAATTGTCGGTATAATTCTTCAGTTTCGCCTTTTTGTTGTGTAAACAAATTGAACTTAATATCAGTAGATGAACGTCTGAGGTTGGCGATATTGTTTCCTATATCCTTCATGCTTTTTATAGCATGCATGGAGCTGCGCACTGCCGAAATCAATTGGCTGAGTATAGGGTTCTGTTCAACCTTCACTTTTGTTCGTAGAGATAAAGAGAACGATTGCAACTCGCCCTGCAATTGTTTCAAAAATTCATATTTTTCTTCCATTGTTTTTGAAAAATATTTTCTTTTCTCATTGATGGTTTTAAAAACAGGATGTTCACAAAGTGGCTTTGTATCGATATCAAACAAAGCAAGATTGTAAAGCATGGAGTTATGAATAAAATATTCTGTTTCCCTTTTAAATAGATCCAAAGCTGTTTCGGGCTCATTAGTATCGGCATTACCAATAAAAGCAGCAGCGGAACCATCCGTATCTTTAAAAAACTTTTCGAGGAACTTCGCGAATGGTTCAAGGAAGGGAAGAAAGATAATAATGCTGACCAAATTAATCAGGGTTGAAAAGGTAACCAAGCCAATGAGCGGGTCTATGATTCCGAAAATATCAGTTATCAAAAGCAAAATCGGTTTCAACAAGGCGAAAGCTAATACCGTAAGAAAAATATTGAAAAATAAATTACCAAGTGCCACCCGCTTTTTTGAAGCGTTACCTCCTAAAGAACCAGCCAATATTTTAATGGTAGTACCTGTCTCAGAGCCGAGCACAATGGCAGCTGCTGCCGGAAAAGTGATAGCCCCTGCATGAAGTGCGCTGAGTGTTAGTGCCATAGTTACAGAGCTTGACTGAACAAGCGAAGTGATAATAAACCCGATAATCAGAAAAACCACCATTGACATCTCGGCATATTTCGAAAAGTCAAACGCCTTAACCTGACCTTCCATAGCCATTTTCATAAACGAAAGCCCAATGAACAATAACCCAAAGCCGAAAAGAAAATAGGCAATGTATTTCATAGTTTTTCGGTTGCCAAAAAGAATAAGAAGCAAACCTCCCACGAAAACAGCCGGGTAAGCCACCACTTCTATATCCATTTTAAAGCCAAGTGTAGCAACCAACCAGCTATCCAGTGTAGTGCCCAGGTTGGCACCGAGAATAATAGCCATTGCATTTTTCATGGTGAACACTCCTGCACCCACAAATGCAAGTACCATCAGTGAAACCATCGAGCTGCTTTGAAGTACTCCTGTTACTACCGCACCGCCTGTAACTGCACCTATTCGGTTTTTGGTAGTGCGTTGAAGAAAGAGCTTGAAATTTCTCCCTGAAAGATTTTTCAACGATTCCTCCAGCAGATACATGGCAAACAGGAACAAACCGATTCCGGCAGAAAGTTTAAATAGGAGAATCCACATAGTCATTAATGTTTATGTTCCATTTTGTTGTGTATTCCATCAATGTTTTTGCAAATCAATGTAGTAATGTCAATCCCATTAGATGAATGAGGAATCGTGTTGCAAGTAATAATTTTACCAACTCCTGATTTTGTTAATTCTTTAAAAGCATTTCCCGAAAATACTGCATGAACTCCTATGCAAACAGGAGGTTTCATGCCTGCATTTTTAAGATGCATTACTGTTTCAATCATAGTACGAGCAGTAGAAATAATATCATCTACTAGTACGGGTATATTGTTTTTATATTTCTCAACTTGTGGAACAGACACTTCTACATCACTATCTCCATGACGAATTTTTTGTAACACCATGAATGGCACACCTGCACTTTTTGCTACCTCTGATACCCATTGTTCACTTTCACTATCCGGCCCTATTAATATAGCATCAGGAATATTGCTTTTTATCCACTCGGAAATTAATCCAGCTGCATGTAAAACTTCACAAGGGACTGAATAAATTTCTTTCATAGATACTCTTCTGTGCAAATGCGGATCAATGGTGATAAGACGATCAACAAGGGATGAAAGAAGTTGGGCAAAGTATTGAGATGTTACTGCTTCACCAGGATTAAATTGCTTGTCTTGCCTCATATAAGCGAGATACGGAGCAACAAGACAAATTGATTTTACCTTTAAATCTCTCAATAAATTACAAAGAAATAAAAGGGGTAATAGTTTAGCATCCGGTTGATGAAGTGTGGAGACAATAAAAATATTTTTTGCTTTTACATCACTCAATACTCTTACATAGGTTTCCCCATCTGGGAATTGACGTATTTCAAAATTGCCCACTTTTCCTTTTATTCCGGCAGTAATACTTTCGGCAAGTGATTCGTTTCCTGGTAATGAAAAAACAATTGGTTTCATTAGTTTATTTCTATTAATGCGTTTAAGCTGTTTAAATACTCTTTAGCGTATTCCAGTTCGCCATTTGATTCCGCATAAATGCTGAAAAGCACATCTCCCTTGTGTATTTGTTTTCCAAGAGGCGCATTGTATAGAACACCTGCTGATGGAACTTTAGGAGCACCTGCAAGTTTAGCAATACGGGCTAACTTTCTATTATCAATCGATTTGACTATACCTTCTTTTTCAGCCAATACATCAAAGCGATGCTTTGCAAGTGAGGGCTCCTTGAAGTCACCCTGTGCTTCACATATGGCCATAAATTTTTTATACGCTTCTCCATTTTCAAGAATTGTTCTTGCAATAGTTAATTCTGTTCCTGATGCATATTGTCCTGACAATTTAAGCAGGGCTGCTGAAAGGGTGATGGCTCGTTCTTTTAAATCAGTTGGAGCGTCGGTTTTATTTTGAAGAACAGCCAAAACATCCAAAGCTTCCAATGCTGGTCCAATACCTTTTCCAACAGGCTGAGTACCATCAGTAATAATAACTACTGTATGAATACCAATAGCTTCACTTACGGCATTGAAATAATATTGAAGCTTAAGGGCTTCTTCCTGCGAGCGAACCTTAGCGGTTGGCCCAACAGGAATATCAATAACTACATGGGTTGATCCGGCAGCGGCTTTCTTGGAAAGTACCGAAGCAATCATTTGTCCTTCACCATCAATTTCAAGTGCCTTTTCAACCGCGATTAATAAATCATCGGCTGGACTTAGTTTAACCGCTCCTCCCCAGGCTATACACCCACCTTCTTTTTCCACTACTTGTTGTATCTTTTCAATTGACAGATTTACGGTAGTCATTGTTTCCATAGTATCCGCTGTTCCTGCGGGGGAAGTAATCGCTCTTGATGATGTTTTAGGAATAGTTAATCCGGCAGCTGCCACAATACTCACTACAATTGGAGTGGTACGATTTCCGGGGAGCCCACCAACACAATGTTTATCGAGGATTATTTCCTTTTTCCATCGCATAATTTTACCCGTTGCAATCATGGCTTTAGTAAGCGAAATCATTTCATTTACGGTTAGGTTATCCCCAGCACAAACAGAAACAAATGCCGCTATTTCGATATTGGAATAATGACCCGCTACTACATCTTTAATTATTTCATTATAAGAAGTCTCGTCAAGTTCTTTTCCATACATTTTGGCTCTTACTTTACTCAATGATTCAATAGGGTGTAAATGAGTAACAAAAATCATGTCACCATCCTTTACTCCTAAACGCTTCATTGCTTCAATGGATAGCCCAATTTCACCGTTACCGATTATATCTGAGTGAACAACATTGAGTGTAGCGATAATCCTATTGCTGCTTGTATGAACTATTACTCTTGTGAGCGCTTTAAAACCTTCTGCTATACAAACATGGCAATCGGCTCTCATGAAAATGATATTTTCCCGATAGGTATCTATTCCAAGATCCTTTACTCTTAATGTATGTGAGCTATGACTATTCATTGAGTTTCCATTTTATAAAAATTCCTCACTCTTGGTATATCAGCCAAGTTTTCAGGTTTGTAAGTTTTAATTAAATAAACAGCGATAAAAACAAAACAGGTACTCACGACAACTACAATATATTCCTTGTCTAATGCAGACGCTATATTGTTTGTAAAATGAAAGAGTATAACTGCCACAATGCTGCCCTTGCTCAGATTAAATGTGGAAGTAATTATAATCGCCCCAATAAAAATGGCAAAGAAGAATCCAATGGTAATTAATGGCGAAAATTGAAATCTCCAAAGAAAAAAAGGCAAGTGCCAGCAAGCCCATATTACAGTTAAAATTATAGTAGAACGCATTGCAGAATATTTGTCCTGAAGGTGAGGAAGCAAAAATCCTCTCCAACCGAATTCTTCAAATATGGAATATGTAATGAAGGGGAGAATCCAATTTACATAAGTAATTGTTGTGGTAAGGTGAAATTGGTTTTGTGTATCTTCAAAAGAATACCAATGTCCAGTGAACAAAGGATAAAGTAATAACCCGAAAGCAAACAAGAGCAGAGGGCTGAACGAAAGTGTTAACGACTTTTTGTTTAATTTTTTAAAATCAAAGGTTGAGAAAAGTTTTTTTACTCCTTCGATTCCATAAAATAAGCGAGCACTAATTATAGCTCCGACAAAAGGCCCCAATGCTCCAAAATTGTATATGAGGTTAAGCTGGTTATATGTCAATGTACCTGCTTTATAAAGGAAATAACTTGTTAAGGTAATTGACCATGTGATTAGGTAAGTTAAAAGCGTATATGTCCAGGTGATTTTATTCATTGTTATTTAATTTCGACTATTTCATTCAAAGAAGGAATTTCACAATCCCATCCATATACATCTTTGATCTTGGCACTTAAAGCAATGGCAGATTTCGCCTCTCCATGAACAATAAAAACATGTTTCGGTTTTTGCTTTATTCCGCTCATCCAATCAATTAATCCTTTCTGATCAGTGTGTGCAGAAAGTCCTTCTGCATTTTCAATTTTAGCTTTTACCGGAAAAATTTTCCCATAAAGTTTTACTTCTTTTGCTCCTTCCAGCAAAGCCCGCCCTCTCGTTCCCTCCGCCTGATATCCAACCAGCAAGACAGTTGCGGAAGGCTGACCAAGGTATTGCACAAAATAAGTAAGCACCCGACCACCGGAAGCCATGCCACTTGCTGCAATAATGATTTTAGGAATCCCGGATGCAGCCAACTTATAGGTTTCCTGTATGGTTAGAATTTGCTTTATATCATTTAACATTTCCTTACACTCATCCATAGGAAGTTTATGCCAGGATGGGTAACGCTTAAAAATATCCAGTACACTTGTTCCCATTGGACTATCCATATATATTGGAAGGTTTGGAATAGCACCTTTTTTTCTCAGTTTCCACAACAAATACATTAACATTTGAATACGCTCAACTGCAAAACCGGGAATGATAATAGTGCCTTGCTTTTTAGCGGCTGTATTGATTATCTCTATCAGGTTCTCTTCTGAATGCTCCGGATGAAGACGATCTCCATAAGTTGATTCAATAAAAAGTATATCTGCCTCTTCCGGTTTTTGAGGAGGGTGCATTAATAAATCGTTGCTTCTTCCAATATCTCCTGAGAAAACGATGATCTTGTTCTTAATTTTTAATTCTATAAATGTTGCCCCGATGATATGGCTATTGTATTTAAAACGACAGAATATTTCTTTGTCAATTTTAATCCATTTATCAAGTTGTTGCGGACGAAAAAGTGGCAGCGTTTTTTTTACATCCTTAGTATCATACAAAGGTTTGGCCGGCTTGTGTTTGGAAAATCCTTCTGCATTAGCCCTCTCTGCATCTTCTTCCTGAATTCTTGCACTATCTTCTAAAATCACTTTTGCTATTTCAAGTGTAGGCTCTGTTCCCCATATCTCTCCTGAAAATCCTTCGCTAACTAACCTCGGCAGATAGCCAACATGGTCAAGATGGCCATGCGTAAGCAAAACCATATCAATTTTTGCAACATTAAAAGGGATGCTCTCCCAGTTTAATAAACGCAATTTTTTTAACCCCTGAAATAATCCGCAATCCACTAAAATGTTTTTATCCTGCGTTTCAATAAGGTATTTCGACCCTGTAACAGTTCCGGCTGCTCCTAAAAAATGTATTTTCATATTATTGTTTAATTAGTTTTAAAGTTTTAGCAATTTGAATTATCAGAGCAGTGGTAATTGCTGAAAATGAATCATATTCTAAAAGAGTTCCTTTGCGAAGAATTTTAGCGGGAATAGCCGTTAGCTTTTTTAAAGCATCCATCGACCGCTCTGCCTGAAATTCCATATAAAATCCAATTACTGCATTTATCAGAATTACAACAAGAATAGCAAACCCGTCTAACCATTCCTTGAAATAAAAGGAAAGTGCTGTTGCAAAAAAAAGTAGGTAAACAATCGGGCTTTTGAATTGTGAAAGAAAAATAAGTATCGGGCTTCGCTTTTTTGATTCAGTGATTTTATTCTCTCCGTATTTTTTCAAACGCAATTCTGCTTCTTCATCAGAAAGCCCGGTTGAGAGATTACTCTGCATTTGCTTTGTAACCTGGTCTCCATTAATGGAATAATAGTTTATCGTTTTCTTATCGCTTTCCATTTTCAATTAAATGTTTGCATAACTGAGTGGCTTCTTCTAAAACACTTTTAATTCTCGTTGGATTTACACCCGCCTGAACTAAGTATTGTTCATTATCGCAGATCTCTTTACAAAGCACAATCTTCCTGTTCAGCAAGCTTTGTTTTTCCGTTTTAGTAAGTGTTGTAAGACATGTAATGGGATAAAGTCCGAGTGTGTCAATCAGCTCTTTCAAACTATCTTTTAACGGGTAATCCCAACCTAAGAGCTTCAATCCTGCACAATTTCCATACTGTATGGCATCGGTTGAAAATCTTGTATTAGTAACCACCCATCCTTGATGGAATTTAGTTCCATGACCGGGTAGTTTTAACCATTGTGCTTCTACATCTTTAAATCTTGCTTGTATGTAAAGAGGAGTTTTAACATCAGAAAATGTTCCTGGCTGATTGTGGTATTTGCATTCAATCATAAAATGCTGGTGATCTAATTCTGCAATTACGTCTATTTCATGGTTCACGCATTTCCCTTGTACAATTTCTCCTACTGTAGTTTTATATCCCTGATAGCGTAAAATTTCTCCAACGTATTTTTCAAAGGGGTATCCTGACGGCCCCAGCTCCATAATAGCCTGTTTAAGGTGATACTTTGCGGCCAGGTGACGGGAACTTTCCTTAAGTAGGTTAAAAGCAATTCTATATATTTTCTTAGTCGATATTCCTTCATAGAGCTTACTGCTTATTTCTTCTATAATTCTATCTATTTCATCTTCGTTTGCTCCGGCTCTTTCCAATGAACGTTTGAGCTTGTCCGCTGAGAAAGGCACGGATTCGCCCGATGCTTTGGTAATTGATATTTTATTTCTTTTTTTCATTTTACTAAACTATTGTTATCCTCATATTTACTCATGCAATTTGCTATGCAATGAATAAAAGAATGTTCTTCATTGATAAAATAATAGGAATTAGATCCCTCCTTTTCACAATGCAATACAGAGGTGTTTTTTAATATCGATAAATGCCTCGATGTCTCAGGCTGCGTTAACCCAAGTTCATCATGAATCTGACTAACCGTCTTTTTCCTTTCTTGGTTTTTTTGAAGTAAAATGAGAATCTCTATTCGTGCAGGATGACCTAATGCCCGAATAATTTCGGCAGCTTTTTTGATGGATTTGTTTGTCTTTATCATTCATAAGTATTTACATATGCAAATATGTGTATATCAAAATATAAAACTCCTGACCATAATCAGAATTATAGCTGACTATAATCAGGTTACAGATTTCAAATTCTATCTAAAGTAGTTCGCAGTTATCTTTACGTAACTAATATTCGTTGAGCGCCTATTTATAATAGATAAAAGAGAATTGTTTTTGTTCACGCAACAAAACTGATGACTCTTAATGTCCATTGCATTACAGAGTTTTGGAAATAAATTACATTATTCACACATTTTCAGCCACAGTATTTTTCGGATCAAAGTATATCCGTCAATTCCTTCTTAAAATCTTCCGGGATAGTTAACTTGAAAGTAAATATTGGTTTGCTTGTGCATGAGTAAGCATTCTTTCTCGTTTAGTCATTCCAATAAATGCTGTACTATTGGCATTAGTTATGATGTTGTTTATTCAACAGCCTTAAACATGGCTATTGGAGCACAAGGAATATTCTTTTCCGCAGATAGGTGTTTGGATTATTTGTATGGTAAAAATCCGCTATCGGCAGAAGCGTTTATTCGTGGTTACCCCCCCCAAGAATGTCGATGAATAAAATGTAGATTTATTTCTCTTTTAAGGATTCCCGATTTCTTCCCGTGATTTGGATTCCCTTTTTATAAATACCTGCGTACTTAATTGCTTTTCCTAAAAGGATATATTCTTCGTCTTGATAATCTGCTGCAAAAGCATCTTGATGTAATATGATTGCATCGGCACCTTCAGCTTTTACCGCTCGGACGAAATCTGGCAATTTTTTTTCTAATATCCACCATGAAATTCCCGATTTTCGCCTTCTTGCAGGCAGTCAATCCTTCGTTGCTTTCTGCATTGAGATACATTTTTCTAAACATCTTCCCAATGATATTGCTGAATTTTTCCTCCATGCTTTCCGGTATAGTGAGCTTATACCCGGCATTTATCGGCCCCTCTATTGAATCAATAAAATGGCTCTTGTTTAATTTGAAATCTTTGTCATCAGAAGCAGTGTGCTGCATTTGCGAGAGCTGTTTTGACATCATCACCATAAATCTAAGGGCAGAAATGCGGGAAATGGATACTAACTCATTCAGATAGGACTGTATCTTGGTTTCTGTTATAAATTTTTTTAATAATTCCTTGTCCATTGTACCTAATTATTCCTTTCTCAATAAATCGAATAATTTGCTGTTAATGTAAATCACATCACGCCCTACTTTCTTACTTTTTAAGAGTCCTATTTCCTCTAATTGATTTAGATACCTTCCGGCTGCCTGACGCGCAACAATATTATTATCTACCAGGTGATTGATTTTACAATAAGGTTGGTGAAAAATCACTTCGACTAATTCTTTTGTATATAGTTTGGGCAATTCCTTTTTTACCTTTTCAGCAGTTTCATCAAATAATTTTTTTATCTGCTTTATTTTATTGGTTGTATCCTTTGCCGTTTCCTCAACACAATCAAGCATATATATAATCCACCCATGCCAGTTATTTTTTGTTCGCACTTCCTGTAACAGACTATAATAGGCTGCTTTATGCTTGATGATATAAGTACTCAGATAAAGTATGGGCAATTCCAACAGTTCTGCCAAAATTAGATAGAGTACATTTAATATCCGTCCTGTTCTTCCGTTTCCATCATAAAAAGGGTGAATGGATTCAAACTGGTAATGAATAATAGCCATACGCACCAAAGGGTCAATACTATCCTTATCATTATTAATATATTCCTCTAAATTTTTAAGAATATTATTGATAACATCAATGCCGGTTGGCGGGGTATAGATTATTTCTCCTGTCCGGTCATTTTTCAAAACAGTCCCAGGCTGTTTTCTTATGCCCGCCTTGTTCTCAACAATAAGTTCCTGAATTTTAATAATGGCATTGATGTTAATGAACTTTCTTTTTTTCAATTGTTCGTATCCTAACCAAAGAGCCTCCTGATAATTTAAAACCTCTTTAGTAGCAGGAGAGATATTACTGCTCGTATTAATTGAAAATGCTTTAAAAAGTTCATCGTGTGTCGTAATTATATTTTCAATTTCTGAGCTGTCCTTTGCTTCTTTCAGGGTTAAACTGTTTATCAAAATGCTCTGATTGGGAATAATATGGGCAAAGGCTTTCAGCTCGGCTAAAGCTTTGTTAGCTTTAATGGCCTTCTGCAATATTTGCTTGGTTTCAACATCTGCTTTTGGAGGCAGTAGGGGCAAATGATTATACGGTTTGCTAAAGTCAGTCATTTAATGATTTTTATAATATGTCGCAAAAATACAAAAAATGGTACACATATTTGGGATATGTCGCAAAGGAGTACATATTTATTTTTGAGCCTTTTTAATGCTTTTCTCGTTCCAAACAGTATTCATTACTTTGTCTTTAAAGGTATCTGCAAAACTCACATACTTACGAAAATTCACATCCTTTTTATGCCCGCTAAATTCTTTTACTGCTCTTTCGCTCATACCAAGAATAAGGGAGTTAGTAATAAATGTTTTCCTACCGAGATGTGTTGTTAAAACTTCACATTTAGGTACATAGGTTTCTATTACTTCCGCTCCTTTGAAAATTGTTCTTTTAACGGGCACATTTATTTTCAATAGTTTTCCCATCTCGTACAAATGTTCGTTTGTCTTTTGATTGCTAATAATCGGTAATGGCTTAGGTTCATTCTCGTATTTTTTAAGAATTTTTTGAGCATAACTGTTTAAAGGAATAACCATAGGAGTTTTTGTCTTCCTTATTAGTAAATGAATACTATCATTTTTTATATCTTCTCTTTTTAATTTTTCTGCATCGGAAAAACGTAATCCGGTAAAACATAAGAAACAAAACACATCCCTTACCTGTGAATAAGCATCATTTGTAAAATGATAATTATATATTTTCATCAATTCGTCTAATGTTAACGCATAAACTTCTTTTTCCACTTCTTTGTCATCAAATTTTTTGAACTCTGTATTTGTTTTAAGGTTGTAACTGCGTTCTTCGGTAGAAAAATTCATGAATGTTTTTAATGGTAGCATATTTTACTTCGTTTGGTTGAATTGCCACAAGCATTTGTGCATAATGAAACAACTTGGGGATGCCAATTTCCTTATTTTGATTTCGTGTAAATTGTGAAAGACATTCATCAATGGAAAAATTCTTATCCCTACGCTTATTCTCTATCACAATAAATGGAATTCCATTTATAAACAATACTAAATCCGACCTGCGGGGTTCATTGATGCCATCTACTGTATATTCATCAGTAACGTGGAATACGTTATTATAAATGTTTTCCCAATCAATGTATTGGATGGTGAAACTTTTTTTGTCGCCTTGAATATTTTCCTCAAAGCTCTTGCCCAGATATAAAGCCCGGTACTGCAAGTTCAAATCCAAGCTATCTAGCTGATTTTAATGATACTTTATTTTTTGCAGCAGATGACGGCACCAACGGAAAAGAATTATGGAAAAGTGACGGAACAAGCGCTGGTACTGTTATGGTACTGGATATTAATGCGGGTTCAAGCAGCTCATCTCCGGAAGACCTTATTAACGTTAATGGCACCTTATTCTTCGCTGTAGGTTCTGATCTATGGAAAAGTAATGGCACAACAGCGGGTACCGTATTGGTGGCCGCGGGTGTTGTTTCCAGCACCAGTTATTTTACCGAGTTAAATGACACGTTGTTTTTCCAGGGAATTGATACCGAGTTATGGAAAAGCGATGGAACTTCCGGAGGAACCGTATTAGTAAAAGATGTGTATTCAGGAGGTTCAAATTATGGGAACACTATGTATTTAACCAACATGGGTGATAGTATAGGGAGGTTCTATTAATTGATTTTAACAAATGTAACCGTATTTTTTTTTAG
>CAZQIC010000028.1:0-40436 GCA_964593555.1 uncultured Bacteroidia bacterium | reverse complement strand
AATTAGTTATATCGTTATTTATTAACAATTTGATTTTTAGAACTCCCCTTAAGATTATTTAAGATAAAACGCCGCTTTAGAAATCTAAGAATAGACCATCAATGGTTTTCTCTAAGTGTATTTCCGAAGGTATATTTGCTCAACCTAAATCAAATAATAATTTCAAATGAAAAACTCCTACATTTTAATCTTATCATTTATTTTGTCCCTTAGTGCCAGCGCGCAGAACTTTTATTATCATTTAACCTATGGTACGGAAGCGGCATATGATTGGAGTTATTCGGGAACAAGTGTTTTATCTTCCGTTGGTGGAGATAAAAACGATGTGCTATCTACCGCTCAAGCCTTGCCCTTTGCATGGAATTTTGGCGCCGGAGCAGTAACACATTATAAAGTAAGCGATAATGGTTATATCACTTTTGATACCTCTTCAATTACAAGTTACTCAGCCAATATTGGAACCATGAGCACAGCAGGGCCAAACAGAGCCATATTTGGTTTTTGGGATGATCTTGAATTGAAATCATACAACACTGTACATGATTATATCTATAAATGGACATATGGTTCGGCACCGAACAGAATCCATGTGATACAGTGGCATGGTGCTACACCACAAGGCCGTAGCCCTCAAACAGAAAATCTTTTTTTTGCAATAAGAATATACGAAGCCGGTGGGTTCGATGTTGTTTATAATTTTCGTAATAGCTCTACAGTAACCGGAACAACAGGTGTAGAAGATACTTCCAGCACAATGGCAGGTGTAATTGGCAAAATGGTTACCGGCAGCCCTTCAATAAATTTACCATCTGCTCCATTACTCGAAGTAAACAGACCGGTGTATAAATTTATATTTGGGAATCAACCTTCACAGGATATACATGGCCTTAAACTAACAATGCCAGAGATTGTTTCTGCCGGAACATCTGTTTCTGTCACAGGACAATTAATAAACTATGGCTCGAGTAATGTTAATTCATATCGCTTGAATTATATGATAAACAACGGCCCTGTTCAATCACAAAATTATTCCGGTCAAAATATTGGAAATAACGTGATCAGAAATTTTACCCACAATATCTCATGGACTCCAACTGGCGCAGGATCATTTTCGAATTTAAAAGTATGGGCCGATAGTATTAACGGCGTTGCCGACATGAATAACACAAACGATACATTAGATGAAAATATTTTTGTGAACCAGGGAACTGCAGGAACAAAAAAATCATTTATTGAAGAATATTCAACCGCTCCTTGTGGATATTGCCCTAATGGAACTTATGTAATGGACACTATCCTTACGAACCATCATGATATATTAGGAGTAACGCACCATGCAGGATATTTAACAGATGCGATGACTATAGCAGCAAGCTCAACACTTGCAACAGAATTTGCACCAGGGGCACCTTACGCTTCTTTTGACAGAGTTGAATGGCCCGGAGAATTTTACCCATCATCAGGCAACAGAAATGTTTGGTCGAGCCGCGCAGTAACAAGATTGAATACACCCACACCGGTTAACGTTTCATTGTCTACCACATGGGCTTCATCAACAAGAATGCTGAGCATTTCAGTGGATGCAAATTTTGTTGATTATGCGTATCCGGGTGATTTAAGAATTTCTGTATTTGTGATCGAGGACAGTGTAACTGGCACTGGAAGTGGATACGATCAAACAAACTATTATAACACAACAACTGGTTCACCATTTTTTGGAAGAGGCAACCCAATGGTAGGTTATGCACACAGACATGTTCTGAGAGCTGTTCCAAGTTCCACATGGGGTACTTCAGGAATTATTCCATCTAACCCTGCACCAGGGCAAACTTTCTCAAACAGTTATCAATACATTGTTCCTGTAGGATATAATGAAAACAAAATGAGCGCAATTGCTTTTGTAAATTATTATGATGCAAACGGAAGAAGAGAAATATTAAATGCTGAAGAGCATGAAAATATAACCGTTGGCCTGAAAGAAATTCAAAAGAAAAGTGTGCAGCAAATTTCAGTTTACCCTAACCCATCATTAGGGCTTACCGCAGCCCATTTTAACTTACTGAACGAAGATCGTGTTTCATTATCCGTCATCAATATGATCGGTGAAAATATTTTCTCCATAGAAAGTCAGAATTATACCGCGGGAGAGCACGCATTGTTTTTTGATACAGCTAATTTACCAGCAGGCATTTACAATGTTACTCTTCAAACTTCTAATGGAGCAATTTCCCAAAAACTAATCGTTTCAAAATAAAAGACGATAGCTTTAAAAATAAAAAGGGCGACCCAAAATTTTGGGTCGCCCTTTTTATTTGAGAGCAATTAATTTTTATTTAAGTGTGATGTTGTATGTTTGACCATTGATGGTAACTGTTGCCCTATTATCACATGCACCTGTTCCATAATCTACAGTACGTGTTGCTTTGCCGCTGGGGGTGAGATCAAATGTTCCCTGAACAAAATGTTTGCGACAGCCTAATGCCATGTTCCTGATCAATGGACTCGTAATTGTTGCAGTATATGAAACACCTTTAGCACTTGTTCCACTTGCACTACCTGTAATTGAATATTGATCATCACTCCACATTATAGTGCTTTCCCCCTGAGTCCACTCTCTTGTACGAGTTGAGTTCCATGTAATGGTACCTCCTGAATTTGCAAGTACTATTTGTCCGCTAACAACAATACTGTATTCGAGATGCCCTGCACTATTGTGCCCCAGATTGGTTACTGTGCGAGTACCGACCAACTGATTATCGTTCACAAAATAATTTATAGGAACGGTAGTGATCACCGTCGCAGAATCTCTGTATCTGCCTGTATAGGTAACTAAAATTTTACCTCTTCTGTATCTGCCATCAGCGCATAAACAATTTGAAGAACCAAAATCAACAGTTACCGAATCGGCGTTGGCATGATATAAGGTATCAAATGTAACAGTAGCGCATGAACTCAATAAACCATCGGTAGCTACTTCTGTTCCCGGTGAATTTTTATATGAAGATACTGCTCCTGAAACTGCTCCTTCGTTCGCGATATTACCCATATCATCAAAGTATGCTTCAGAAGTTGCATTATCGTTAGATGCTGATGTATCAGTATCCTCATCTTCATGTTTTTTACATCCGGTAAATACTAAACTTAACACTAGTGCGAAAAAAAATCCCCTTAAAATTATTTTTTGTGCTTTCATAATTATATTGTTTTTTGTTTTGTTTTGTTGTTTCTTTCAATCTATGACTATTGAAAAACTAAAAGGTTTAATCCCGTTGGATTATTTTTTTACAGAGGAAACTGAAACCCAAATGTACCTATTGTTTCAAAGGCCCAAAAATGATGATTTGCTTTACCGGTGCCAACAGTTAAAGCATTTAAATAATTGGCAAAAACCCCTTTTATAGTAGGTTCAACATAAAAGTATTTAAAAAGATCATAACGCAAGCCGATTTCTATTCCCGTCACATAGCCAGCAACGTGGAATTTATTATTCATTTCCACACCAAATAAATACACATCGCTTCTGGGAATAACGATACCCACTCCTGCTTTACCTACAAAACTTAACCAATGTTTTTGGTTTGAAGATTTAAAAATATAATGTCGCTTCATAATATTAAACAGCAAAAAATTGGCACCATCAGTATGCTCAAATTTCAACAGACCTGGACCTACTATTGTATCAGTATCATAATAAACTCCCCTTATCGTTCCTTTTAAATGTGCAACCTGGTTACCATCCATCACATATTTAGTGTGATCAAAATTAATTTCGAACCCTAAATTTCTTTTATCATTTAAATAATATCCAAACCGATATACATACTGAGGAATCGAAAGGTCTTTTGTCCAAAAATCCTGATAATCACTTTTTCTATCTTGTGCAGTTAATTTATACAATGTAAAGTCATAATTATCTGACTTGGAATTTTTAAAATGGATATCGCTTTTGGAATACCATGCCCTATTATACCCCCAGGAAAAATAAAAGGTACCCTTGCCGGTTTTATGTTGACCGGGGCAATTGCAAACAGAAGACTCTTGGCTACTCGCAGAGATTGCGAATAGCATCAAAATTACAATAATCCTTCTCACTACTTATGGGCTTGTAAGTATATCCTATCATCAGCAAAACAACCATGGAAAACACATAGCATGGTAAGTCTAGCTGAAACAATATCAATTAAATACAATAAACCAGCAATTACAAATGTTGCAATCAATCCGCACCACCCTATTTACGAAGCTTACGCAAAACCAATATTATTCTTACGAATGTAATATTTTATTGAATAAAAAAAAAGCTCCCCTGAATTATCAGGAGAGCTTTTTAACATAAAGCCATTTTTTACATCATTCCTTCCATTCCACCCATTCCTGGATGTCCGCCATGACCATGACCAGCTGATTTTTCTTCTTTTTCGTCAGCCAATACACACTCAGTTGTAAGAAGCATGCCTGCTATAGAAGCCGCGTTCTCTAATGCAACACGTGCAACCTTAGTAGGATCGATAACTCCGGCTGCTAACAGATTTTCATAAATCTCTGTTCTTGCATTGTAACCGAAATCATTTTTACCTTCTCTTATTTTTTGTACCACGATAGAACCTTCACCGCCTGCGTTAGCAACGATCTGGCGAAGTGGTTCTTCCAAAGCTCTCTTAACTATAGCAATACCTGTTTGCTCATCTTCATTAGATCCTTTTAATTTTTCGAGTGCATCAACAGCACGGATATAAGCTACTCCGCCGCCCGGTATAATACCTTCTTCAACAGCAGCTCTTGTTGCGTGTAATGCATCGTCAACGCGATCTTTTTTCTCTTTCATTTCTACTTCCGTAGCTGCACCGATATAAAGCACTGCAACACCACCGGCTAATTTAGCCAAACGCTCTTGCAATTTTTCTTTATCATAATCAGATGTTGTAGTCTCGATCTGAGCTTTTATCTGATTTACTCTTCCAGTGATATCAACTTTTTTACCTGCACCGCCAACAATGATTGTATTGTCTTTGTCTACAGTAATTTTTTCCGCTTTTCCTAAGAAAGAAAGATCTGCATTCTCTAATTTAAATCCTCTTTCTTCAGAGATAACTGTTCCACCTGTAAGGATAGCGATGTCTTCCAACATTGCTTTTCTTCTGTCACCAAAACCTGGAGCTTTAATAGCACAGATTTTTAATGCGCCGCGAATTTTATTTACAACTAGTGTAGAAAGAGCTTCTCCATCCACATCTTCAGCTATGATAAAAATTTGTTTTCCTGTTTGAACTGCTTTCTCAAGTATTGGAAGCAACTCTTTCATGTTTGATATTTTTTTATCATATATCAATACATATGGACTCTCCATTACGGCTTCCATTTTATCTACGTTGGTAACAAAGTAAGCAGAGATATAACCTCTGTCGAATTGCATACCTTCAACTACCTCAACGGTAGTATCTGTTCCTTTTGCTTCTTCAACAGTGATAACACCTTCTTTTTTTACTTTACCCATTGCTTGCGCAATAAGTTTACCTATCTCGCTATCATTGTTTGCAGAGATCGTAGCAACTTGTTCAATTTTTTTATTGTCTTCTCCAATTGATTTAGATTGTTTTTTTAGATCGGCAATAACAGATGTAACTGCTTTGTCAATTCCTCTTTTCAAATCCATTGGGTTAGCTCCTGCAGCAACGTTTTTCAACCCTGCTGTTACAATAGCTTGCGCTAATACAGTTGCAGTTGTAGTTCCATCACCAGCCATATCAGCTGTTTTAGAAGCTACTTCTTTCACCAACTGAGCTCCCATGTTTTCGATAGGGTGTCTCAACTCGATTTCTTTTGCAACTGTAACACCATCCTTAGTGATAGAAGGTGCTCCGAATTTTTTATCAATAATAACATTACGTCCTTTAGGTCCTAATGTAACTTTTACAGCATTTGCCAATGCATCAACGCCTCTTTTTAAAGCATCTCTTGCTTCCAGGTTAAATGTGATATCCTTTGCCATTTTATTTAATTTTTGAATTTGTGATTTAAAAAATTATTGAATTAGTTTTATGGTGAACAAGAATTCTGCAATTCTTAAATTCAACAATTATTTTATACTACTGCGAAAATATCTGATTCTCTCATGATCAAATATTCTTTTCCTTCAACCATGATCTCGGTTCCGGCATATTTACCATAAAGAACACTGTCACCAACTTTTACTGTTAAAGGCTCATCTTTTTTGCCTGTACCAACAGCTATTACTTTGCCTTTTTGTGGCTTTTCTTTAGCTGTATCAGGAATAATAATTCCACCTGCTGTTTTTTCTTCTGCTGCTGCAGCCTGAACAATCACTCTGTCTGCTAGAGGTTTAATTTTTACGCTTGCCATTTTTGTTATTGTTAAAAGGTTAATATTAAAAACTCAAACTAATTTTTTCTTGACGACCTATTATGTCACAATTGATGCCAAAGCACTATAAACAGTATTAAAGAGACAATTTTTCAGAGAAATCTGACGATAAAAAAGTCTTTGTCACCCTAAGATGACAGACTGACACCGATAAATTTTAGTTTCCAGTGTTTTCCGGAGCTGCTGTAGGCATTGGCACCCCGGCAGGAGGAACCACAGTAGAAGCTTTTTTCTTTGTAACAGAGCCTTCAGTAGTAGCATCAGTAGTTCCTGTATTTGCAGGCTTATTAAAAGCTGAAGCAAGGCAAAGAACCAATAAGGCAATTGCCAGTGTCCATGTAGCTTTTTCCAAAAAATCGGCAGTTTTACGAACACCCATTACCTGGTTAGAAGAAGCGAATGACGATGATAAACCGCCTCCTTTTGAATTTTGAACCAATACAATAAGAATAAGAAGTATACAAACTGTGATCAACAATATCGTAATTATAGTACCCATGATAAATTATAAATTAATTAGCCTTTCTATTTCTTGAATTCGGGCTGCAAAGTAACTACTTTTTCCCGGATATTTCAAACGCAGACTCTCATATACTTTTATGGCCTTAGGGTAATTCCCCTGTTTTTCATAAATTTTAGCTAAAGTCTCGGTAACAATCTCAAAATTATCAACAACACTCTTTCTTGCTTTATCAACCGGTGAATAGAAAGAAGCGGCAGGGCGCGTCATTTTTGGTTCATGTACAATGAACTTATCTATCATTTCTGTATAGTTAAGTTTCTTCTTATCCTCTTTTGGAGTTTTAGGATCCGATAGCTTTAACCAATCCGAGAAGCTGAATTTGGAATCCGATGAAATAGGAACATCCTCAATAACAGGTTTCTCCTTGCTTATCTCCTTTTTATCCTCTAGAAATGGCTCATCAACTTCCTGTTTAATACTGGAATCGATCGCTTTACTCAGTATCTCCTGGTCTAAAGAAGAAAGTTTTTTTACATCAATTTCAATCGGTGTATTGGGCGCCTCTAAAACTAATTCTACAATTTCAACATCCTTCTTTTCAATATCATCAGGCTTAACAACCTCAGTTGTTTTTACAAATTCTTTTGGCTGAGAAGAGCTGTGTTTTACAATTAAACCTTCAACAGGTTTTGTTTCCACGAAAGCAACTTTCTCTTCTACAACTACTGTTGAATGGATAACCTGAGGCACCGCAACAACTTTAGCCGGATTATTTATCAACTGATACAAGACCTTACGATCGGATACGTATGCCGCGGCACGTTTTAATTGGCCAGAATAATGCATACTGTTTTGATCGTACAGATTTTTTGTATAAAGCAAATGAGCCGTTTGAAAATAAGGGAACTCTTTCACCACATCATTGAGCAATGCCACGCTATCCGAATTAAGATTTACCGGATTGCGAAGCAGTGATATGAATTGATCCTTATTCATTACCAGTTGTTAAGCGCTTTGTTAAAAATATCCTGAACCAATTGATCGTTGATCTGCTTAATGAGTTCAGCCTCTACTTCTGCAAGACTCTTTGTACTTTGATAATCTGCAAATCTCGAAAAATTGGTCTCAAAGTTTTTTGATTCTTCAAACTTACTTACATATTTCACGCTAACAGTTATTGTCAACCTGTTCTGTGCTGCCTGGTCATTGCTTTGTATCGAAACAGGCGAGGTTGCATAGCCTGTAACCGATCCTTCAAAAGTAATATCACCGCCTTTATCCGTTAGTGCCAGGTTAGTTTGTGTCTGAAAAATATTCCGCAATGCCTCTGTAAACGATTGGCTATAAGTAGGATTTGCCAATGAAGCCTGGTTAGCAAAATATTGTATGCTCACCGTTTTAACTTCTGGCGGAATCGTTATCCCTTTAAATCCATAATTAACCTTGCAGGAATTGAAAAAAGTTAGAAGCACGAAGCACGAAGTGAGAAGCACAAAAAACCTTGCAACTCCTGACTTCCAACTTCCAACTTCCAACTTCCAACTTTGAACTTTAAACTTTAAACTCACTTTACTCCTTTATGTTATACTCGTTTATTTTTCTGTATAGTGTTCTCTCTGAAATTCCTAATTCTCTTGCTGCGTTTTTTCTTTTCCCTCTGTGTTTTTTCAGCGCCGTTTTAATCATATCTTCTTCTACCTGTTGTAATGATAAAGATTTTTCTTCCAACACTTCAGGCTCATGAATTTCTTCTTCCTTACTGATTAATTGCTCTCCATAACCCAATTGAATTGCGTTGGCTTCAGGGGCCCCAACATCCTGGTAAAGCTTTTTAATAATCTGTTCATTCTCCGGGTGAAAATCCTGTTTTAACCCTGTGTCATTCTCAATTAAATCGACCACAATTTTTTTAAGATCAGTTAGATCTTTTTTCATGTCGAACAATACTTTATAAAGCAAATCCCGTTCCGAAAAATCTCCTCCCCCTCCTGAACCATCCTGTTTTACCACCATAGGTAAAGATGATGTTTGCTTCATTGGTAAATACTTCACCATTGTATCCGCCGTTATGTCCCTGGTTTTTTCTATAACGGAAATTTGTTCCGTAATATTTTTCAATTGGCGCACATTCCCTTGCCAGTAGGCACTGGTTAGCAACTGCTCTGACTGTGCATCTAGTTTTATTACAGGCATGCGGTATTTCGCAGCAAAATCGGCAGCAAATTTTCTGAACAATAAATGAATGTCTTGTCTGCGCTCACGCAGTGGGGGAACAATAATTGGAACTGTATTTAAACGGTAATAAAGATCCTCCCTGAATTTTCCTTTTTCAATTGCTCCGGCAATATTTACATTGGTAGCAGCCACCACACGCACATCAGTTTTTTGAACTTTTGATGAACCAACTTTTATAAATTCGCCGCTCTCCAACACCCTCAATAAACGCGCTTGTGTAGCCAACGGCATCTCTGCTACCTCATCTAAAAAAATTGTTCCGCTATTGGCTACTTCAAAATAACCTTTACGGGCTTCATGTGCTCCGGTAAATGAACCTTTCTCATGCCCGAATAATTCTGAATCAATTGTGCCTTCCGGTATTGCACCGCAATTAACCGCAATGTAAGGACCGTGTTTACGCGCACTAAGCTGATGAATTATCTGAGGAAAAACTTCTTTACCTGTTCCGCTTTCTCCAGTTATCAAAACGCTAAGATCTGTAGGAGCCACCTGCATGGCAATATCAAATGCCCTGTCGAGTAATGGCGAACTGCCTATTATTCCAAACCTGTTTTTTATATCTTGAATGTTCATTCCCTTGTCTTGTATCTTGGTTCTTAACTCTTGGCTCTAACAACAGAACCAATCAACGTAGCAATCGTACAACTCTCCGCCAACACGTCAACATAATCCCCTTTTTTAAAATCTCCTTTAGGAAAAACAACAACACCATTTTGTGAATTGCGCCCGGCTAATTCTTCTGAATTTTTTTTCGAAATACGTTCCACTAACACTCTGTGTACCTTACCCAATCCAACTTTTGTGCGTACAGCTGAATTCTTTTGCTGCAGGTCCATTATTTCCCGCAGCCTTCTTGTCTTCACTTCTTCCGGAACATCATCTTTATATTTTCTTTCAGCTAAAGTCTTTGGTCTTTCACTATAAGAAAACATATACGCGAAATCAAAAACCACTTCGTTCATTAATGAAAGTGTTGCATGGTGATCTTCTTCTGTCTCTGTGCAAAATCCGGAAATGATATCTGTAGATATACCACACTCGGGCATAATTCTTCTTATTGCAGCTATTCTATCTAAATACCACTCACGTGTATATCCCCGGTTCATCAACTCCAAAACTCTTGAGCTTCCGCTTTGCACAGGTAAGTGAACATATTTACAAATGTTATCGTATTTAGCCATCGTATATAATACCTCATCAGTCATATCTTTTGGATGAGATGTGCTGAAACGCACACGCAGTAATGGATTAACAAGTGCTACTTTTTCCAGTAAATTTGCAAATGAAACAAACTCCTCGACTTCTTCCTCAACCCCTTCAACTTTAACCTTTGAACTTTGAACTTTAAACTTATATGAATCTACATTCTGACCAAGCAGCGTAACTTCTTTATAGCCCTGCTCAAATAAAAGTGCAGCTTCCGCAATAATACTTTCCGGATCACGACTACGTTCCCTTCCACGTGTAAAAGGCACCACACAAAACGCACACATATTATCACAACCTCGGGTAATACTAATAAATGCCGTAACACCATTTGTATCTAACCTCACCGGATTTATATCCGCATAAGTTTCATCACGAGATAATAAAACGTTCACCGCTTTTTGTCCGCCCTCAACAGTTTCAATTAATCCAGGCAAATCACGATATGCATCGGGGCCAACAACTATATCAACAATTTTTTCTTCTTCAAGTAATTTTGATTTTAATCTTTCCGCCATACAGCCCATCACGCCAACCATTGTGGATGGTCTTTTCTTCTTCAGTATATTAAATTCTTTTAAACGATTTCGTACACGCTGCTCAGCATTCTCTCTAATTGCACATGTATTAATAAGTATAAGATCGGCTTCCTTATAATCAGTTGTGGTTGAATATCCTTTATCCACCAAAACAGACGCAACAATTTCGCTGTCAGAAAAATTCATCGCGCAACCATAGCTTTCAATGAACATTTTTTTTCCGTTCGATTTAACCGCCGGATGCAATATCAACGCCTCACCTTGTTTACTTTCTATGATCACTTTATTTTCCATCTTAAAAATTGCCGCATTCCTAAATTATAAACGGGGTGCAAAGTTAAATATTTTAAAGACTAATGCCAAAATGTCACTTTCTCTTCAAAAAAAATTTCTGAATAATTTTTTCACATAAAATTATACGTTCGTTAGTTTTCATAAAGACAATCTAAAAGTGCTGTTAATGAGGTCATTGAGCAGCAACTAAAAAATATTTTTCTTTTTTTTAATTTATCAAAATTGTGCCAAAAATTCCCGTTAGTTAAAAATCAAATTTGGAAATATCCATTCTATATTGTTTTCTTTGCAACCCTTAACAAAGCATTTTCATCTTTTTTTAAAGATTTTAACGACGGAAAATAATATGGGTAAGAATTTATTTATTGTTGAGTCACCTGCGAAAGCAAAAACCATTGAAGGTTTTTTAGGTAAAGATTTTATTGTAAGATCATCCATCGGGCATATACGCGACCTTGTAAAAAAAGGAATGGGTGTTGATTTAGAAAATAATTTTGAACCTGCTTACGAAATATCCCCCGATAAAACCAAAGTAGTAGCAGACCTGAGAAAATTGGCAAAGGATGCAGACATGGTTTGGTTAGCTTCCGATGAGGACCGTGAAGGAGAGGCTATTGCATGGCATTTATCTGAAGCATTAAACCTGAAAAAAAATAACACTAAACGAATAGTATATCATGAGATCACCAAGGGCGCAATATTAAATGCACTTGAGAATCCCCGTGACATAGATCAAAACCTGGTAAACGCACAGCAGGCAAGGCGGATACTTGACAGGCTGGTTGGATTTGAACTCTCACCTATTTTGTGGAGAAAAATAAAACCATCTTTATCTGCGGGCCGCGTGCAAAGCGTTGCCGTACGATTAATTGTTGATAGAGAAAGAGAAATTGTAGCGTTTAAAAGCACCTCATCGTATAAAGTATCTGCCATCTTTAAAAATACAGATGGCTCAATTATAAAAGCAGAACTCGCAAAGCGTTTACCTTCTAAAGAAGAAGCTCTTGAGTTTTTGGAAAAATGCAGATCGGCAAAATTCACCATCTCGAATATTGAAACAAAGCCTGCAAAAAAATCTCCATCTGCACCATTTACAACTTCTACTTTACAACAAGAAGCCGGAAGAAAATTTGGATATTCGGTTGCACAGACGATGCGCGTTGCACAGGGCCTTTATGAGAGTGGAAAAATAACTTATATGCGTACTGATAGTGTGAATCTTTCGCAAACAGCCTTGGATGCTGCAAGTGCGGAGATCACACGTATTTACGGCGAAAACTTTTTAAACATCCGTCAATACAAATCAAAATCTAAAAACGCGCAGGAAGCTCACGAAGCCATTCGTCCCACATATTTTAATCAACATAGTATTGAAGGTGGAGATGTACAGGCACTTCGTTTGTACGACCTCATCTGGAAACGTACCATTGCATCTCAAATGGCAGATGCTCAGATAGAGAAAACAACTGCGACAATAAATGTTTCTACTGCTGATCTTAATTTTGTTGCACAGGGTGAAGTATTAAAATTCGAAGGATTTTTAAAAGTATATCTCGAAACAAAAGAGGACGAAACAGAGGACGAAACTACCGAGGGGATTCTTCCTCCGTTAAAAACCGGTGAAGCGCTTAATTTACAAGAGGCATCAGGCACTGAACGTTTTACTCATCACCCTGCTCGATACACAGAAGCAAGTCTTGTAAAAAAACTGGAAGAGTTGGGAATAGGGCGCCCTTCTACTTATGCGCCAACTATTTCTACCGTACAAAAAAGAGGATACGTAGTGAAAGAAGACAGAACAGGATCTCCAAGAAATTTTAATTTCATTCAATTAAAAAGCGGAGCAGTAAACACTGAAGTACGCTCGGAAAACACAGGAGTAGAAAAATCAAAATTGTTTCCTACAGATATTGGTATGGTGGTAAATGATTTTTTACTTGAACACTTTCCGCAAATTATGGACTTCCATTTTACAGCAAAAGTTGAAGAAGAATTTGATGAAGTTGCTGCAGGTAAACTGGAATGGACAAAAATGTTAAAGGATTTTTATAAACCTTTTCATAAAACTGTTGAAGTAACTACCGAAACATCTGAACGTGCTTCTGGCGAACGTGCACTAGGCACCGATCCAAAAAGCGGAAAACCAATTATCGCAAGGATCGGAAGATTCGGGCCTATGGTACAGATTGGTGCATCAACCGATGAAGACAAACCAAAGTATGCTGGCATGCGTAAAGATCAACGCCTCGATACCATTACTCTTGAAGAAGCCTTGGATCTTTTTAAATTACCAAGAGCGCTTGGCGTGTATGAGAACGAAGAAGTAACTGTTGCCATCGGACGTTTTGGTCCCTACTTAAAACACAATAGTTTATTTTATTCTCTCCCTAAAACAGATGATCCTTATACAATAGAATACGATCGTGCAGTTGAAATTTTAAAAATGCCTAAACTTCCTCGCGAATTGGGAATGTACAATGGCCTTCCTGTTAGCGCCGCGAAAGGACGTTTCGGACCTTACATTAAATACGACGATCTTTTTTGTTCGATGCCTAAAAACGAGGACCCATTTGAAATTACACTCGAAAAAGCGATACAACTTGTTCAGGAAAAACAAAAAAAGGAAAGTGAAAAAGTCATTAAAAAATTTGAAGGCAATACTTCTGTAAAAGTTGTGAATGGCCGTTATGGACCATGTATACAATCGGGTAGAAATTTCTTTAAAATTCCTAAAGAGAAAAAGCCGGAAGAACTTACCCTTGAGGAATGTTTGGACATAGCAGGTTTATCAGAAAAAGCTAAAGGGAAAAAAGGCAAAGAGAAAGAAACAAAGGAGAAAAAGACTACAAAAAAAGCGGCTGCAAAAAAACCTGCGAAAAAAGCCGCAAAGAAAACTGCAGCTAAAACAAAAGCCAAACCTGCGAAAGCGAAAAAATAATCGCTTTTCACATTGAATGGTTAACAACTAATTGTTGCCGACTCCAATTCATTTTTTAATTGGCATTAAATTCGTTCCAATATTATTTTCAACATGGAACTATCAGACTTTTTTTCGCCGGTCGAAATTTCTACCGATAATTATGCTGATGGTCAGTTAGGAAAGCTAATAGATAAATTCCTGCCTGAGGGAGATTTTCCGGAAATAAAAAACTACAAGCTCGCTATTCTTGGTGTTGAAGAAGACAGGCAATCTGTAAACAATATAGGCTGCGAAAACGCAGCAAATCATGTTCGCCCTTTTTTATACAAACTCTATTCTCATGGATCATCGGCAAATATAGTAGACCTCGGAAATATAAAAAGAGGTCACACAATTGATGACACCTACTTCGCACTTAATCAAGTCATACAAGAGCTTTTAAGAGAGCGGGTTTTACCAATTATCATTGGCGGCGGACAGGACCTTACATATGCAAATTACAAAGCATATGAGTCAATGCGTCAAACAGTAAATATGTTAGCCATTGACCCCATGTTTGATATGGGCGACGCAGAAAGCATACTTGACTCAAATACTTACCTGGGTAAGATTATTTTACAACAACCGAATTATCTTTTTAATTACAGCAACATTGGTTACCAGACTTATTTTGCTGAACCAAAAACGCTTGAGTTAATTTCAAAACTATACTTCGATGCATACAGATTAGGAGAAACAAGATCGAAGATCGAAGATTCAGAACCTATTATTCGTAACGCTGATTTTATAAGTTTTGACATTTCCGCGATCCGTTTTGGCGATGCCCCTGGATGCGGCAACACGAGCCCAAATGGATTTTATGGAGAAGAGGCTTGTCAGCTGGCAAAATATGCGGGCATGAGCGATAAGTTATCTTCAATTGGGTTTTATGAATTCAACCCTTCCCTGGATAAAAAAGGACAAACCGCCCATCTTTTAGCCCAAATGCTCTGGTGTTTTATTGATGGCTTTAATAACCGTAAAAACGATATGCCATTGACAGATACCAGTGGTTTTACCAAATTCAGGGTCAATACAAAAGAAAAACACGAAATTTTGTTTTATAAAAGCAATAAATCCGACCGTTGGTGGATGGATGTACCCTACCCCCCTGACCAGCGCCTGAAATACGAAAGGCACCACCTGGTCCCCTGCACCTACAACGACTACGTACTGGCCTGTAGCGAAGAAATGCCTGACCGATGGTGGCAAACCTATCAAAAATTGAGTTAAAACCCAATTATTGACAATTCCCCAAAATTTGTTTTGTTTGATTTTTTTTATACCTTAGCCAACTGCTAAAATCATTTTTTGCATAAAAGAAGCAAATTTTTGATATGAAAAAAACTCTTATAACCCTTACTGCAATCGCAATTGTAGTTACTTCATTCGCTCAACAAGACGCACAATTTAGTCATAACATGTTCAATAAACTGGCAATTAATCCAGGATATGCTGGTACTAGCCAGGCATTTTGTGCTACAGCATTATACAGACAGCAGTGGACTGGCTTTCCGGGTGCACCTAAGACATTTCTTTTCAGCGGTGATGCTACTATCAATGCTATAAGAGGGGGTATCGGCCTAACGGTGGTATCTGACCAATTAGGATTTGATAAAAGCTTTTTAGGAAAACTTGCGTACTCTTTTAATATGCCTGTGGGTCCTGGTACACTTGGACTTGGACTTGAGGGTGGTATGCAACAAAAATCTCTTTTTGGACCGTGGGTTGCATCTGACGGAGTTGCAGGAGATAATAGCATTCCAGCTAACGCTGACGCAGCAACAACATTTGACGTTGGCTTCGGAGCGTATTACGCAACCAACCAACTTTATTTTGGCCTTTCTTCTCTTCACTTACCTCAGGGTGAAATCAGTTTGAAGAACGCTACATTTACTACTGTAAGACATTACTACTTAATGGCAGGATATGAATTTCCTGTTTCTCAATCTATCGACATCAAACCTTCGATCTTAGCTAAATCTGATGCTGCAGCTACCCAGTTAGACGTAAACGTTTTAGGCGTTTGGAACAGAATGATTTGGGCTGGAGCTTCTTACAGGCTTACTGATGCTGTTGTTGCTCTAGTTGGTTACCAGGGAGGCAACGCAAAAATGACCTGGAAAATTGGTTATTCTTACGATGTGACTATGTCGACCCTTAAGCAATATAGTAGTGGGTCACATGAGATTTTGCTTAACTATTGCTTTAAAATTGAACCTAAAGCAAAAGTTCAAAGTCATCAGAATGTTAGGTTCTTGTAGTATTTTTTTGAGTACAGTTGTAACCTTTATTATTAGCACACGTTAAAGCACTCTTACACCCGGTTTAAAAACTAAAAGGAGGCATCATGAAAAAGTTACTTTTATTAGCTTCATTCATCGCGGTAGTTGCAGGATGCAACAAAGGCAATGGAGAACTGATTGGCGTACAAGGCAGGGAAGAATGGTTTCAACCCGATCCTTTTGGAATGCTATGGCTCCCCATGGGAAGCTACAACATGGGCCCAAGTGATCAGGATGTTCCTTACTCACATACCACTAAAGCAAAAACAGTTTCTGTTCAGTCATTTTATATTGACCAGACAGAGATTAGCAATAACGAATATCGCCAGTTTGTTAACTGGGTGGTAGACTCCATCGCTCGCAGGCTTCTTATTGCAGGTGGTTTTGAAGAAGATTACGCTGTATCGGAAGAGGACTGGCTTGCATCTAATCCTTTAAATTTAGGCGAGACCTATCCAGACCCCCCTCCACTTATCTGGGATGAAGATCCTGATTATAGTAGTGAAGAAGAAGACAAACAAGTTGCATTGCAGCCTTTATACCTTCCTGTTGCTGAAAGATTTTACGGAAGAAAAGAGATTGATACCAGAAAGCTTAATTACGAATATTTCTGGATCGATTACAGAACGGCTGCTAAAAAAGCAAACAGATTCATTCCCGAAAAAACAACTGATCCAAAAACCGGACGTGAGTACGTGAACGGTAATGGAAATTATACTGTAAACGGAAAAACAGGTTTAGACAGAAGTGTTTTCATTATAAAGGAAGTAGTAAACGTTTATCCGGACACACTTGCCTGGATACATGACTTCACTTACTCTTTCAACGAACCAATGACGAATATGTATTTCTGGCACCCGGCATATGATGATTATCCGGTTGTAGGTGTAACATGGAAACAAGCAAAAGCATTCTGTGTTTGGAGAACAAATCTGTTGAATAATTTCCTAAAGGCTAACGGGGGGACTTATGTTCAGGACTTCCGTTTACCAACCGAATCTGAGTGGGAATATGCAGCAAGAGGCGGTCTGGCACTTAGCCCGTACCCTTGGGGTGGCCCTTATATCAGAAATGCAAGAGGATGTTTCTTAGGGAACTTCAAACCGATGAGAGGTAGCTATATAGACGATGGAGGTTTCCATACTGTTAAGATCATGTCTTATAACCCTAACGATTTTGGCTTGTATTGTATGGCTGGTAATGCTGCCGAATGGACAAGCAACGCATATGACGAGTCTGCGTACGACTTCTCTCATGACCTTAACCCTGACTATGTTTACGACGCAAAAGATGACGAGCCTACGGTAATGAAACGTAAGGTCATAAGAGGCGGATGCTGGAAAGACATTGGCTATTATATGCAAAACAGTACCAGGACATATGAGTACCAGGATACAGCTAAATGCTATATCGGATTCAGATGCGTGATGACTTATTTAGGAAGAGCTAAAGACGATAATCTATAGAGATAAAACAAAACAATAAAATAATAACCCTTAAAATTGAGACTTTATGAGACCAGGAGGTAAAGCATGGAAAAAATTTATGGCAAAGTTGTACGGTATCGGTGCAGCGATTGTAATTGTGGGTGCTATGTTTAAAATTATGCACTGGCCTGGTGCAGGCCCAATGTTGGTTGTTGGGTTAACAACTGAGGCTTTCATATTTTTCTTTTCTGCCTTTGAACCCTTACACGAAGAAATTGACTGGAGCCTTGTTTATCCCGAGTTAGCTGGTATGCATGGTGATGAGGGTCATGAAGAAACTGCAATAGAAGAGAACGCAGGTTCTATCACAGAGCAACTTGATCACATGCTTGAAGAAGCAAAAATAGAGCCCGCCCTTATTGCGAGCCTTGGCGCTGGACTAAAAAGTCTTTCTGATCAAACTTCTAAAATCACTAACATTACAGACGCAAGTATAGCAACAAGTGAATATGTTGATAACATGAAAGGTGCTGCACGTTCAGTAGAAAATCTTTCTTCAACATACAACAAAGCTACTGAAGCTGTTGCTCAATCATCTGATGAGTTGGCAAAATCTTACTCTAAGGCCACAAAAGCATTGGAGGATATGTCATCTTCAAATGCCGATTCACATTCAGGTGCAAAAACATATAGCGAGCAATTGACAAAAGTTTCACAAAACCTTTCTCAGCTTAATGCATCATACGAACTTCAGCTTCAGGGGTCAAATAGCCACTTGCAGTCCACGCAAAAACTTTATGAAGGTATTGAAGAACTGATGAAGAATCTTCATGACTCCGTTGAGGATACCAAGAAGTATAAAAACGAGATCTCTACTTTGTCAAGCAATCTTCACGCGCTTAACACTGTTTATGGCAATATGTTATCAGCCATGAACTACAATAAGTAGAATCATAGATACAACAAAAGCATTTTCGTTTAACACATAAATCTATTTTGATTTAAAATTATTGAGAAATTATGGGAGGCGGTAAAGAAACACCTAGGCAAAAAATGATTGGTATGATGTACCTTGTACTCACTGCTCTTTTGGCAATGAACGTATCAAAAGACATCTTGAACGCGTTTGTAGTTGTTAACGAAGGGCTTTATAAATCCAACGAAATATTCGCAGGAAAGAACGAAGATTTATTTAAGGATTTTGAAGCTGCGGAAGCAAAAGACAAGGCTAAGGTGGCGCCCTTCTTTGAATTAGCAAAGGAAATAAAGAAAAATGCAGATGAGCTTAATAAATTTGTTGAAGAATTGAAAAAACAACTCATCGTTTTTGTGGATGAGGCTCCTCCTGAATCTGCCGATACACTTAGAAAAAACATGATGGGTATTGCATCAAAAGACAATTATGACAAGCCCACCCAATTAATGATCGGAAGTGAGCCATCTTCTCCAAAACCAGCTACTGAAGAGTGGTCTGCTTTACAGCTAAAAAAGAAAATTGAGGATTTCAGAGAAGCTGCCATAAAAATGTTTGACAAAAAGGATAAAAGTGGAAAAGACATGTTTCTTCCGGCAGTTAAAGCAGGGATGAAAAAAAAGATCGCTACTGCTCTTGACTTACCCGGTGGTGTTGAAAATGGAGTTGCTGCCCCTTGGGAAGTAATTAACTTTTATCACTTGCCGCTGGTTGCTGTTATCACTAATCTGTCTAAAATTCAAACAGATATTAACAATGTTCAGGCCGATGTAACCGGCACATTGTATGCGGCAGTTAAAGGTAAGGATGTAACCTTCGACCAACTTACTGCAAAAGTAATTGCCCCATCCAGCTATATCTTGGCGGGAGAAGACTACAAAGCAGATGTACTACTTGTTGCGTTTAACTCTACAAGTAATCCTAAAATTTATTTAGGTGATGTTGACACAACATTAAAGGATGAATTCAAAAATCCTATTAAAGGAACTTCCACAGAGATCGCAGACGTTTCTTCTGGTGCAGGTCATTATGTGTTGAAAACCGGTTCGGAAGGACTTCAAAAATGGAGCGGAGTTATTGAGGTTGATGCTCCTGAAGGAAAAAAATATTATCCATTTAGCAGTGAATATATGGTGGCCAAACCTGCAGCTGCTGTATCTCCGGATAAGATGAACGTATTTTATATTGGTGTTGATAATCCTGTATCTATTACTGCTGCAGGTGTTGCACCTGAAAACCTTTCTCCGAATATTACCGGGGGAACTATGACAGGATCAAGAGGAAAATACATTGCCCGCGTAAGCGGAGGTACCGAAGCTACAATTAACGTTGGTGCCAAGTTCGGTGGTACTAACAAATCAATGGGAAGCTTTAAGTTCCGCGTAAAACGTATTCCTGATCCTGTTGGAAACTTTGGTGGTAAAGAAGGAGATGATCTCATTCAAAAAGGCCTTTTAACAGCTGTGCAAGGCGTTACTGCTGTTATGAAAAATTTTGACTTCGATGTTAAGTTTGTTGTTCAGTCCTTTGATATTACTATGACAGCAAAAGGAGTTCTAGCAACAGCTGTATCTAACAGTATGGTTTTAACCGGAGAACAAAAATCATTATTAGCAGGAGCTAAGCCCGGCACAAGAGTTTACATTGAAAATATACGCGCAAAAGGTCCCGATGGAACTGTAAGAAAAATACCAGGAATTAACTTAAAGGTTCAATAGTATTTTGCTTTTAACTAAAAGGAGGTAAAAATGAAAAATGCAAAAAAATTGATTGTTGTGATCGCAGTATTGCTGCTGGCCAGCGATTTATTTGCACAAAACGTTTTGGATGGTGTTTATATAAAAGAACATACTCCTAAAAGAAGATTTATACCATACACTCCGCTCAGAGAAGCTGATGTAATGTGGTCTCGCAGAATATGGCGTACAGTCGATCTAAGAGAGAAAATTAATCACGTTTTATATTTTCCAACATCACCGATCAATGACCGTAAAAGCTTGTTCGATGTAATTAAGACGGCTCTTTTAACTGGTCAAATAACTGCCTATGGCAGCCCATTGACTGATGATGAATTTAAATTCCCTATGACCAAATCGGAATTGGAGGGTATGTTTTCAAAAGTTGATACTAACTATATTCCAGATCTTGAAACAGGAGAAATGATTCCTACTCCAGTTAAAATCGAAATTGGCTCACAGGATATTAAACAATACTGGATAAAGGAAGATTGGTTCTTCGACAAACAAAGATCGGTTCTTGATGTAAGGATCATTGGTATTTGTCCACTAAGAGAGAACAAGGGTGATAACGGAGAAGTTCGTGGTTACTCTCCGATGTTCTGGTTATATTATCCCGAATGCAGACCTGTTTTTGCAAATGCTGAAGTGTACAACAGGTTTAACGATGCCGAAAGAAGGACATTGGAAGATGTATTGTGGAAAAGACAATTCGGAAGTTATGTAAATAAAGAAAGCAACGTTTATGACCGTTCAATTGCAGAATATAAACTAGGATTGGACGCTCTTCTTGAAGCTGAAAAAATTAAGAACGATATCTTCGAACTTGAACACGACCTTTGGCATTTTTAATGCTTAGTTAAAAACTATGAAAAAAGGGAAGCGGAAAAGTTTCCCTTTTTTATTCCAGCGATTTTTCGAAAAACTTACAGTTCAACAAAAGTGCCAATGAAAAAAGTAATCCATTTCATTTTTGCTCTTTTATTTTCACTTGGTGGAAATGCATTTTCTCAATGCAATTCGACTCCTACTGCTCCAAATGTATTGGACGGTGCATTTAACAAAGAACACACTCCAAAAAGAAATTTTGTTCCTTATACTTCACTTAGAGAAGCAGACGTAATGTGGTCAAAAAGAACCTGGCGTACAGTTGATCTGAGAGAAAAAATTAATCACGTTTTATATTTTCCAACATCCCCTATCAATGATCGCAGAAGTTTATTTGACGTTATAAAATGCGCATTGTTAACTGGCCAGCTAACTGCTTACGGCAGTCCATTGACTGATGATGAATTCAAATTCCCTATGACTAAATCGGAATTAGAGGGCATGTTTTCAAAAGTTGATACTAACTATATTCCGGATCTTGAAACAGGAGAAATGATTCCTACTCCGGTTAAAATCGAAATAGGCTCACAGGATATTAAACAATACTGGATAAAAGAAGATTGGTTCTTCGATAAACAAAGATCAGTCCTTGATGTAAGGATCATCGGTATTTGTCCACTAAGAGAGAACAAGGGTGATAACGGCGAAGTTCGTGGTTACTCTCCGATGTTCTGGTTGTATTATCCTGAATGCAGACCTGTTTTTGCAAATGCTGAAGTGTATAACAGGTATAACGATGCCGAAAGAAGGACATTAGAAGATGTATTATGGAAAAGACAATTTGGAAGTTATATAAACAAAGAGAGTAACGTTTATGACCGTTCAATCGCCGAATATAAATTAGGCTTGGATGCTCTTCTTGAAGCTGAGAGAATTAAGAATGACATCTTCGAACTTGAACACGACTTGTGGCATTTTTAAAACTACAAACTTTCTAGAAGTCTTTTTACAAGTATAGAGGTTCCCTCGCTTGCATTCATCATAATATGCTCTACCCCATCCATAAGCCCCATGGATATTTTATCAGGATCAATTACATATTTAACGCACTCTTTCCTTGCAAACTCTACCAACCCTGCTGCCGGATACACTGTTAAAGATGTTCCAATTACAATAAAAATATCTGCCTTGTTGGTGATCTCATAAGCAAGTTCCATATTGGGAACACTTTCTCCAAACCATACGATATGAGGTCTCAATTGGGCACCCATATCACATACATCATTATAGTTAAGGGTTGAACCCTTAATATCATAAACCTTATAAGGCTTAAGCGTACTTCTTGATTTCATTATTTCACCATGCAAATGAACAATCTTTTTTGAGCCGGCACGGCTATGCAGATCGTCAATATTTTGGGTAATAATTGTTACATCAAATTTCTCTTCTAATTTAACCAACTCCCTGTGAGCCTTATTAGGTGAGGCTTTCCGCACTTGCTCCCTTCTTTGATTATAGAAATCCAGTACTTTCCTAGGATCATTTTCCCATGCCTCAGGAGTGGCGACCTCTTCTATTTTATAGTTTTCCCATAGCCCGTCATTCCCTCGAAATGTTTTAATTCCGCTTTCGGCACTTATTCCGGCCCCCGTAAAAACCACTACTTTTAGCATACTCAAAAATAAAAAGATATAGCGAGGATACAAGCCGATATAGCTCAAAAACGAGCAATAAAATACAAGGATTAATGTTTATATTCGTAGGTTACAAGAGTCACTAAATATGATAAAATTCAGAAAGCAGGATGCCCTTGATTATCACTCCCAAGGAAAGCCGGGAAAAATAGAAGTAATACCTACAAAACCTTATAATACTCAACGTGACCTATCACTGGCTTATTCGCCAGGTGTGGCAGAACCATGTCTTAAAATTCAACAAAATCCTGAGGATGCATACAAGTACACCACGAAAGGAAACCTGGTGGCTGTTATATCGAATGGTACTGCTGTTTTAGGATTGGGAAATATTGGTGCGTTGGCATCAAAGCCGGTGATGGAAGGTAAAGGATTGTTATTCAAAATTTTTGCTGACATAGATGTTTTTGATATTGAAGTTGATGCAAGTGATGTCGAAAGTTTCGTTAATACCGTAAAAGCCATCTCCCCTACTTTTGGTGGAATAAATCTGGAGGATATTAAAGCACCGGAGTGCTTTGAAATTGAGACAAGATTAAAAAAGGAATTGAATATTCCGGTTATGCACGATGATCAGCATGGTACAGCTATTATATCCGCTGCTGCATTGATCAATGCCCTTGAAATAGCTAAGAAAAAAATAAGTAAAGTAAAAATTGTAATTAATGGCGCAGGCGCATCTGCGATTTCCTGTGCTAAATTATATCTTTCGGTTGGTGCAAAAAAAGAAAATATTATTATGCTTGACAGCAAAGGTGTAATTACTCCTTCGCGCAAAGATATTGATGAGAGCAAACGTTTTTTCGCAACAAACGTAAAAAAAATAAATACACTTGACGAGGCAATGAAGGGATGCGACGTATTTGTAGGCCTTTCAAAGGGGAATGTTGTTTCGAAAGAAATGATCCAATCCATGGCAAAGAATCCTATTGTTTTTGCACTGGCAAATCCTGATCCTGAAATTCCTTACAAGGATGCTGTCGCTGCGAGAAAAGATATTATCATGGCAACGGGAAGATCCGACCATCCTAACCAGGTAAATAATGTACTCGGCTTTCCTTTTATTTTCAGAGGCGCATTGGATGTAAGAGCAAAACAAATAAATGAAGCCATGAAACTGGCTGCTGTTTACGCCATTGCGGGTTTAGCAAAAGAGCCTGTTCCGGATTCAGTGAACATGGCTTATGGAAGTAAAAATTTAACTTTTGGTCCGGAGTATATTATTCCCAAACCTATTGACTCCCGCCTCATCTCTACCGTTGCACCAGCCGTTGCAAAAGCTGCCATTGAATCAAAAGTAGCACAGCGTATTATCACTGATTGGGAAGGCTACAAAAACGAACTCAACAACAGGTTAGGATTAGACAATAAACTAATTAGGAACATAACTACAAGAGCGAAGCAAAATCCTAAAAGAGTTGTGTTTGCTGAAGCAGATCATTATAAGATCCTGAAAGCCGCACAACAAGTACGTGATGAAGGAATCGCAAAACCGATTCTTCTTGGACCACTTTCAACAATAAATAAACTTATTATTGAGTATAGCCTTGATCTGGAAGACATTCCTATCATTGACCCGAGAAGTGATTCAGAAGAAGAGAACAGAAAAATTTACGGCGATCTGTTTTTCAATAAAAGAAAAAGACGCGGCTACACTCTTTTCGAGGCAAGAAAAGCTATGCGTGAAAGAAATTATTATGGCGCAATGATGGTGGAAACCGGAGCTGCAGATGCAATGATATCGGGCCTTACAAGAAAATACGCCGACCCCATAAAACCCGCTTTGCAAATAATCGGAATGCAGGAAGATTCAGGAAGGGTTGCGGGAATGTACATTATTGCAACAAAAAAAGGTCCGTTCTTTTTTGCCGATACCACAATGAACGTTGATCCAACAGCGGAAGAACTGGCAGATATAGCTGTACTTACTGCAAATGCGGTAAAGAAATTTAATATTACTCCTCGAATTGCACTTCTCTCCTACTCCAACTTTGGTTCAACCGAAGGTGATGTTCCACAAAAAGTGAGAGAGGCCGTAAAAATTTTACATAAGAGTTATCCCGGAATGATCGTTGATGGAGAAGTTCAAGCCAACTTTGCTTTGAACAACGAAATGCTTAAGGAACAATTCCCATTTTCAGAACTTGTAGATAAAAAAGTAAACACATTGATATTCCCTAACCTTGCCTCAGGAAACATCGCCTATAAACTTATACAGGAGATGAGCGAAAGTGAAGCAATAGGACCCATCCTATTGGGACTTAAAAAGCCTGTGCATATTGTTCAATTAGGAAGTTCCGTGAGGGAAATAGTTAACATGGTAACTATTGCGGTTCTTGACGCACAAATTAAAAAATAAGAGTTTACTCCCATAGGCAACTTTCCAAAACTTAAACGTCATTATAGCAAATACAGATGATTTATCACATTGAAGGAATATTAATTGAAAAAACACCAACGTACGCAGTTATAGAGTGTAATAATATTGGATACATTATGCATATTTCGTTAAATACATATTCTAAAATATCTAACAAAGACAAGTGCAAGCTATTTACTCATCTTGCAATAAAGGAAGATGCGCATACATTATACGGCTTTGCAGAAATTTCTGAAAGAGAGTTATTTCGCAGCCTTATTACCGTTTCAGGTGTTGGTGCAAGTACAGCACGAATGATGTTATCATCACTCTCTCCAAATGAAATTCAGGAAGCAATTGTAACCGGCAATGTAGCTGTATTAAAAGGCATTAAGGGAATTGGAGAAAAATCCGCTCAGCGAATTATCATTGATCTTAAAGGAAAAATGGGAAAAGAACCACTTGGATCGGGCTTCCTTGCAACATCGGATAATACATTAAGGAGTGAAGCCTTAGCAGCATTAACAATGCTTGGGTTTGCAAAAAATACCGGCGAAAAAGCATTGGAAAAAGCACTGCGCTCCGGACAAAATATTTCAACTGTAGAAGAGTTAATAAAACAGGCATTAAAGCAATTATAGCAACAAGAGCTTGACACCTATAAAACGATATCTCTTTTTCTCAACAATATGCCTTGTATTGTTTTCGATAGCCTGGAACACCAGTGCTAAAGTAAGTAACATGGGGTACAGTTTTCCACCAGAGCCAATTGATGAAGGAGATTCATTGCTGAAATTTAAATTCGAAGATGAGTCAAATAAAGATCCACTCAACTTTCCAAATGGCGGCGGTCTAAAATTAAATGACCCGTCAAACATCAAAACCAATGTTGAGTACGATCCAAGTACGGGCAATTATAATATCAATCAAAAAATTGGTTCTTTTAATTACAGACCTCCCACTTATTTGAATTCTGAAGAATATAACGACTACGAACTTAACAAAGCTGTTAAACAATACTGGAAACAACGCTCTAACACCGAGAGCAATGCAAGCAAGAACAATAGATCGGTTTTTGCACCTAAGCTTCAAGTTGGCGGTGAAATGTTCGACAGAATTTTCGGAACAAACACAATTGATATACGTCCATCCGGCTCGGCAGAATTGACATTCGGAGCAAACACATCCCGATCAGAAAATCCTGCGCTTCCCGAAAAACAAAGAAAGGTTACAACATTTGACTTCAATGAAAAAATTCAATTAAACCTCATTGGACAAATTGGAGATAAAATGAAAGTATCTACCAATTACAATACAGAGGCGCAGTTCGATTTTGAGAATCAAATGAAACTTGAATACACAGGCCATGAGGATGAAATAATTAAAAAAATAGAAGCAGGTAATGTCAGTCTTCCATTATCAAGTTCACTAATCACTGGCAGCCAGAGTTTATTTGGACTAAAAACTCAATTGCAATTCGGAAGACTAACAGCAACTACGGTTTTTTCACAGGAGCGGGGAAAAAAATCGGAGGTAGAAGTTTCCGGCGGCGCACAAACAAGTACGTTTCAGATTACCGCAGATAACTATGAGGCGAATAAACATTATATGATATCGCAGTATTTCCGCAATCATTATAATTCCGCTTTAGCAAATTTACCAACGGTTATCTCAGGCATTAACATTAACCAAATTGAAGTATGGGTAACCAACAAAACCGGTACACAGGAAAACGTAAGGAACATCCTGGCATTAGCCGACCTGGGTGATACAGCAAGAATATCTACCATTACCGTAAATGCAAGCCCATCTCCTACAGAATGGCCCGACAATAAAAATAATTCACTGGATCCCTCCTCATTTGGTACAATTCCTGGGATAAGAAATATTAACCAGGTAGTTGGAATTTTAACAGACCCGGCAAATGGTTATGGATGGGATGAAAAGAATTTCGTGAAAATAGAATCTGCTAGAAAATTATCTCCGAGTGAATTTACATTTAACTCAAAACTTGGATACATTTCCCTTAACCAAACATTGAATGACGAAGTGCTTGCGGTAGCGTATCAATACACTTACGATAATCAAACTTACCAGGTTGGTGAATTATCTACCGGTGGTACAACATTAATATCTCCGGATAGTTTGCTCATTGTAAAACTTATCAAGAGCCCTGTAGTTAGTCCGAGAACGCAGCCTGCAATGTGGGACCTTATGATGAAAAATATTTATGCAATTGGAGCCTACCAGGTAAATCCACAGGACTTTAAACTTGATGTTGTTTATGCCAACCCATCAACTGGTACAGATATTAATTACCTTCCAGTTCCAACATCGGAAACAAACATCAACAGCAAACCTCTTGTGCAGGTTGTTGGTATGGATAAATTAAATGTGCAGGGAGATGCTATACCCGATGGTGTTTTCGACTTCCTGGAAAGTGTTACTATCATCCCTAATAATGGCCGCGTAATATTTACAACACTTGAACCATTTGGAGAAAATTTAAAAACTAAATTCATGTCTCCGGAAACCATTGGTAAAAATTTCATCTTTCCTCAGCTTTATGACTCGAGCAAAGCTGCAGCACAACAATTCCCGGACAAAAATAGGTTCAAACTTAAGGGCACTTACAAATCATCCAGCAGTTCTGAGATCTCTCTGAACGCGATCAACATTCCGGCTGGTTCGGTAAAAGTTACAGCAGGCGGAGTGGCGCTAACTGAGAATCTTGACTACACGGTAGACTACACTGTTGGTCGTGTAAAAATTATTAACCAGGGAATTTTAAATTCCGGTGTGCCGATAAAAATTTCATTAGAAAGTAATTCGTTATTCAATGTACAATCCAAGTCGTTACTTGGAAGCAATTTTGAATATAAAGTATCTAAAGATTTTAATATTGGTGCGACTATCCTGAGATTAACAGAAAGACCTTTAACACAAAAAATAAATATTGGTGATGAACCTATTTCCAATGTTATGTGGGGCCTAAACACAAATTACAGAACAGATGCCCCGTTCCTTACACGCTGGATAGACCGACTGCCTTTAATAGAAACTAAAGCACCGTCAAGTATTAATTTCAGTGGAGAGTTTGCGCAGCTTGTTCCGGGACACTCAAAAGCAATTGGTAAAGATGGAAATGCCTACCTCGATGACTTCGAAGGAAGTCAGTCTGCAATTGACCTTAAATCCTCTTTCGCATGGACAATTGCGAGTACACCTCAAAACCAGCCACTTTCATTCCCCGAAGGAAACCTCAGCAACAATTTAGCATACAATAAGAACAGAGCAAAACTTGCATGGTATACTATGGACCCTCTTTTCATGAGACAGACAAACGGTTTAACGCCCGACTATTATTCCAATACTGAATTATCAAACCACTTTACACGTGAAATTCTGGAGACAGAAGTTTTTCAAAATAGATCATCGACCACAGGACAGCCCCAGCCTTTGTTCACACTCGACCTTGCTTTCTACCCACGCGAAAGAGGACAGTATAATTATGACACACTTCTTTCTCCAAACGGAAATTTACAAAACCCACAGAGCAGATGGGGCGGAATTATGAGAAAGATCGAGACCAATGACTTTGAAGCAGCAAACATTGAGTTCATTCAGTTTTGGTTAATGGATCCTTTTAACAGTGACAATACTTTCAAAAGTACAACAGGTGATCTGTTCATTAACCTTGGAAATGTTTCTGAGGATGTATTAAGAGATTCCAGAAGAAGCTATGAAAACGGACTTCCAAATTCCAATAGCATTATAAATGTAGACACCACCGTATGGGGACGTGTACCAAATGTACAGGCGGTTAACAAGGCTTTTGATATTGACGGAAGAGAATTCCAGGATGTGGGTTTGGATGGACTTAGTGATGATGATGAAAGAACTTTTTTCGATGATTATTTAAATAAAGTGAGTGCGCTATGGGGAACCGCAGCTTACAATAAAGTTTTAGAAGATCCATCAGCAGACGATTATCATTATTACCGCGGAGATGATTATGATGCAGATTTGCTGAGAACACTTGACCGTTATAAAAAATACAATGGATTGGACGGTAACTCTCCAACGCAAAAACAATCCGATGAATTGAATTCGGCTAAATACCCAACCTCATCTACAACATCTCCCAATGAAGAAGACATTAACCGTGACAATACATTAAATGAAGTAGAATCATATTATCAATACCGCATTAGTATGCGTCCCGAGGATCTCCACGAAATTGGGACAAATTACATAACAGACACCTTGCATACAGATGCGTCGGTACCAGGAGGAAGCAAGGGTATAACATGGTACCAGTTTAAAGTTCCTGTGAAAAATTTTGAAGCGAAATTCGGAAACATTGATGACTACCGTTCCATACGTTTTATGCGTATGTACTTAAAAGGATTTGACACAACGATAGTTCTTCGTTTTGCGCGATTAGAGTTAGTAAGAAGTGAGTGGAGAAAATATGATTATTCATTACTTACACCAGGAGAATACGGAGACCCTGATGAATCTATAACACCGTTCAATGTTTCTGCAGTGAACATTGAAGAGAATGGCAAACGCTCACCTGTCAATTATGTTTTACCTCCGGGTATTACCAGGGAAACAAGTGTTCAGACTGTTGCGAATGTAAAATTGAATGAGCAGTCCCTATCAATGAATTTTTGCAACCTCCAGGAGGGCGATGCAAGAGCCATTTTCAAAAATGTGAATTACGATATGCGCTCATACAAAAAATTAAAAATGTTTGTTCATGCCGAGGCTTACCCCGGACAAAGCTTAACGGATAATGAAGTGACTATGTTCATAAGGCTTGGAACTGACTACACGAACAATTATTACGAATACGAGATCCCTCTTAAAATAACACCACCGGATTATTATTCTCCAAGCAACGATGATGCACAACGAATTGTTTGGCCCGATGTGAACACGATGGAACTTTCTTTCGAGACTTTACAGGCTGCGAAACAAGCACGTAACATAGCTTTGGGCGGTTCAGGGATTAATTTCCAAACTCCGTATTCTGTTTATGACAAAGAGAGTCCGGAAGGTAAAAACAGGATAACAATTGTAGGAAATCCAAATCTTGGAACTGTAAAAACAATAATGGTAGGTATTAGAAATCCTAAAAAAGGATCTATAGGAACGTATTACGACGATGAACAGGATAAATGCGGGGAGATCTGGGTGAACGAGTTACGCTTATCCGATTTTGATGAAAAAGGCGGATGGGCTTCTAACGCGAGAGTTTCTGCAACGCTTGCTGATTTTGGTTCACTGAGCCTTTCAGGAAGCATGAGTACTCCCGGCTTTGGAAGCATAGAGAAAAAAGTGAGTGAAAGAAGCAGGGAAACAGTAAAACAGTACGATGTATCATCAAGCCTAGAACTTGGAAAATTGCTCAATGAAGATCTCAATATAAAAGTTCCAATGTATGTTGGATACTCCGAAGCTATCCGCACGCCGCAGTTTAATCCTCTTGATCCGGATATCTTGTTAAAATCAGTTCTGCCTACTCTGGAACCTGAGACAAGAGATTCTATAAAAAATGTTACACAGGATTATACCCGCAGAAAAAGCATCAACTTTAGTAATGTGCACAAAGAAAAAGGACAGGGAAAAACAAAATCACATGTGTATGATGTTGAAAATCTTTCCACCACTTATGCTTATTCCGAGATCTATCAGCGCTCTATGAACATTGAGTATTCAAAGCAAAAAAATTACAAAGGCGCTTTGACTTACAACTTTTCTGCGAGCCCAAAAAACATAAAACCTTTTGAAAAATCAAAAGCGTTAAAATCAAAATACTTTGCATTAATAAAGGATTTCAATTTTTATCCTTATCCGAAAAAATATGGATTTACAACAGATGTAAACAGGACATACAGTGAATTAAAAAATAGGAACGTAACAGCATCTGATGTTATACTACCTCCAAACTATAACAAAACATTTAGCATGATGCGTTCTTATGATCTTAAATACGACATCAGTAAATCTCTTACTCTAGATTTCACTGCGAATAACAACTCCAGGATATTTGAGCCATATGGAAAAATTGATACTGACGAAGAGCGTGATACTATAAAGCACAATTTTTACACTCTGGGAAATACAAATAATTACAGGCATAACACCAATGTGAATTATACTGTACCAATTAACAAGATACCGCTGTTGAATTTTGCTACTGCAACAACGCGCTATTCTTCGAGTTATGATTGGATCAGGGCTCCTTACGCATCCGATTCATTGGGAAATACCATTAAAAACAGTAACGGAAAACAACTAACCACACAATTCAACATGGTTACTTTTTACAGTAAAATACCCTACTTCAAAAAAATACTTCAGGAAAAAAACAATGCAAAGCCCGGCAAGGCCCCAGACAGCAAGAAACCTGCTAACCCTGCTGATACAACCGCTTCAAAAAAGAAAAAGGAGCCACCTAGCTTTAAGTTAGTTGACAATTTTGCTAAATTATTCCTTAGTGTTAGAAATATTTCAATTACATACAGTGATAACTCCGGAACTATTTTACCAGGGTATGGAGATTCAACAAAGTACCTTGGCTTAAATCCGGCAACAATGGCTCCCGGCTTTGGTTTTGTTTTTGGAAGTCAAAAAGATATACGCCCGGAAGCTTCTACCAATGGATGGCTTAAACAAAGTCCATTGCTTAATCTTCCTTATACACATACAAACAACAAGACAACAAGTATACGTGCTAACCTTGAGCCATTCAGAGAATTTAAGGTTGAACTTACGGGCAATCGCAGCTTTTCTGAAAACTATAGCGAATTCTACAGATGGGGCCCTTCTGCTAATGATTTTGTGCACGAGTCTCCGGCGTTAAGCGGAAACTTTAGTATATCATACCTCACTTGGAGAACAGCATTTAAAAAGGATGACAAGCGAACACATTCTTCGGAGGCATTTAACAATCTATTGACTTACCGGGCCGAAGTATCACAACTACTCGGTTCAGAATATCTCAATTCAACAGGGGTAAATCCGGGAACCAACTCAACAGGTTTTGTGGATGGCTTTGGCAAATCATCACAGGATGTATTAATACCAGCCTTCCTCGCGGCATACTCCGGAAAAAATCCAAACAAATCACAACTTAACCCGTTCCCTGAAATTCCGCTTCCCAACTGGAGGATTACATATACTGGTTTAATGAAAATGGAAAAAATAAAAAAATACTTTAAAACATTCACCCTTGGCCACGCATACCGATCCACCTATAGTGTTGGATCATATTCGAACAACCTATTGTTTGTAGACATTGGAGATGGCTTTACCAGTGAGAAGGAAAATGGAAGTGAAAAAAACTACTATTCAAAGAACATTATTTCAACAGTTACTATTTCTGAACAATTCAGCCCTCTCATTAAATTGGATGCTACCTGGAATAACAGCTTAATAAGTAATATAGAAATTAAAAAAGACAGAAATATTTCGCTAAGCACAACTTCAGGAAGATTAACGGAAATAAACGGAAGAGAAATAGTAATTGGAAGTGGTTATATTATCAGGGACGTTATTCTCCACAAGAATTTTAAAATAAAAGGCAAACCAGTGAAGAGTGATGTAAACATAAAAGCAGATGTTTCCATTCGCAATAACAAAACTGTTATCAGAGATATATCGAATGGAGTTAGCCAACCGCAAGCGGGACAAAAAGTTGTATCAATTAAGACATCGGCTTCTTATAATATTAATACTACTTTTTCGATAAGGCTTTTCTTTGATAAAACAATTACCAAGCCAATTATTTCTTCAACCTTCCCAAGTTCTAATGCCAGTTCTGGTGTAAGTATACGCTTTATGCTTGCTCAATAAAATTAAAATCTCCCCTTGAAAAGGCTGTAAGACACCCTATGATTTTTCATTTTGTTTATGTTTTTTCAAAAAAAATCATGTAGGTTTGCGTCATAAATAAAACTATTAATATGAATTTTCCTGACAACTTAAAATACACTAAAGACCACGAATGGGTGCGTGTAGAGGGCAACGAAGCATACATTGGAATTACTGATTTTGCGCAAGGAGAACTTGGGGATATTGTTTATGTTGAAATAGAAACCAAAGGAGAATCTTTGGCCAAAGAAGAAATATTCGGAACTGTAGAAGCAGTTAAAACTGTATCTGATCTTTTTATGCCTATTTCCGGTACGGTTTTGGAAGTCAACCCAAAATTAGAATCGAATCCAGAAGGTGTAAATAAAGATCCTTATGTTGATGGCTGGATGATAAAGATCAGTATTAAGGATAATGCAGAGTTAAGTTCTTTAATGAGTGTTTCTGATTATAAGGCGTTGATCGGTCAATAAACAAACATGTTTTTAAAACATACAAAATGGGCAATGCTTTGGGCATTGCTCATTTTTATTTTATGCGCTATCCCGGGAAAAGATATACCACATGTATCTTTTCTTGAGTTATTGGAATTCGATAAATTTGTACATGCCTCACTTTTCTTTGTACTGTTGCTTTTAATGGTAAGGGGATGCAAATTACAGGAGCGGTTTGTCCTTCTATCACAAAACACGAAAGTCATTTGCGCAATTATTTCAATTACCTATGGCGGATCGCTTGAATTAATGCAAGGTGCTGTTTTCACAGACCGCAGCGCCGATATTTACGATTTTATTGCCAATAGTTTCGGATGTATAATGGGGCTTGTATTCTATGATCGAATCGAAAAAAAATATTTATGCCGATTTATTAAATGAATATTCGGTGGGAAATAAAAAAGTATGACAAACTCAGCACAGATGAGCTGTATAACATTATCTGTTTAAGAATAGAAGTTTTTATTGTTGAGCAAAACTGTCCGTACCAGGATACCGATGGAAAAGACCTTCACTCCTATCATGTTATGGGCTATACAAATGACAATGAGTTATGTGCCTATGCAAGAATAATTCCAGACGGCATATCATATAAAGAAGTATCGATCGGGCGATTGGCAAATTCTAAAAAATTGAGAGGCCAAGGAATCGGGAAAGAATTAATGATAAAGAGTATGAGCGAAATTGAAAGGATATTTGGGAAAGTTCCAGTACGGATCAGTGCCCAGCTTTACTTAAAAAAGTTTTACGAAAACCTGGGGTTCATTTTTACTGGTAAAGAATACCTGGAAGATAATATACCACATGTGGAAATGTTATTCGATCCAAAATAACTAACTCACACCACCATTCCAGCGCCTACAGTTTCATTGGTGCTTTCGTCAATTAAAACTAACGAACCTGTAATCCTGTTATTACGATAAGAATCAACAAATAAAGGAGAAGTAGTTCGAAGGGTAATTCTTGCTATATCATTCATGTTTACTGCCTTATCATCTTCCATCCTATGCAGTGTACTGATATTAACTTTATACTTTATTTCTTTAACGATGCAACGCACATCTTTTGATGAGTGCTTTACCGCATACTTACCATTTAACTGTAATGGCTTATTGTTTAACCAGCACACCATTATATCAATATCCTGAGTAGCATCAGGTTTATTATTTTCACGAACGATCATATCGCCCCTGCTAATATCAATTTCATCTTCCAATGTTATGGTAACACTCATTGGAGCAAAGGCTTTATCCACCTCTTTATCAAAAGATGTAATAGACTTTATTTTAGAAGTAAAACCGCTTGGCAAAACGGATACTGCATCTCCTTTCTTAAAAACCCCTCCGGCAATTCTTCCTGCAAAACCTCTGTAATCATGGTACTCGGTACTCATTGGCCGTACAACATATTGCACCGGAAAACGGCAATCGATATGGTTGTTATCACTCGCAATATGAATATTCTCTAATAAGTAAAGCAATGTCGGTCCCTGGTACCAATTCATATTTTTAGAGCGGTCAACAACGTTATCACCCTTTAATGCACTGATAGGAATAAAATTTACATCAATAGTATCGAGCTTAGAAACAAATGCTTCAAAATCGGCTTTTATATTTTTAAAAATTTCTTCACTAAAATCAACGAGGTCCATTTTGTTAATACAAACAACTATGTGTGGTATCTTCAGCAAGGAAGCAATGAAAGTATGTCTCATGGTTTGCTCAATCACACCCTTTCTTGCATCAATTAAAATAATAGCAAGGTTAGCAGTGGATGCACCGGTAACCATATTGCGAGTGTATTGTATGTGCCCCGGTGTATCGGCAATAATAAATTTACGTTTGGGTGTGGCAAAATACCTGTATGCAACATCAATCGTAATACCTTGTTCACGTTCTGCACGTAAACCGTCCGTTAATAAAGCAAGGTTAACATATTCCTCTCCTCTCTTTTCACTTGTAGCTTTTATCGCATCGTATTGATCTTCAAAAACCGATTTACTATCATACAACAACCTTCCTATTAACGTACTTTTTCCGTCATCAACACTACCGGCGGTTGTAAAACGCAGCAATTCCATATTCAGATAGCCATTGCTATCAAAATCCTGCTCAATTGATTTTTCTTCTTTCATTTTAATATCGAGTTGTTCAAATATCCCGCTCTACAGCAGGATGTGATTGTGTAACGCTCATCTATGTACTTTGCATCGCTTCGCTAACACAATCATCAAAAATATCCTTGTTTTTTTCTGTCTTCCATTGCAGCTTCAGAACGTTTATCATCTGCTCTTGTACCCCGCTCTGTTACTCTTGAAGCGGCCACTTCCTGTATAATTTCTTCTACTGTTGAGGCCGGACTAATTACTGCACCGGTACAGGTCATATCACCAATGGTACGAAAGCGCACCTGCATTTCCTCCGCTTTTTCATTTGACCTTATCTGTAAGTGTGCAGACTCCGCGTATAAAGTCCCATCTCTATTTATCACTTTGCGTTTGTGTGTATAATAAATACTTGGGATAATAATTTGTTCGCTGTAAATGTATTGCCACACATCCATTTCCGTCCAGTTACTTATCGGAAAAATCCTAAAATGTTCTCCAATATTTTTCTTTCCATTAAAAATATTCCATAATTCAGGACGTTGATTTTTAGGATCCCATTGTCCAAACTCATCCCTGTGAGAAAAAAATCTTTCCTTAGCACGTGCCTTTTCCTCATCCCTTCTGGCACCACCCATTGCCGCATCAAATTTAAATTCCGCAATTGCATCGAGCAATGTTACAGTTTGCAAAACGTTTCGACTTGCATTTGGCCCTTTCTCTTCCACTGCCCTACCCGCATCAATAGAATCCTGCACATTACGAACAATTAATTTTGCATCAATGTGTTTAACCCACCAGTCGCGGTATTCGATAGTTTCAGGAAAATTGTGTCCGGTATCAATGTGCATCAATGAAAAAGGAATCTTCGCCGGCCAAAATGCCTTGCGTGCCAACCAACTCATTATAATAGAATCTTTCCCTCCGGAAAAAAGCATAACAGGATTTTCAAATTGCGTAGCTACTTCGCGCAATACATAAATGCTTTCCGCTTCCAATTCCTGTAAATGCGTTAATTTATATGACTCCATATTCAATAATTAATTTTTTGTAAAATAGATTCATAAATTTTATTTGCACAATCATCAACGTTATCCTTTACAGTATCAACTATAATTGCAGGAGAGGTTGGCTCTTCAAACGGCGATGAAATTCCTGTAAAATCTTTTACTTCACCCGCTCTTGCTTTTTTGTAAAGTCCTTTTACATCCCTTTTCTCACACTCCTCAATTGAAGTTTTCACATAAACTTCAACAAAATCGTTATTGCCTATGATGCTTTTCGCTGTTGATCTAATTTGCTCTGTAGGACTAACAAAACAGCAAATTGTAATTACGCCAGCCTCTACAAATAATTTAGCAGCCTCAGCAATTCTCCTGATATTTTCCATTCTATCTTCTTCTGTGAAGCCAAGATTATTATTTAATCCGGACCTTACATTATCACCATCAAGCACCTGGATAAAGTATCCCTTTTCAAAAAGCAATTTTTCCAGTGCAACGGCAATTGTTGTTTTACCGGACCCCGAAAGGCCGATCATCCAAACAACACAAGCATGCTGCTTTAACCTCTCTTCTTTTTGCTTGCGCTGAAGGAGCTTATCAAACACGGGAAATATATCTTTAGATGTACTCATTAATAATTAAAATACAATTTAAGCAATAAACATTCTAATCAATATCCCGACATTTCACCGGGATGCGAAAGTGTAACATTCGTCACTCTTTAACTCACTAACACTTTCATCAAATAAAAAAGGTCTTACCATTTAAACTGGAAGACCCCTGGTAAAAAAGCACTTCCTTTATTCAAGCCAAAACCATCATACAACAAGCTGCCCTGTTGCAGGAAAAATCAAACGCTTTATGGAAGTCAATAATTTTCACAGGTGCAAAGTTAACCATTATTATAAAAAAAGAAAATTATTTATATAAAAAACCATCGTTTTAGCTATTTAACCTAAATTTAAAGCATGAAAGAAGACCTATTGTCTACAATGTCTACAGATTTAGTAGATTATAGTACAATTCCTTCAGTTATCGACAACATAACTAGCGAAGGAATATCGAATGCTGACAGAAAAAAAATTCTTTCTTTAATTGACCTTACCTCATTGGAAGGAAAGGATACACCTAAGATCATTGAAGATCTTTGCCTTAAAGCAATTAAATTCCAAACCGCGTGTGTTTGTATATATCCTACCCTGATTAAAACAGCAAAACAAAAAATTTCAGGCACGGGCATTCGCTGTGCAAGCGTTGCCGGTGGATTCCCCTCAGGGCAAACATCATTGGAGATAAAAAAAAGTGAAGTCCGTTTTGCCATTGATGAAGGAGCCGACGAAATTGACTTTGTTATTTCAAGAAACTTATTGCTTCAAAATGAGTTCGAAAAACTTTTTGACGAGATAGCATCGATAAAAGAAATTTGCGGCAGTAAAATAAAATTAAAAACGATCCTTGAAACCGGCGAACTTCCAAACGCCGAGTATATAAGAAAAGCCAGCGATATTGCGATCCACGCCGGGAGTGATTTTATAAAAACATCAACAGGGAAAATAGCGATCAATGCAACGCTCGAATCTGTTTGCATCATGCTGCTTTGCATTAAAAATTATCATACAAAAACAGGAAAGAAAATTGGCATTAAACCTTCCGGAGGGATTTCGGATGCAGACACAGCGATAAAATACATACGCTTAACAGAGAAAGTTTTGGATAGCTCCTGGATAAACCCTGAATTGTTTCGTTTTGGTGCGAGCCGACTTGTAGATTCCATTGTAAACGAAAATTCAAAAAATACATCAACGTACTAAATGGAAAAAATAAATTTAAATGACTTGTTGAACATTGCAATCAAAGCTTCTATAGAGGCGGGAGAGGCAATTATGAAAGTTTATGAAACTTCATTTACAGTTGAAAAAAAAGAAGACAATAGTCCATTGACAATTGCCGATAAAAATTCGAATGCTGTAATTGAAAACCATTTATCAACCACAGGATTACCTCTTTTGAGTGAAGAGGGCCGCGATATCAATTATGATGAACGAAAAAATTGGGAATATTTCTGGATGATCGATCCGCTTGATGGTACCAAGGAGTTTATTAAACGAAACGGGGAATTCACTGTCAACATTGCGCTGATAAATAAAACCGAAAGCATATTGGGTGTTATTTATATTCCTGCAACAAGGGTACTTTATTTTGGAATAAAAGATAAAGGAGCCTATAGATATGAGGTTAAAAAAAACGAGTTGCCAAAGACTGACATCATTAACTTAAGTCAACAAATTCCTCTACCAAAAAACAAAAGAGATTACACTGTTGTGGCAAGCCGCTCACATCTTAGTCCGGAAACAAATATATTTATCGAAAAGCTGAAAACAGAAAAAGGAAAAGTGGATTTTATTTCTTCAGGCAGTTCTATAAAACTGTGTCTGGTTGCGGAAGGCAGTGCTGATGTTTATCCCCGCTTTGCCCCTACTATGGAATGGGATACTGCCGCAGGACAGGCAATAGCAGAAGCAGCCGGGACAACTGTAATTGATTTTTCTACAAAAAAAACACTTCGCTACAATAAAGAAAATTTACTGAACAATTGGTTTATTGTAAATTCTTAGCTGTTAAATACCCTGTTAGGCTCAATAGTTTTATGGCTATTTCTTCGTATTATTGTAGGCATAAATTTTAGTCATAATGAGTAAAGTTGCATTAATTACAGGAGTTACAGGACAAGACGGAGCCTACCTTGCGGAGTTTTTATTAAACAAGGGGTATGTTGTTCACGGATTAAAGAGAAGAAGTTCGCTTTTTAATACTGACAGGATAGACCATTTATACAAAGACAGGCATGAAAAAGGCGTAAACCTTTTTTTACATTATGGCGATTTAACGGACAGCACAAACCTTATCAGAATTGTACAGGAAGTTCAACCTGACGAAATTTATAATCTTGCAGCACAATCACATGTCCAGGTTTCTTTCGAAACTCCTGAATATACTGCAAACGCAGATGCCGTTGGTGCCCTCAGAATTTTAGAAGCGATGAGAATATTGGGCCTTGAGAAAAAAACCAGATTTTACCAGGCTTCCACTTCGGAATTATATGGCCTTGTTCAGGAAACACCTCAAAAAGAAACCACACCTTTTTATCCTCGCTCACCTTATGGAGTTGCAAAATTATATGCGTTCTGGATAACAAAAAATTATCGTGAGGCCTATGGATTCTACGCTTGCAACGGAATTTTATTTAATCATGAAAGTCCGATACGGGGAGAAACTTTTGTTACCAGGAAAATTACCCGTGCAGTGGCAAAGATCCATTTAGGATTACAAAAAACACTTTACCTCGGAAACCTTGATGCTGAAAGGGATTGGGGCCATGCTAAAGATTATGTGGAAGGCATGTGGATGATGATGCAGCAACAAAAAGCAGATGATTATGTTTTGGCCACCGGAAAAAAATATCCGTTCGCAAATTTGTTGAAATGGCTTTTGCAGAAGTAGGTGTCCAACTAAAATGGGAAGGCAAAAGCGCTGATGAAAAAGGAATAAATAAAAGCAACAATAAGGT
>CAZQIC010000027.1:0-40603 GCA_964593555.1 uncultured Bacteroidia bacterium | reverse complement strand
AATTAGTTATATCGTTATTTATTAACAATTTGATTTTTAGAACTCCCCTTAATAATTTATTCCCTGATTGCAATAGAATATGGATCTATAGATACTTCTGTTTTTTCTCCTGACACTAATTCAAGCAAATTAATATCAAATAGTGTAACATATCCGTTTCTACCGCCGCATTTGCCTGAATGATGTGGAGCTGGTCCGTTTTGATTTGTGTTCCTGTTGGCTACATAAAGTATTTTTTTTGCATCATCAACTGCCATGCCATAAGGTTGAAACCCTGAATGGATTTTTTTTACAAGTATGTTGTTTGTATAATCAATTACACTCACACTGCCTCTTTTACCTGGAAAAGATAAAGTGTCATCTGTACAAGAAGCAAAAAGACGATTGGTGGTTTTAGAAATGCTCAGGTTTTGAGGCACAATTCCAACTGCGATAGTACTAATTAACGAATCATTGTCTGTATTCATCACACGCACTTCATTTGTTCTAGGGCATGAAACAAAATATTTGCTTCCGTCGGGTGAGAATACAATATCATACGGATCCAAAGGCTGCGAAGGATTCATAGAAGGTGCAATGCTTGTCTGTAAGCTTATCAATTCCGGATTAAGCGGATCGTTCAAAAAAACTTTATAGATATAATTTGTTCCGGCTTTTGCAGTAACATACAATACAGTATCATTCAATGAACTAAGCGCCACACTGTATGGGTTTGCAGCAAAACCACTATAAGTATCTTCCACACTCATTAATTGCAGGTTGATGTTTGCAATTGTTCCAAGCCCGCCAATACAAAAAGCAGATTTGGAATCGGCAGAAATTACAAAAGTATTCCAATAATGAGACAAGCTGGCTCCCAATGGTACTTCGCCAACAAAAGTGTCATCATTAGTACGATATTTTTGCAATAGTCCTGAGCCAAAAAAAACATACCAATACATTCCATCCGGAGAAACTTTAATCATGTGAGGATATTCAATATCAGTTTTGTTCCCCACATCAATGCATCGCATAATTAAATTAGTTTCTGCATCCACAACACTCACTACATCACAACCCTGATTGGCGATATAAATTTTTTTCCTGTTAGGATGATCGGCAAATTTTATTTTTCTGTTTAGGTCGGGAGCGCCTTCATCTATCCAATTCTTCAACGTTAGTATTTGTTCTTTAGACAAAGGAGAAGAATTAATCGGCATGGTGGGCAGCGTTTGTATCCCCAATTCAGAATAAATATTACAACTGAAAAAAAGTGGACTGTAATCAGATCTGAAAGGCACAACAACAGCACCACTCCTGTTTCCTTCAAACATAGAATTCCATGAACTGAGATCAAGGCCGGAACATGCTTCTTTACTTATTGCTTCATGGCAACCGGATACTGCACAATGGGTTACAATAATTTTTCCTACTTCATAAGGAAATCCGCTATAATCGGGGTTTGCCTTTTCGCGCATACAAGAAATTGTAACCGGAAAAAGAAATAGTAAACTTATTATAAGCCCCTTGCTAAATGCCATGAAATAATAAAATTCCGTATTTAATCCAACCTCACCTAATCAATTTTCATGAAGCGTCCAACGATAATGCCCTTATTGCTTTCAGCTTTTACAAAGTAAACTCCGGCATTAAGCGAACTAACATCAATAGTTTGTAATTCCTGTTGTGAAGAATTTACTGTTTTTGCAATTTCTCCTATAGCATTCAGAACAATAATTTGTTTTACTTCGTTAGGGTTGATGGTAAAGTTTATAGTATTTTTTGTCGGATTAGGATAAATACTTACTTCTTTGAAAGCAGTTTCCTCTTCAACAGAAATAAGTCCACCTAAAGTAATTCGTATTGCCTGGTTGGTTACTTGATTAACATACCAGATGTTTCCATCTGGCCCTATAGTAACACCCGCAATTCCTGCTGCTCCCGTATATATTCGTCCAAGCTGAGTAGGAGTGCTACCTGAAATATCATAAATAATAATGTCTCCGTTTTTATAATCCGACACTATCATTCGATCATCAATAATATCAATCCCGGAAGGTTCGAGCAATCCTGTATTAATATATACCTGCCATGTTGTTCCGCTCATATTAACATATTGCTCGAGTGCTTCAAAGGAGATAAATGTTGGTGCCGAACCGAATGAACCAGAGTTAATATTCAAACGCAATATCCTTGCATTGCCATTATCAACAACATAAAGCCAACCACTTTTTTTATCTAATACAAGGTGACTTGGAATAGTATCGTTAATTCGTGTTACGGCAACTTCTTGATACCTCCATACAATGGCGTCACTGTGATCATCATTACCTGGTAAATGATCTATTCCAAAATCATAACGAGCTACGTCATTGTTATATCCGTCAAACACCCAGAACACATTTTCTTTTTCATGTGTAATACCCATGCCAAAAGGTGTTACGTGTACCATGTCCAGGTGGCTACCATTTCCTCCCGATGTTTGAGCATATATAGCTGGATTGCTTGTCCATAGCGAAGGGCCCGTAAATGGCGTACCTCCATTATGGTTAGCATCAAAAACTCCAGGAGAAGTTCCAAAATTTCCATTATCACTAAACGCAATACCTGTTGGCAGTGACATAAAGTGCCATGAGTTTGCATCTTTTTTATAGGATGAAGTTTGATTTGATTTTCCCGCGTTGTTAAAAGTTACTGTGCTTCCACCTGATGATTCTGTTGCTCTGTTAATTACCCAAAGTTCATTTCGATTTAAATCAGGATGAAAATCCAGGTCGGTTGGTTTATTCAATGAATTTGATGTTGTGCCAATAATATTATAAACGGGAACATTTGTAATATATGTATTGATAATATTGGGAATAGTATCGGATACAATTATGGTTGAAGTCAACGTATCATTCAAATTGTTTTCGTCCTGGTTCCCATTTAAGTTACTGATCCATGTTCGCAATACATATGAACCCGGGATTGAAGAATTCCATGTAGCAGGATGCGTATATTTATGTGAAGAAAATCTAGTTATGTTAACACTGCTAATAGTGGCTGTTACTACTGAACCTCCATTAATACTATAGTTAATGTCAAAGTTATTTATTGATGTTGTGCCAAGATTCCGTACCATTCCAACAATTTCATAAGGCATGTGTTTTACATTAAGATAGGACCCGGTAAATAATCTCTGCATTTCCATGTCAAAATCAGGCTGGGTGTCATTAATAAATGTATAGTACACATTGTCATATTGTTTATAATTATCTACAGATAATCTGGAAACATTTGGTGATCCTGCGACCTGTGTTGCAGTAGTAGAGTTTGTTTGAACACCTAGAGTTAAGCCGCTTACCGATCCAGTGGATCGCTGGTCAACAATATGGATGTTATTAGTAGATTCTTCTAATACAATAGACCAATAACAGGAAAATGATCCGCCCGTATAAGAATTAAAAAATATCCAGTGCTGTCTGTTAGGACTTGCACCAAATGTTTTTGTAAAAATTTTATCATTGGCTCCTGTTCCTGATATACCCCAAACACATATAGCGCTATCTGGCACGGAAGCTGAAGGAAGAGATGTATTTGTTGTGCCGGGTGAAATTGCTGTAGCAATATCAAATGTTAAAATACCGGAGTTAGAAACTTTGTATTTTTTAACTGTATCACCACTAAAAACAAAAGGGAATGGAATGGTTTGAGCTGCGGAATAGGTGCCAGAAGTTAAAGCCCCGTTTAATATGCTAACCCAGCCACTGAGTGTTGTAGTTTCAAAATTTGTATTTAATCCACCAGGATTTTTACCTGTTCCAATGTATGGTAAATAATGATATTGTGAATAGGAATTATTAAAGCAAAGTAAACAGCTTATTAGAAGTATATAAATATTTTTCATGGTGATCTATATTAATAATGCATTGTGTGATTTGTTATTGTTCCTTAAATAAATTGAGAATATGTAAAATCGCGCAACTTAATCCGTTGCTTAAATTTCACAAAATGAGTTTAAACCAGAATGGTTTTAAAAAGAATTATTCGTGAGACGGTTTTTTCAGGCGGGTCGTCTTTAAAGTCAATAGAAGAGTATTCATTCGTCAATAAGTTTAGCTTATAGTCATATGGAAGAATCAAATTTGGAAACGCTATCGGATGAATAGTTGATGTTCCTGTAGAAATAAAATGGTCATTGATTTTGAGGATTTTAATTTCGTTTTTTTTACAACAATCATCCACGGGAGGTTCCACACAACACTCACATTGTTCCGGAGCGTTACAATTTAATAGAAAAGAATATTCATCGGTATCCAAACAATAATTTTGACTTACTGAAAAATCCGAAGAACTCAATAAAAAAACCAAAGCTAATAATATTGAAAATACTCGTTTCATTTTTTTAATAATACAAACTTTATTAGGTCAATAGAATTATAAAGTTAAACATACACCCGCATGAATACTTACACTTAAGCTAAAATAATTTATATTTTTCAGCTTTCCCATTTTATCTTATCTCTATTATTACGTATCTGAATTGCTTTAAATTTAGTCCGGTTATGAAGTAGAACACAATTTTTTATTATTTATTTTCCTTCGTGTAAGGAAGCATTTTGTTTTTATATATCTGATTATCAATATGTTATATTTTTGCTTGCGAAGAGCCAAATTTATTTGAGAAGGACAAAAAATCCCCTAAACTTCTATCAAACAAAATAGTAAAAGCTGATTAATATCATATTTAGTCCAAGTAATTTTTTTGACATTTAAGTTTTGAGTCTTTTTTCTAAAATGACTACTTTCAAAGTAAATGGATTGCCTGCTTCACAAATGGAAAGTAACGAAGGATTAAATACACTCTTTGAATATGCAACTGAAGGTATATTGGTTGCTAACGATAGGGGAATTATTGTGAGAACTAATCCCGCCACAGAGCGTATGTTCGGGTATGAAAGGGGTGAACTCATAGGTAAAAAAGTAGAGGTATTAGTTCCTTCGAGATATGAGAATATGCATGAGGGACATAGAGAAAAATATAGTACTAATTCACATCCCAGGTCAATGGGCGGTGGAATAGATTTGTATGGGAAAAGAAAAGACAATACAGAGTTTCCTGTTGAGATCAGCTTGAGTCCATTTTCCAGTTCCGAAGGAAAGTTTGTAATGGCATTTGTTATTGATATTACTATTAGAAAAAAAGTAGAAGAGTCTGTAAAGCATCAGAAAGAAGAACTTGAGAAATTAAATCTTGATTTGGAGAAGAGGGTGAAGGACAGAACCATGATCCTTGAGGAAGCCATTGCAGAGCTTAAGCGGACCAAGGAAGAACTAAATTCAGCACTTACAAAGGAAAAGGAACTGAATGAATTAAAGTCTCGTTTTGTATCCATGGCATCGCATGAGTTCAGAACTCCGCTTACAACTATTCTTTCATCAGCTTCGTTGATTCAGGAATATAAATCGACAGAGCAACAGGAAAAAAGACTTAAACATGTGGATCGCATTACACTTGCTGTAAATAATCTCAATGATATCCTCGGCGATTTTCTTTCGCTTAGTAAAATTGAAGAAGGCAAAGTGGTTGCAGACAGAAAAAAAATTAGTATTAAAAGTTTTGCAGAGGAATTAGGAAGTGAAATGAATGGTATTTGTAAAGAAGGTCAGCAAATAATTTATAGTCACAATGGACAGGAAGAAGCCGAACTTGATCCTAAATTGGTACGGAACATTGTCATTAATCTCCTTTCCAACGCCATTAAGTTTTCAGAAGAAAATAAACAAATATTTTTCACAACCTATGTGAATGAAAAAGCGATTATACTAGAGGTGAAGGATGAAGGAATGGGTATAAGCAAAGAAGATAGAGAACATTTGTTTGAACGCTTTTTTCGTGGACACAATGCGACTAATATACAGGGAACAGGCCTGGGATTAAATATTGTTTCCAAATATGTGGAGTTGATGAATGGGTTTATTGAATTGGAAAGTGAACTAGAACAAGGAACAACAGTTTCGATTACTCTTCCCAGAGACAAAAAAACTGTTTAAATTTTTTAACGATGCCACATATTTTATTAATAGAAGATAACAAAGAAGTTCGGGAAAATATTGCTGAAATTCTTGAACTTGCAAATTACAAGGTGGATACAGCTGTTGATGGAAAAAAGGGTGTTGAGCAAGTAAATAAAAATAAACCGGATCTTATCATCTGTGACATTATGATGCCGGTTCTTGATGGCTATGGAGTACTTCACCTACTGGGTAAAAATCCCGAAACCACTAATATTCCTTTTATTTTTCTTACGGCTAAAACAGAGCGTGGAGAAATAAGAAAAGGAATGGAAATGGGAGCCGATGACTACATTACTAAGCCATTTGATAAAATAGAATTATTAAATGCAATCGAAAGCAGATTAAAGAAAGCGGAGTCAATTAAAAAGGAATACCGTAAAGATATAGACGGATTGGCAGCATTTATTGGCGATATGAATGGTAAAGAGGCTGTAAAAAAATTTACCGAAGGGAAAAAGGTTTCCTTATATAATAGAAAAGAGAACATTTATAAAGAAGGTGATTATTTAAGAGGAATTTACTATCTCGATAAAGGAAAAGTAAAAACATTTAAAACACACGAACGTGGCAAGGAGTATATAACTGCATTGATAAAAGAAGGCGATTTTTTTGGTTATACTATTTTGCTTGAAGGGAAAGATTCTTCGGAGGGCGCAGAGGCATTGGAGGATTCTGAAATTACTTTTGTCCAGCAGGAAGATTTTTTCAATCTTATTTATAATAACAGGGAGATCGCTAAAAAATTCTTGCTCATGTTGACAAAAAATGTCGCAGATCAGCAGGAGCAGCTTCTGGATCTTGCCTATAGTTCTGTTCGTAAAAGAGTAGCAGAGGCTCTCGTGTTGCTTCAAAAAAAATATAAAAATGATGAGCAGCAAAAATTCAGTATAAGTATCTCGCGTGAAGATCTTTCTAATCTTGCCGGGACTGCTACCGAAACCACTATTCGAACTCTAACCGATTTCAAGGAAGAAGGTCTTATAAATATAAAAGGGGGCAATATTACTATAGCTAATTATGAAAAATTAGCTAAAATGAAGAACTAATTCAAAAACTGATATCGATCAGTTTATAACCTAATCTACATCATTCCATTACACCTAAGGATTGAATAATTTTGATTCAAAGAAATAAGCACTGAATCAAATTTAAATGCAATCTATTTTCCAATACCACGAAACTGCAGCAGTACTCATAGCTAGGATTTTTCTTGGCTGTTTATTTCTTTTCCAAGGATATGATGCAATGTTTAAGGTGAAAGTCGAAAATATAATCGCTACCTATAAAAGTTCTTTCCAACGTAAGGGTATTCCATCATTCATTATCACATCTGGTGCATGGTTTACATCATTGGTTGAATTGCTTGGGGGGCTGTTGCTTATTGTTGGGTTCTATAAATATGCTGTATTGTATTTGCTGGGACTGGATTTAATTCTTGCTTCAATTGCATTTGGAATAGGCAATGCCATGTGGGATATGCGTTATGTGTTTCCCCGGTTGGCACTGCTTCTGTTTCTTCTTATTGCGCCTGTGGGCTGGGATACTTACACATTAGATAATCTATTATTTAAACCTTAAAATAAAAACACTATGGAAACGCTAGCTAAGGAGTACGTTGTACCGGTTTCAATTGAAACTAAATCTGAGACAAAAATCTCAACTTCTGATTTTTGGGAAGAAATGGAATTTAATCGTTTTGGGATTGTATCCCTTCTTTTAGTTTTTAGTGTTTGCTTTGGATCCATAACAGTAGCATATACTATAAATAATCCCGCAGGGCTTCTATTAGGCGTTTTTTCCACTGGACTTGTATTGATCTCAATATTAGCAATAGCTCCAATGAGAATCATACTTACAATGGGTGTGATAGCATTTCTTACGAATCTATCTATACTTCTTTTAAATATTTTATAAAATGAAAACGATTCTTGTTCCAATAGATTTTTCTGAGGCCTCCATTAATGCCCTCGATTATGCAATTGAAATTGCTAAACTCTGGCAAGCTAAACTTATTCTATTTCACGCATATCATATACCAGTTGCTCCGATAGAAGCTCCGGTTGTAATATCCTGGGATAAAATTGAAGAAGATTGCATGGCTGCATTAAGGGAAATGAAAAAAAAATTTACCTGAAGCATGGTGATGAATTGAATATTGAATGTATGTGCAGCTGCGGTTTTGCCGTTGAAGAGATAAAATTTGTAGCAAAGGAGCAAAGTATTGATTTGATAATAATGGGGACACAGGGAACAGGAAATTTAACAGAAAAGTTGATTGGCAGCAATACCACTTCGTTAATGCGGGAAATAAAATCTCCCCTTTTAGCAATTGATAAGCACATAAGATTTAGAGAAATAAAGAAGATTGTTTTAGCTTGTGATTATACTGAAGTAGACAAAAAATCCATCTTCGATCCCTTAAAAGAATTTATTCATTCTTGTAAATCACATTTATATGTTTTGAATGTAGTCCCCGAATTGGAAGTGGTTCCCTCTGTTGAAAAGGCTGTGGAAGGTATTAAGCTGAATTGTCTTTTGGACGATGTGGATCATAGTTTCCACTGCCTGGAAAAGGAAGATATAGTAGGCGGAATTAATGACTTTGTAGTTCAGTATAAAATGGATATGGTGGTGTTGATACCTCACAAACGTTCCATTATTAAAAATATTTTTCATCGTTCTGCTACCAGACATATGGCATTTCACACTTCTGTACCATTACTTGTAATACATGAATAAATAAGCATTAAAAGTGATAGCAATGTGTATTACAATTAGCGATAGCAGAAAAATTTACACTATACAGGAAGACTTCAATAAGTTATTCCCGAATCTAAAAATTAATTTTTTTGTGAAGCCGCACAAATATGACGGTCCGCTCTCCAAAAAAATAATATCGAATATTTCTAAAACATTGGGTGAGTGCAGGATCATCCATAGTAAGGGCAGTATAACTATAACTCCTAATATGATTGTCACCGATTTGGACCAAAATTTTAATGATGTATATGGTTTGTCTGTACAGGTATTCCGGAGATCAGGAGATACATGGCTTGAAACAACTGTAACTAACAGCTGGACATTGGAAAAACAAAACAGTCAGGGAGAGTTGCTTACTAATGATGTGAAGCAAAAAAGGCAATAAAATATATATTAGTATATATATATGCATTAAAACAAAAAATAGCTATCCAAAAAAACCCTTCTGCCACAGCGAAGCGAGATCCATAGAAAGTCCGACGGAACAGTGAATTAAAAATCCTAACCAAACAGATCTGTTTTTTAAACTCAGCCAGCCCAATACTATTCCTGCAATAATTGCAGCAATTGTTTCGGGCATTGGTTTTCCGAAATGGATCATACAATAGGGTATTGTCATTACAAACACCGAATAAAATCCCAGTTTAGGTTTAAGTCCGAACACTACAAATCCCCTGAAGAAAAATTCAAGCGCGAAAAATTGTGAACAATATAATAATTCCCATTTCCAGAAATCTGCTGAAAGAGAATCTCCATTATGCATTTTTAAAAAAGGATATCGTGCCTGGAATGATTCGGTTCCTGAAAAGAAAAGTACGAGTGGTATCATTACCAATAACATTAGAAGATAAAGGTAATATCCTTTAAATGCTTCTTTTAATCTTAATCCGTAATCGGATAATTTTTCTTTGAAAAAAAACTTAATGGTAATAGCGGGAACAACAAAATAAAAAACAATAAGACTGCATATCCAATAAGTTAGCTCACCTAAATTGGATGAAGGATTTTTATATACCAATTTATCCATCCATTGCACAAAATTATTTGCACCCATGTTCAGCAAGTTGGTGCGAGCAAAATCATAATGACCCCAATAATAAATCATGCTCAAACAAAAGGGAAGTAGAAGGAAAACTGTCACGGTTTTTTTATTCAATGAGCCGTTGTTATCTTTTTCCTGGTTGGCTTCTTCTATTACTTTATATGCAGATGAAATAAGTCGTTTCATTTTTGTAAATATAAGTTGGAGAAACCAATTGAGGTAAAGTCTACTGTTTTAGTATATTATTTAAAAAAATATGGCCAGGGATAAATTAATAGACTTAGTATAATAGGTCTCTAAAATATTCATTTTTGATAAAAAAAGACTGATTTTAAGGATTTTTAAGAGTTTTGATTTATCATTTTTAGCCTCTTTTCTTTTGCGATAAAGGTGGTGGAATCATAACTTAAAATTAAATAATCCCCCTTATTATGGCTTTATCGTACAAAAGCACCTTCCTCTTTGTTTTTACTTGTCAGTTAGTTCATGCGTATACAACTCAACGCATTGATAAGATTTCGCATGGTACCGGTTTTGTTGAAAACAAGGGGCAGGTAACCGATGCAAATGGTAGCCAGCGTCCGGATATATTATTCGTTGCGGAAAATAAAGGAGCAAGTGTTTACATTAGAAAAAGTGGTTTGAGTTATGTTTTTTATAAAGAAGGAAATAAAAATGAGATCGATTCCAAAGGCGACATCTCAAAAATGAAAAGCAGCAAACTAGATTTTTTAGAAAATAATATTGAACAAGAGTTAACAGTTCAAAGAATAGACGTAGAGTTTGTTGGTGCGAATCCTGAATATAAAGTGAGCTCATTTTTTCCTTCCGATGATTATTTCAATTATTACTATCCACATTGTCCACAAGGAATAAATGGTGTAAAGGCATACAATAAAATTTTATCTGAAAATATTTACAATAAAATTGATATAGCATACTACTGTAGCCCGGAAAAAATTCTGAAATACGATTTCATTGTTAACCCTGGTGGAAATGTAAGGGATATCCAGTTGAAATATGATGGTGCAGATGAGGTGACTGTAGTTGATGGAAAAATAAAAGTAACTTCTTCTATTGGAGAGTTAATAGAGCATATGCCCAAAGTTTACCAGGAAATAAACGGAAAAATAATTGACGTTGATGCTGAATTTGAATTGCAGAATGGAGCGGTTAGTATAAAAACCGGTTCATATAATATTGAATATGCACTCGTAATAGATCCATGGGTTACTTACTATGGAGGAGTGTTAACTGAAAGAGGGATGGAAATAAATACAGATAAAGCTGGAGATGTTCTATTTGTCGGTTATACTCAATCGAATAATTTTCCGGTGAGTGCTGGTGTTTATCAAACGGTTTACAGAGGGGGTGCGGGATATTCGGATGCCTTTATTATAAAATTTGATAAGCTCGGGCGTAGGGTGTGGGCAACTTATTATGGTGGCACCCAAAGTGAAACAACAAATGCAATTGATGTTGACGCAGCAAATAATATTTTTGTTACTGGCGGTACATCGTCCCCCGATTTACCAATGATGGGGCCATCTTATCAGAGTGTAAAAAATACCGGAGCCGATATATTTATTGCAAAATTTACTTCGGGAGGTAACCTGGTATGGTCTACATTTTATGGTGGTACAGGGGGTGATAGCGGAATGGGAATTGCTGTAGACAATAATGGAGATGCTGTGGTGGGTGCAACCACTACAAGTTCCGGAATAACTACTACACCAGGATGCTTTCAATCGGTAAATGCTGGTGGAGGAGAAATATTTATTACAAAATTTACCAATGCAGGTGCCCGTGTTTGGGCAACATATTATGGAGATACAGATAATGAAAGTTGCTTTGACATTGATACTGATAACAATAACGATGTGGTTTTTTCAGGACATACAAAGTCTGCAGCTTATCCCGTGTTCTCTGCGTTTCAGTCTGTAAAACCTTCTGCAACTCAATTGAATGCTGTATTAACTAAGTTGAATGGAACAAATGGTTTCCCTATATGGTCAACTTATTGTGGTTCTTCCACAGGAGAATATGGAGGGATTGGTGTTGCGATTGATGGAGCTAATAATGTATTGATGACCGGTACCGCTATGGCGGGTTTTCCAACCACTGCTGGCAGCTTTCAACCAGCAACTGCTGGTCAGTCAGAGCCATACCTGGTAAAATTTAGTCCGACAGGCGTGCGGTTATGGGCAACATATATAGGCGGAACTTATGGTGAAGAAGCCTGGGATGTGGTGACAGATGCCAACAATGATATTTATATTTCAGGTGATACATATAGTGATGATTTTCCCTCTACATCATGTGCATATTCAACTGCAATGGATATGGGTAATTGTTGTGGTGGAGGTGAAGATGCCTACCTGGCAAAATTTGATGCTTCAGGTCAGCGTCTTTGTTCAGGATATTTCGGCGGCCTGGGACATGATGAAAATTTTATGATGGCTGAATTTGGCGGTATGGTATATCTCGTGAGTGGTGCGGCGTTTGGTGCTCCAATTACACCAGGTGCATTTCAATCGGTGAAGGGCGGGGTGAGTGATGATATAGTATTAACACAATTATGTGGCTATACCTGCGGCTTAATTAACATTACTTCTGATTTTGTTGCAAATAAAACTAATGCTTGTGCTGGAGAACCCTTAAATTTTACTCCAACATATACTACTTGTGATACAACTAAAACTAAATGGTTGTGGACATTTACAGGAGCAAATACTACAACATCAACTTTAAACAACCCAACGAATATTATTTATAACAGTGCCGGGACATACACTGTGAGAATGCTATTGATTACTCCATGTGATACGGATACTGTAATAAAAACATCGTACATAAATATTTCTGATCCATCGCTTTCAGTTACATCTATTGTTAATTCAGATTGTTCGGTTAATAATGGCTCTGCCTCCGTTGCTGCATCGGGGGGACAAAGTGGTTATAATTATTTCTGGCCATCCATTGCTAATAGTGGAAGTACAGCTACCGGACTTTCTGTAGGAACTTTTTCTGTTATAGTTACAGATGGATTTGGGTGTACAGCTACAACGGCCGTAACAATTACTCAGCCTGCAATGCCAGTACTTACACTTACTGCCATCGATGCGAGTTGTGCAGGTAGTATGGATGGATCTGCAATAGCCAACGCAAGCGGATCAACATCATATTTATACAATTGGAGCAACGGACAAACAAACAGTTCAGTAAATAATTTATCAGGAGGGGTTGTGACATGTACTTTAACCGGTACGGGCAATTGTGTTGTTACTTCTTCTGTAATGGTAAATGAACCTGCTCCAATAAGCACAACAGTTACCACGAGCCCTGTATCATGTTTAGGAAACGGCGGAAATGCTTCGGTAAATGTAAACGGCGGTACTCCCGGTTATAATTATTTATGGAGTAACGGAGGGAATATAAGTTCTGTTTCGAATCTCAATACCGGAATTTATACAATGACTGTTACTGATGCGAATAGTTGTACTTATACAACCAGCATTTCAATTATTAACTCTACTCCAATAACTACTACTGTTAGCACTACTGATGTACTGTGTAACGGATTAACAACAGGCGTTGCGACAGTTGTACCGCAGGGTGGGGCAGGGGGATATTTATATAGCTGGAATAATTCAGTAACAACTTCATCTGCAACAAACCTGGGTGCAGGAAATTATTCATGTATTATCACTGATCAAAATGGTTGTACAACAATTGCAAATGCTACAATCACGCAACCTCTCCTGCCTTTAACAGCTGGTGCGGCAGTAACAGATGCTTTGTGTAACAGATCAGAAGACGGTGTTGGAACAATTACTGTACAGGGAGGAACTCCCGTTTATTTTTATAACTGGAATACTTCTTCAACAACATCTGCGATAAGTAATTTGTTTGCAGGAAATTATTCTTGTGTAGTTACAGATAATAATGGATGTTCATTTTCTGTAAATAATATTGTTATCAGTGAACCACCATTGCTTACCGTAAACTATTCTCCATCATACATGATTTGTAATGGACAAGCAGCAAGTCTTACGAGCAATGGTAATGGCGGAACTCCTGCATATAATTATCTGTGGAACACCGGGCAAGTAGGCTCATCTATTATAGTTCAGCCTGCAATGCAGTCACTGTATACGCTAACAGTAAGCGATGTGAATAGCTGCTCTGCAACTATAACAATAAATGTATTAGTAAATCAATTGCCGGTTGTTTCTTTTGTTGCCGATGACACATTGGGCTGTGCGCCCTTGTGCATAAATTTTTCGGGTCAAGGTGGAAATAATTATCAGTGGGATTTTGGCGATGGTTCAACAGGAGCATCATCATCTGAATTTCATTGTTATACTAATCCGGGGCTTTATTCTATAGCATTACTGGTAACAGATGCTAATGGATGCAGCAATTCGCTGGTGAAACCAAATTATATCAATATTGCTAATTCTCCAATAGCAAATTTCTCTGCGAATCCAACAAGTACAACCCTCGCCAATTCAACCATTATTTTTACCGATCAAAGTTTGTATGCCACTGTGTGGAACTGGACCTTTGGTGATGTGTCGAATGCAACAAGTATATTACAAAACACAAGTTACACGTACCACGATACCGGAACATACAATGTGAAATTAATTGTAGAAAATGAATTGGGTTGCAGTGATACGGCCTATGATGTAATTCACATTCGTGCCGATTTTGAAATTTTTATTCCAAATACATTTACGCCAAATGAAGATGGACTCAATGACGTATTTATGCCAAAAGGAATGGGCATTGATGCAGCACAGTTTGTATTTTACGTTTATGATCGTTGGGGGAATTTAATTTTTGAATCGGATGATCCTACAATAGGATGGGATGGAAGAGCAAATGGAGGAAATGAAATTGCACAACAGGATACTTATGTCTGGAAAATTGCTTTAAAAGACGAATTAGGTTTAAAACACAGGTTTACCGGACATATTAATTTAATAAGATAAAACCCAAGAAACATAAGAAAAATCAGTAGTTAATTCCTCTAAAATAGCTCTGAAATGCGTTTTTTTTGTTCCCGGCTTGTTATTAGACATATAATAATACGAATATCTATGTATGGAGATTTTAAGTGTACAATTGTATATTTAAGATAACAAATCCGGAATAACAGAACGTGCTTTTTTTTATAACCACTCGTGCAATAAATAAACTTCTATTAACAGGAGTGCTTTTTGTTTTTGGTGGTTTAGTCGATGCACAAAACACCGTGTCGTCTGTTTCAAATAATGGTAAGGCACCATGGGATTGGAAAAGTTATTCAGCACAGTCCCAAACTTCCGGATCATCTTCTAATTCTCTTTTAACTGCATCACTTACTGCGCAGTGTACTAAAATGTGTCAGGGTAATTGCCAATCCATGCAACTAAGTGTGAGTGGCGGAACACCTCCGTATACTTATAACTGGTCGCCGAATATTGGTACTGGCCCGGGGCCTTATAACATGTGTCCTACTTCAACAACAGTTTATAGCTTTACTGTTACTGATGCAACAGGTGCCATGATGGGCGGTGGAGGATGCCAGATGACAATACATCCAACGTACACAAATTTTTCTTTAAACTCTGTAAGTGCAGGTTGTGCAGGAAACAATGGAGTAGCAACAACAACCGTGAGCGGTGCACAAGCGCCTTTTGTTTACAATTGGTCGAATGGGGCAGGCACATCAAATGTTTCAAATTTATCTGCGGGTGTTTATACAGTAACAGTTACTGATGGTAATGGCTGCAGCAAAGTAGGTACAACAACGGTTACAGGAGGAGGCAGTCCTCCTGTAGTAACATTTACTGCTGATGATACTAGTGGTTGTGCACCTCATTGCGTGAACTTTAATAATACAACTCCGAATACTCAAAATGCTAATTGGGTGTTTGGTGATGGCGGTACAGGAAATACTTCTTCGCCTAATCATTGTTATACTGTGGCCGGAGTTTATTCTGTTTCATTAACTGTAACTGACAATAGCGGGTGTACCGGCTCATTGGTAAAAAATAATTATATCAACGTAAGTGGTCAGCCCACTGCAGCGATTACGGCAAATCCTTATACAACAAACCTGTATAATTCTTTGATACAATTTACTGACCAAAGTACAGGTGCTATGCAATGGTTATGGAGTTTTGGTGATGTAAATAATTCATCATCAACATTACAGAATCCATCATTCACCTATAACGATATTGGAACTTATCATGTGGTACTTGTGGTGACAAATGCAGATGGCTGTGCGGATACAACTGATGTAACAATTTCTATATTGCCTGATTACGCATTGTTTGCACCAAACACATTTACACCCAATGAAGATAATGTGAACGATATTTTCTTATTGAGTGGTGTGGGAATAAAAGAAGAAGGATTTGAGTTTTATATTTACGACCGTTGGGGAAATATGATCTTTAAATCGAACAAAATGAGCCAAGGCTGGAATGGGAAAGTAAACAGTGGAAGCGATATTGCGCAGCAAGATGTATATGTCTGGAGAGTTCGCTTTAATGATGAGCAGGGAAACAACAGGAAGTTTACAGGCAGGGTGAATTTGATTCGATGATTACTTCACCACAATCCTACCCAGCAAACGGTTAAATGTTTTTTTTGCTTCATCCAGTTTCATTCGCATCTCCAACAGCTCTGTCAGTATCTCGTCGTTGGGATAATTTTTAATTTTCTCGTCAATTTCTTTGCTCATAATTTCAAGCTTCTTCGCTTTAAGAGCATAAACATCACCCAATACTGCTTTTTTTAAATGGTGCTCCTCGGTTTCAACTTGTATGCCATGCTTCTCCCAGTTATCGCTCAATGAATATGGACTGCTGATAAGGTTAATGCTGAGTTCGCTTATTTCTTTCCGTTCATGGTTGGTAAAAAATGAAGATGGAATTACTTCACCTTTTCGCTCTGAAAATACTTTGTAAATTTCTTTGTAAACAGGATTCTCAAATTCTATTGCATCGTTTTCCAATTCACTTATAATAAGTTCTGCAACGCTGGTCGGGGCTTGTGCTGGTTTACCATCTTCATCTTCTCCATCAACAAAAACTTCTTTACCTCCGTAGTTGAGTAATAGCCTGATAATATCTTTCTCGAGGTGTTCGCATTTTTCATCTATTGTTTCACGCAGCTCTTCTGTTACTGCTTCTCCAACTAAATCAACAGGGTCAACTTCCTGGCCGTTTTGCTGTTTTTGATTTTCATTTAGTTTGTTCCTGCGCAGTTTGCCTAATTCATTTAATAGCACCTGCTCATCGATCTGCATAATACGACTGCACTCTTTAACATACACAGAACGCGTGATGGCTTCCGGTATAATGGCAATAGAAGCAACAATATCTTTTATAAGTGAAGCTTTTTTGATAGGGTCATTTTCGGTTTCACCGACCAGCAATGATGTTTTAAAACTGATAAAATCTTTAGAATTTTTTTTAATGAAAGTTTTTAATTCATCTGTATTTACTTTCCTCGAGAATGAATCCGGGTCATCACCATCAGGGAACAATAACACTTTTACATTCATTCCTTCTTCGAGAATGAGATCAATTCCCCGGAAACTAGCTTTTATTCCTGCCGCATCGCCATCATAAAGTATGGTAATGTTTTTCGTATATCTCCTGATGAGTCGTATTTGCTCAACAGTAAGCGCTGTGCCTGATGAGGCTACCACGTTTTCTATTCCAGCCTGGTGTAATGCAATAACATCTGTGTACCCTTCAACTAAATAACAATTATCTTCTTCTGTAATTTTTTTCTTCGCGAAGAAAATTCCGTAAAGAATATTGCTCTTATGATAAATAGGAGTCTCCGGCGAATTAATATACTTCGCGGTTTTTTTGTCAGTCTTTAATACTCGACCGCCAAATGCAATTACGCGCCCGGTAATACTATGTATAGGGAACATTACTCTTCCCATGAAGCGATCGAATTCACCGCGTTCACTTTGTATCGTGAGCCCGGCTTTAATCAAATAATCTAATTTGTATCCTGCTTGTATAGCGGCATCAGTCAAGGCTCTCCATTGATCAGGATTATAACCGAGCTGAAATTTTTCAATAATGTCCGGCCGTATTTCGCGCTCTTTAAAATATCCGAGTCCGATGGATTTTCCAAGATCCGTATTGTGTAATTGATCGGTAAAATATTTTTGTGCGAAACCGCTTACAATAAATAGACTTTCACGCTCCTGCTGTTGCTCATTCTCTTCGGGAGTAAATTCTCTTTCTTCAAGTTCAATGTTGTATTTTCTTGCCAGGTAACGCAGAGCATCAGGGTAGGTCATTTGCTCATGGTCCATGATAAAATTCACGGAGTTTCCGCCTTTACCACATCCAAAACATTTGTAAATTCCTTTTGGTACAGAAACTGTGAACGAAGGTGTTTTTTCATTATGAAAAGGACAAACACCGAGTAGGTTAACACCTCTTTTTTTGAGCGTAACAAAATCGCCCACCACCTCTTCGATGCGGGCGGTCTCAATGATTTTATCTACTATTTCTCTTTTTATCACAACTCAAAAATGGGAATACAAGTTAGTTATTTTTTCTCGCAGGGGCGCAGAGATCGCAGAGAAATTGTTCAAATAAAAAAGGCCGCAACTCAATAGCTGCGGCCTTTTCCAAAATTTTTCCCTCTCTGGAGAGGGTAGGGAGAGGTCTTTTAAAATCTTGCCTTACTCTGGTATAAGAATGGACTTGGACTTACATACTTAAGTGCCAATTCAAATCCACCACGACCAGAACTTGCTTCTTTTAAAGAAGAAGTGTTAACGTCATAACTTATTCCTATCGCATAGTTTGCAACCTCAATTAACGATGAAACAACGAAAGCGTCTTTAGCTCTGTAGAAACCACCTAAAGAAACGGCAGCTCCTTTAACATAGCCGGTATATTTAGAATCTTCTTTTAATAAATATTTTATGAAAGTTCCAACAACGATCTCTTGTGATGGTCCCTGACGTTGATAAAGGATACTTGGCACTAAAACACCATTAGTGTTTTTAATACCAATCTCTACCATTGCATGACCAACGTATTTTGAATACAATCTGTCATTCTTTGGGTTGTAAAAAGATTGACGAGGTTCGTTAACGTGGAACATCGCAACACCTGCGCTTGCTTTAAAAGCGTCATTTGAACTTAATGTTTTTTGTCCGAAACCATAATTCCAGCTAAGGCCACCTGAAAAATCAGGATAAGTAAAGCTGCTTGCTCCTACAGGTTCTCCTGTTGGAAGGGTTGGGTCAAAGCCGGTTCCGTTGTATTGGTTACCCCATTGTAGTTTGTCGTATTTTATACTTTTTTGTCCGAACCCTGCTTGCAATCCACCACCCATGGTACTGTTCTTGCTAACATAAACATGGTAAGCAATAGATAAATTGCCCTGTGTTGTTCCCATCTCAGCATCACCTGCTTTATCGGAAAAAATATTCAACCCGAATCCTAAAAATCCTTTTTCCCATTTCTTTTTCATATAACGGGAGTCACCTGAAATGGCATAAGTCCTGTATGGAGTGGCTACACTTTTCCATTGGTCTTTATAATTCAATATAACCTGAATATCCTTTGTTGAACCTGCTAATGAGGGGTTCATTGTTAGTGGGGACTGGTTGAACTGTGAAAAGTGGATGTCTTGTGCGGAAGAAACTCCTGCTGTAAGCATTAATCCTGCAATTGCAGAAAGGCGTAAAGTTTTTTTCATTAAATCGGTTTTAATATGGTTGCTGTTAGATGTTTAAAAACCTGCTATATAGCTAACCACTAATATAACATATTTTTTTGAAATACGTTAATTTTTGAAAAAAAATGATAGCCTTATTTTGATCGGTTTTCGCGGTTTCTTTACACAATGCTAAACTATTGTTAACCCTGGGTTAACGTTTTTAACGCTTTACTGGAGTTAAATTTAGATTTTATTGCTTTTTCCAAGGCGTTATTTACCAATTATGATAAACAGTAGTATAAAATTATTAATTGCTGATACCAATAAACCCTTTTTAAGATCATTTGAAGATATGTTTAAAGAATCGGGATTCGATGTGATCACGTCAGTTTCTGGAGAAGAAACGATTGAAAAAGCGCTTATGTATTTACCACAGATAATTTTACTGGATATTGTTTTAAAGGGTAAAGATGGGATAGAAACATGCAGCGAATTAAGAACTCTGGAGAAGCTAAAAAAAAGCATTATTATTTTTTATACCAACAGTAGTGAAGATTACTCGCAGATAGCGGCTTTCAATGCAGGCGCTGATGATTATGTGGTGAGGCCGGTAAAAGCAAATGTTCTTAAAAGCAGAATGCACGCTTTGCTGAAACGGTTCAATCATCAGAATGATTTACTCGGAAATAAAAACAAGACGAGTACGGGTATATTAATCGACAGGGAGCGGTATATTGTTTTCAGAGATGGAGAAGAAGTGATCCTGCCAAGAAAAGAATTCGAATTATTAGCGTTGTTAAATTCATCACCAAGAAAAGTTTTTACGAGAGAGGAAATTTCTAAAGTTGTTTGGGGGTATGATACTCAGTCACACAATAGGACAATTGATGTGCATGTGCGTAAACTTCGCCAGAAATTAGGTAAGCGGTTTATAAAAACCGTGAAGGGTGTGGGCTATAGCGTACTTCCATAGTTATAATATTTTTTTGAGTAATACCCATCTGCCAATATGAAATTTCTATTACCCTTCCTTCGGCATAATACCACTTAGCGTTTCTATTCAAACTCACAGGCCGTTTTATAAACGCTATTGGCCTAATAGTTAATTTGGGTTAACAAAAAAGGCCCGCCGGAATTTTTCCGGTGGGCTTTTTGGCTGAACAAGAATTGTTCGGAAGGGAATTATTCTACTATAAGTTTCACAACTTTATTAAATGAATCAGCATTAAGCGAAACTAAATACACACCGGAACTTAACTTTTCCGTTGATATTGTAATTGTTTGTTGTCCCGCAGAAATTGTTTCATCGTTTTTTATAATACTCACCATTTTACCTGTGATATCATAAACTGCAATGTTCATTATCATTGATGCATCAGTGTGGAACGAAAGTGTTGTAACGCTTTGAGCCGGATTAGGGTAAAGTGTCACAGCTTCTGCTGTTGAGTAATTATTTTTAACACTAAGTACTTGTCCTGCAAACCTTGAGTTGGTGAAACTTGCTCCTGTTGCAGCAACAGATGAAGATGATGATAAACGAAAATCAAGGCTAGTATCATTAAGGTTCGTAGGAAAGGCGTTTACCCATGAAATTTGAGAAACAGTGTGTGTGGAATCATTAGCTCCCCATATGCCTGCATAAAAGGCATTTGATCCAAACCCAGAGCTTGTTTGAGTATATGCATTACATACTACCAATTCGTTGTTGTTGAAAAACGCTGCCGAATCAAGAGACGTTGCGCCAAAGTTATTGTATGTATCAGCATCTTTTATGCCTAATCCTTTTTCCCATCCAACAAAAATAGAGTTGCAAACTGATATTGCAGAGTTTCTACGAATGTATGCTCCTCTTTCAAATTTTTCCCCTACTGGAAGTGTTGTTGATCCGTCTCTTTTTGGCCCAACAATTGTCATGTGATCAAATACAGCTTTTGTAATTGGTGTTCTTCCAGAACCTGGACTAAAATTATCTGACTCAAAACCGTTTGAATCTCCTGCAGCATCAGAAAGATCTTTGTCTCTTAATGCTAAGCCAAATTGAATGCGACCTGCGTATCCAAAATCTGTATCAAAGTCATCATCTAAGCCTCTGAAAGCTACTAAGTATTTTGCATCTACCGCTCCTCCAAACCACTCAAAAGAATCATCTCCACTAAAGCTAACTTGTATATGATCTATTTTTGTTTTGCTTCCAACGCCACCCATTGTTAATCCATTAATCTCAGAGTTAGGTGTTGCAGAAAGTGCTACCCCGGCGAATTCAATCCTTACAAAGGAAAGAACCCCGCTGCTGTCTGTATTAGTATTACCTCCGTATAAAATTTCAGGAAATGTTGACGTAAATCCTTCAATATAATTTGTGTTTGGATTTGTTGTACATGTTCCGCATGCTGTATTTGTAATTCCATTGCCAAGGATTATTAATCCTCCCCAGTCTCCACCGGCTCTTGTTCCAACAGCTTCATCGGATGTAAAAACAATTGGCTGTGTTTGTGTTCCCTGTGCAATTATTTTTGATCCTGCGGTAATTATCAAGCAGCTTTTTGAATTGATGTCTCCTTTAATTACGGTTCCGGCTTGTACTGTAAGTACTGCCCCATTCTTAACAGAAATATTACCAACTAACTGGTATGTATTGGTGTTGCTCCATGTTGTATTAGCAGTGATATCAGCACTTACGGTCATTGTTGGTGCCGGATAAACTTTATTTTCAGGATCCCAGTTACACCAACCGGCGGTCCAGTTGTTTGATGTGGTGCCGTTTGTACCATCGGTAATAGGGAATGCTCCTTTATAGACAGCAGGTGTGTAAAATGTTTGCGCGCTCATTGCAACTGTTGTAAGTACTGCGGCAACTAATGTGTAAATTTTTTTCATTTGTTTAATTATTTTTAATCTTGTTTGTTTACTCTATTTTAATTGTCTTTAACCCAATAAAATCAATATCTATAACGATGTACAAAGGTGTATTTTGTGAGCCAGAAACAGATTAACATAAGGTTACAGTTCGTTTAACAATACGTTACTCAAATGTTAATAGAATGTAATTTGGCCAAATAAAAAACCTGAAATAAAATTTCAGGTTTTTTAAAAAGTAAAAAATAAAACAACTATTTAGAATTTCAATGAAGCACTTAAACTGAAAGTTCTTCCCATAAAGGTGTTTACCATTATATTATCATCGGTGCGGTAACGTGATATATTCTCATTTGTTTTCAAGGAAGTATTATCCAGTTTTCCATTCTTATTTATATCCTGATAAAGAATAACACGTTGAGCAAGGATATCTTTTGCATTAAACTTAATTTCAAATTTATCTTTGAATTTTTTAGCCACCTGTAGGTCAATTACATTTCTTGGTTTTTCCCAATAGGTTGGCTCATCACTACTGCCAACAATGAATATGCGTTTACCAACAAAATTATATGATGCTGCAGCCGACCATCCCTTATCGCGATTGTTGTAGAGGTAACCGGCGTTAATAATTACAGGGGATTGTCCCTGCAGCGGACGAGTTTTGGTAAATTCACTGCCGATAACATCCGATACATCAACTTTTGAAGTAACCAAACTTAGATTTGTAAATATAGTAGAGTGGTTTAGGAATAGGCTGGAATCCTTTTTAAATAATACACTTAATTTAAATCTGTATTCAAGTTCCATTCCAAGATTGGTTGCCCTATCAACATTGGCAAAAAATATGCTTCTTATTTGAGATGCAGTGCTTCCAATCTGTTCAATAGCGTTATGAATATCTTTGTAAAATACAGACCCGGATAAAATTTGTCCTGCACCTGGAAAGTATTCATAACGGATGTCAAAATTATTAATTGATGCACGTTTTAGTGTTGGTGTACCTGAAATTTGAAAATCAGAAATAAAATCATAAAAATTAAATGGTGCCAGTTCGCGAAACTCGGGCCTGCATACTGTTCTGTAATATGCCATTCTTATGTTAGCAAACTCAGTTACCGACCAAACTAAATTTATTGATGGTAAAAGGTCGATGACGGTGGTATCACTTGTAATCTCTTTATTGAGAGCATCGTTAGTTTTAAGTTTTTGATTGTACGATTCTACCCTTGCTCCATATATAAAACGAAATTTTTCTTTCATTTTGCTGTCAACCATTAAAAATGCAGCGTTAAGCATGGATGATGCTTTGTAGTTGTCAAGCGTGGAAGTAGCTTCTGTTAATTTGTATCCACCATTATAGGGAGCAGTGTTATCCGTTAACCCTAAATTTTCTGCAGCGTAAATTTCATTCTCACTCAACAGTAATAAATTGTTGTCAAATTTGATGCTTGATCCTTTTTGATATTTCGTAAATCCTAAAAGTCGCGCATTAAATTCTCTTGATCGCAATTGATGAAAGCCACCCACCTTTAATTCATGCTTAGATTTTTTTACCTCATAAGGAATAGAAACATCATAACGACCGCTATAAATGTTTTCGTGGGTTGAAGAAAAAAACATTGATCCGGATGAGTTTGGGTATACGCCATTTGCCTGAACAACTGCAATGAATGGAATGCTGTCCTCCTTGGTACCACTCGTTTTTTGGTAAACAACTTTTCTTAAGTTAGGGATGCTTCTGTCTATAGAACTTAAGGAGCTAATCCATTTAAATTTTATTTTGGATTTAGGAAGTAAGTGGTCGCCTGATAATTGACCTGAATAAATATTGTTTTGTGTGAACCATCTTACATTAGATTTTTCCCAGGTTGGGCCTGCAACATCGAATAGCCCACTTCTGCAGGTTACTTTATCATCGGTGTTGATGCTGTATAAGTTTTTCAGGCTTATCATGTTATTTTCGTTTAGTTTGTATGAAATGTTCCATAGTGCACTCGTCTGAACGCTGTTATTATAACTTGTATCCATGAAATCTCTTGATTTTGTTATCTCATCACTGCTTTCCTCAAACTCTCTTCGGTTGGTAACCGTTGTTGCGTTGTTGTTTGCATACGTAAGTGCGAAAATGCTGCCACTCTCTTTCTTAAAAATTTTTCCAACATGCGCCATAGAGTATTGCACACTGGTATTGGGCATTGCCATTTTGTTTTTTAATCCCCAATCATAAACCATGCTTTTTGCATAATTAGCTCTTTCGTCATTGGTCAATTTTGCATAGTCCTCTGTTGATGGAAGGTCGGATGGTAATTGTCTTCCTCCATCATCAATGCCGAGCCAATCAAGTTTTCCTCCATTGTAAAAAGTGAAATTATTAAATGTTGTTAATGAGTTTATACTGTTTGAAACGCTGATATTATATTGGTTTTTTTTGGGAATACTTTTTGTATTTATCATAATCACGCCACCGGCGAAATCTCCTGGCATATCTGGTGTAGCAGTTTTTAAAATAATAAGATTGTCAAGCAACGAGCTGGGAAACATATCAAATGCGAATGCCTTTCTATCAGGCTCTGTACTGGGCAGAGGAGCTCCATTAATGTAAGCTGAAACATAACGGTCATTCATTCCGCGTATGATTGCAAATTTATTATCCTGAATACTGGCTCCGCTTATACGCTTTATAACATCACTGGAACTTTTATCGGGTGTGGTTTTAATGGATTCGGATGATATACCATCAGAAACACTGGCATTGTTTTTTTGCAGCACCATTAACGATGAATTGTTTTCTTTATTCATAGTAGCTTCTACCACAACACCACCCAATTCAATACTGGTAGATTCCTTTATAGAGATGGATACAATAGCAACGTCTTTCGCTTTTACAATTACCCCGGTAATTTTTTTTGTATCATAGGCCATAAATTTGCATAACACAGTGTATGTGCCGGGCTCCAGGTTTCCAATTGTGTAATTGCCATCAAGGTCCGTATTCGAGCCTATTGTTGTCCCATCAATAATTACGCTTGCACCCGGAACAGTCTCTCCGGTTTTAGCATCAATTACTTTTCCTTTAATGATTCCTTTTTCATTCTCGCTTTGTCCGGCACGAACAGAAAATGAAACAATAGTTAAAATGGCGATAGTCCAGTAAAAAAACTTCATTTTTATTCGGTTTAATATGTTAACAAAATAAGCCTTGCAAAGTGACTAAATGATTAATCGTATATTAACTTAACATTAACAAGAGGGTAGATTCTTTAGACAAAGTTTAATTTTAATAATATTAAATTTGTGTTGAAATGAGTAAGAGCAGGGTTTTATTTATTGTGCAGGGTGAGGGCAGGGGGCATATGACACAGGCCATTGCGTTAAAACAATTACTTGAAAAAAGCAACCTGGAACTCGTAGGAGTCATGGTGGGGATAAGTCCCATGAGGGAAATCCCTGAATTTTTTAAAAGAGAGATAAACTGCGATATAATTGAATTTGATAGCCCCAACTTTTTACAAGATAAAAATGCTCAGGCCATTAGGGTATGGCGCTCCATCTTTTACAACCTTTTATTGGGTGGAAAATTTTTCAGGAGCATTAGAAGAATAAATTCTACCGTCAAAAAGTATAAACCTGATGTGATCATTAATTTTTATGAGCCATTAGCCGGGCTGTATAGTTTTTTTTATCGGCCCAAAGCAAAAGTAATTTGTATTGCACACCAGTATTTGTACTTGCATCCCGATTTTATTTTTCCGGCAGAAGCCAGCAAGGGGAATATTAATACGGTAAAAAATTTAACAAGGATCACTGCTATTGGCGCACATAAAAAAATAGCCCTGTCTTTTTATAAAGTGCCTGCGGAAAATTTCGGGAATATAAAAGTTGTTGCACCCTTATTGAGGAAACAAGTAAAGGAGCAGCCTGTTACAAATGGCGGTTATATTCTCGTTTACCTTTTGAATAGCGGTTTAATGCAGAATATAATCAACTGGCATAAAAATTATCCGGAAACGGAATTGCATTGTTTTACAGATCACAAAAGTACAAGTGATGAATGGAAATGTAATGACAAACTCGCCTTTCATCGCTTAGAGGATAAAAAATTTATCAGGTTAATGTCAGGTGCAGCGGGTGTAGTTACTACTGCAGGATTTGAGACTGTGTGTGAGGCCATGTATTTTGGAAAGCCTGTTCTTATGGTGCCGGTTGTAAAACATTTTGAACAATTCTGTAATTCGCGTGATGCTTATAAGGCGGGGGCAGGGGTTTTTGATGAGGTGTTTAAAATTGAAACGCTGCTTGATTTTATAAAGGATTATAAAAAAGATGATTCGTTCCGGCAGTGGGTGGATCAATCGGACACTTCAATTCTAAATGATTTACTAAATTAGTTCTTAACCTTATCTTAACATTAACTTAGCGTTGTTATAATTTTGCTAACCAATATAGAGGATACCTTAGTGAAAAAATCAGGGATGCAGAATAGTGATTTTAAAGTGCTTTTGGTTGATGATGAGCCGGACATCCTGGAGTTTTTAGGATACAACCTGAAGAAAGAGGGATTTGTGGTTGTAACCGCTGATGATGGCAAAACAGGAATTGAGATAGCGAAAAAGGAAAAACCCGATCTTATTATTCTGGATGTAATGATGCCCGGTATTGACGGGATAGAAGCGTGTGCTGAAATAAGAAATATTCCAGGACTAAAAGATGTACTAATAGCTTTCCTCACGGCGCGTAATGAAGATTATTCTCAAATTGCCGGCTTTGATGTTGGCGCAGATGATTATATCAGTAAGCCAATTAAACCCCGCGTATTAATTAGCAGGATCAAAGCTTTGCTAAGAAGAAAAAGTAAATCGGATGAAACATCTAAGAAGATAGATGTTGGCGGTTTGCAAATTGATAGGGAAAAATATCTTGTTGTAAAAGATGGAGGTGAGTTAACACTTCCAAAAAAGGAATTCGAATTATTATCATTGCTCGCATCTAAGCCTGGCAAAGTTTTTACGCGCGAAGCGATCCTTGAAAAAGTATGGGGCGATGATGTGGTGGTTGGCGACAGGACAATAGATGTGCATATTCGTAAGCTGCGCGAAAAATTAGGTGATGATTTCTTTAAGACGGTAAAAGGAATAGGTTATAAATTCGAATTTTGATGGTGGTGTTAATGAGCCGACCAGAGGGAGGAGAGTGTTACACTGCCACATTTCTTATTGTATTGATGCCAGAGGCATCATACATTATAAAAAGAGTAGGACTAAATCTGCGACTCCGGCCGGAGTCGAACTTTATAGATTAAGCTTTTTATAAAGGTGTGAATCCTCCGGATTCGCTAAAAAACCTAAACATTTTTTTGTGATGGTCACTGGAAATATCGCCTATATATAAAAAGTTGTAGATTGATAGAAGAGGAAATTAACTCCATTCGACATTAGATATTAAATGATTAACCTGACGCCAGTCCGATGAATATCGGGATAATATAACCGTTTTTCCATCTGGATTTTATTATAATAATATTTTATCGTTTGTTTGTATATCACATATTCCTTAACTTTGTAGGCTGAATGAAGAGCCTTTCGCTGCGTAACATTACCCTTTTATCTTCCCTTGCTGTTACGGTATTTTTTGTTATCCTGCTTTTAATATTTAATTCTTTTAGTCTCATAGCAATTGGCTTTGCTGAAGCAGGCGTGTTGAGCGTTTCGGTTTTTTTGATCTCTGCAATTGTATTTTATTTTTTTTTATCGCGTTTTATTTTTGGACGTGTCAACGAATTGAAAAATAAGGTTCGTAAGCTGAGAATAATTAGCAATGTCAGCAGAGAATCTTTGCCTGAAACATTTTCTTCGGACGAAGAGATTGAGGACCTTCACACAGAAGTAGAAGAATGGGCTGAGGAGCGCAAGGTGGAAATTGACAAATTGCAAAAGCTGGAATTGTACCGTAAAGAATTTTTAGGAAATGTTTCTCATGAACTCAAAACCCCCATCTTTAATATTCAAGGGTATGTTGCAACGTTGCTGGATGGAGGTATAGATGATAAAACAATTAACAAAGATTATTTAATGCGTGCAGAAAAAAGTGTGGACCGGATGATAAGTATGATAGGTGATCTTGAAGCTATTACTCAATTGGAAACCGGGCAACTGGAAATAGACATTGAAGAAGTAGATATCATTTCATTGATACAGGACGTTTTTGAAACAGAAGAAAGGAAGGCAACTGCAAAAGGTATAATGCTTCGCTTTAAAGAAGCGTATGATAAGCCCGTTTTTGTTTTGGCGGATAAATTCCGCATCCGCCAGGTGCTTACCAATCTCATAGGTAATTCTGTTAACTATGGGAAAGAATATGGTGAAACCAATTGCAGAATTTATGAAGTGCGTGATAATATACAAATAGAGGTAATTGATAACGGTCCGGGTATTGCGAAGGAACATTTACCAAGATTGTTCGAACGGTTTTATAGAGTAGATAAAGGCCGCTCCCGCTCTCAGGGTGGAACCGGTTTGGGCCTCTCTATTGTTAAACATATTATTGAAGCACACGGACAAACAATATCTGTGGATAGCAAGGAGGGTGATGGAACCACTTTTTCTTTCACATTAAAAAAAGTAAAAGAATAAATTTGAATTTATTTTTATGTGAACAATGGCTAAAAGAAAATTAGAACGTTTTGCAGCGGTAGCGACTTTTGACAATGTATTCCATGTGCCATTTGATCCTGCTTTTGGTGACATTGATAAAAGAGGAAAATGGAATAATGATTATTTCAATAACGAAAATCCCATTGTGCTCGAGTTGGGCTGCGGTAAAGGGGAGTACACTGTAGGGCTTGCACAAAGATATCCCGATAAAAATTTTATTGGTATTGATATAAAAGGGAACAGGATATGGCGTGGTGCTAAAACAGCTTTGGAAAATAAAATGTCAAATGTAGCTTTCATCAGAACGCGAATTGATTTTATTGAAAGATGTTTTGTTGAAAATGAAGTGAGTGAAATATGGGTGACATTTCCTGATCCCCAGCCGGCAAAAAGCCTTGCAAAAAAAAGACTGACCTCCCCGATTTTTTTAAAGCGCTATAAAAATTTTTTGAAAAAAGATGGGGTGGTGCATTTAAAGACCGATTCAAAATTGTTGTATGAATTTACTCTTGAAGTAATTCAGGAAAATAAATTTCCCCTCATTGAGCATACTGCCGATCTATATTCAACAAACACAATTGCATTAGAAGAGACGAAGGCAATTAAAACCTATTACGAAAATAAATTTTTGAACCAGGGTATGCCGATTCACTATATCCGGTTTTCTATTTAGAATTTAACAGAAGTGCTGTTTTTTCTTTTACAACCTGCGCAAAAGATCGGTTCTCAACTTTGCTGGTAAGCCAGGAAAGGGCCGAACGTAAAAAAAATACCCAGTGGGGTATTTTTAGCGAAAGAGCCAGCCCTGCGGGATGTATTTCCTGTTATTTAACAAGCACCTTTGTCTTGTCGCGTACTATATCTGCAAATGAACGGTTCTCAATTTTGCCTTCGAGCCAGGAAATAAAATCAAAATAGTTAAGCGCTTTCCTCTCAAAATGATCCTTTTTCAATGCGTCAATTTCGTCCATTAAAATTTTAAATTTTTCATCCATTTCCTTTTTAGGCAAGGCCTTGGCCGACATATTGGTTTTAATAAAATTTAAAATAAGGGTTTCAAATTTATACAATCTGTTACGCTTGTATAAAAACCTATAGGTAGATTTTATAGTATACTCGAGCATATCATTGTTGCCCATTTCTGAGTGCACAATGAGGCTCATGATCCTTGCGAAACAATGTACATCAGTTCTCATTTCAGTTGAACTTTCGTGAATTATTTTATTGAAATAATAATTTGCCTTGGAAAAATTTTTAGAACCAAAAAAAGTAATGGCTAAATTGAAAATAAGGATGAGCTCATTCTCCTCGTGAATAATATAGTTGGCGAGGCTTGGGATCTGCTTCTCAATTTTAGCGGCGAGCTCAAGCGCCTTTTCAAACTCTCCGGTATTCATAAGTAAGTTAAGTTCAGAGCCATTGATAACATAATAAAGCCACTGCTTAACACTTTCAGATTTCGGAACGATCAATTTAACTTTCTCCAAAGTTTCCTTTATCTCTCCGTAACGATTAGTTTCGATTTGCATGATCAGCAAATTATTCAATGCGGATATATAAGCCTTTGGTTTGAATTCTTTTTGGCTTGGATGCCTTTCTATCAGGTCAACCAGTGTTTTGCTGGACCTGTATGAACCCTCATAATCATGTTTGTTGAATGAGTATATACTGTGCCACAGATAATAATGCCATTTGGCCTGATAGGAATCTGCATTACCGATGTCATTCAAAAATTTGTTTTTCGATAATCTTTCCTGTTGTTCTAGTTCCTCTTTTTTGCGGGTAAACCCGGCAGACTTTCTTTCCACGAACAATTGTGAAAGTATATGTTTGTAGCTGATTATGTTTTGATATTTTTTTACAAAACTTGCGTAGGAGGAGTATATTAAATCTAATTCTTCCGGGTTGGTATTGGTGAAGTTCTGTAAATGCATAAACTCTATTTTCCACCCGTATAATTCTGCAAGCGGAAGAAATAATTCGTATTTTTCTGCAAGCGCAACACCCTTGTTTATAATTTTTTCACATTGTTTGTATAATCCTTTGTTGTGGAGTATTTCTATATACTCTATCAGTTCTTTTATCTCCAATTCGGGGGTGCTTTGCGAATAATATGATCGTAAGGATTTTAAAATAAGATCGTACAAATAAGATTTTAATACTGCGAAATTTTTTGGATGATCAGTCTGCCCCATTGCATCAATAACTTTTTGTTCATCATAACCATTTTGTTTTTCTATGATGTCAAAAAGTTTAACGTATTGATTTTCCTCCCCTCTTACATGCAGTGAAGTAAATTTTTTAAAATATCCTTTCTCGCTTTTTGATAAGGAACTGATCAGTATAAATAAATCCTTCGACGCCTTCATTGATTCCTAATAAAAATAGCAAAAAATTATAGAAAAAGCAGCAAAATGGCAACTTAGCTTAAAATAATGAACAATCAACTGCTAATCCTAAAAGACATATTATATAATTAATTCTTTGTGATTGAACTACTAGCCTGCTAACTTTGTACCATGCTTACAATAGATCCAAAGGAAGTATCGGTTCCTGTTTTGCACAGTTATTTATTAGGTGCGGTTGCGCCCAGGCCAATTGCATTTGCAAGTACTGTGGATGCTTCTGGCAAAAATAATCTGGCACCTTTTAGTTTTTTTAATGTGTTCAGCGCCAATCCGCCTATCGCGGTTTTTTCACCAGCCCGTAGCGGAAGAACGGGTTTAATTAAACACACTCATGAGAATATAAGAGAAGTTCCGGAAGTGGTAATAAATATTGTTTCCTATCCAATGGTTCAGCAAACATCTCTCGCAAGTACTGAATATCCAAAAGGAGTTGATGAATTTGTAAAAGCAGGTTTTACACCAATAGATTCGCAATTGGTAAAACCAAAAAGAGTAAAGGAATCCCCGGTACAAATGGAGTGTAAGGTAAACCAGGTAATTGAGCTCGGACCAAATGGCGGGGCTGGAAATTTAATCATTTGTGAAATATTATTGATGCACATTGATGAATCGGTTTTAGATTCGAATAAAAATATTGATCCGAATAAAATTGACCTTGTCGCAAGAATGGGATCTAACTGGTATTGCAGGGCTTCGGGTGATGCACTTTTTGAAGTTCAAAAACCCCTTCAGTCAATTGGTATTGGAGTAGATAATATTCCTGCTGCTATCAGGAACAGTAGCGTGTTAACCGGAAACGACCTGGGGAAGCTGGGCAATGTGCAAAATCTTCCAACTAAAGATGAGGTGGAGGAATACCAGAAGTCACATTTTAAAAACGGTTCTACAAAAAACGGGCAGGAGGAATTACATAAAATAGCAAAAGCCTTTTTGGATCAGGGCAAAGTTGCGGAGGCTTGGAAAACTTTATTGGCAGAATAATTTCAATTTTAAACTTCACATTAATTTCCGATATTTACATCAATTAAACTTACCAATATGCAAAATGTATCGTTTAAAACGAATTTTTTCATAACCCTATTTGGAGTTTTTTTCTGCTGCCATTTATTTGGGCAGGATCTTTATCCATTTAACGATAATGGAAAATACGGATACATGAATAAGTCAGGCAAAATTATTGTTCAGCCTGCATATGAGTTTGCAGAAGATTTTTATGAAGGCCTGGCGGTTGTAAAAAAAGATGGTAAAAGAGGTTTTATTGATGCTTCAGGAAAAATGGTAATTGCACCTCAATATGATTCTAAAGTTGACGGATATTTTTCTGATGGATTGGCTTGTGTAAAAAAAGGAGCTAAGTGTTATTACATTGATAAAACAGGTAAAGTAGTTATAGAGCCTCAGTGTGTAGTGGCCTACAAATTCTCAGGAGGGTTGGCGCGGATGCAAGTGGGGAGTAATAAATTTTCATATATCGATAAAACCGGTAAAACAATTGTAGAGCCAATTTACGAAGGGGCTTGGGATTATAGTGAAGGATTGGCACGGGTTAAGAAAGGAACTAAATGGGGTTTTATTGATAATACTGGTAAGGTAATTATTGATTTTAAATATGACGAAACCTTTGAATTTTCTGAAGGTGTTGCAAATGTCAGAGTGGGAGATGAAAAAACCGGCAAATGGGGCTTCATTGATAAAACCGGAAAATTAGTTATAGATCTTAAATTAGATAAAGCATATCCATTTCACGATGGCCTTGCGCTTGTTCGTGTTGGCGACTTTAAAACCGGTAAATTTGGTTACGTAGACAAAACCGGTAAAGTGGTTATTTTCCCTAGTTTCACAGGGGCATTTAATTTCAATGAAGGCATGGCTTGCGTTAGTCAATCGCCAATTGTAAATGGTGTTCTTAAAGATGCAAAATGGAACTATATTGATAAATCAGGAAATATAGTGATCACAAGAGGCTCGGATTTTTATGCAAATTTTAGAAACGGGCTTGCTAAAGTGAGTTATGGCGGTGCTCAAACTTATATCGATAAAACGGGTAAAATTATTATACCAACAAAATAACCTGTCCCGAATCCTTTACTATTATTGGTTTTTATTGGAGAATGAGGTATCTTTGCGCCTCGTTAATTAGTAACTTAAATACCCTTAAAGATGGCACAAGCAGTTGCAGAAAAAGAAACTTCAAAAACAGGAACCTTCGTGAAATATAAAGTAAAAGACATCGGTCTTGCCGAGTGGGGCAGGAAGGAAATAAAATTAGCTGAGGCTGAAATGCCTGGTCTAATGGCATTAAGAGCAGAATATGGAAAAGAGCAACCGTTAAAAGGTGCACGTATTGCAGGTTGTTTGCATATGACCATTCAAACAGCAGTATTAATTGAAACGTTAACAGCGTTAGGTGCAGAAGTTACCTGGTCATCGTGTAATATATTTTCTACACAGGATCATGCTGCTGCTGCTATTGCTGCTGCAGGAATTTCTGTTTATGCCTGGAAGGGGATGGACAACGAAGAATTCGACTGGTGCATTGAACAAACATTGTTTTTTGGAGAAGATAAAAAACCATTGAACATGATATTGGATGATGGTGGTGATCTTACAAATATGGTTTTCGATAAGTATACTGATTTAATAAAGGGAATAAAAGGTCTTTCTGAAGAAACGACAACAGGTGTTCACAGGTTATATGAGCGTATGAAAGCAGGAACGCTCCATATGCCTGCTATTAATGTGAATGATTCGGTTACAAAATCTAAATTCGATAATAAATACGGATGCCGTGAATCATTAGTAGATGCTATCCGCAGAGCGACCGACCTTATGCTTGCCGGTAAAGTTGCCGTTGTTGCAGGTTTTGGCGATGTAGGTAAAGGATCTGCAGAATCATTGAGCAGTTCAGGTGTACGTGTTATTGTTACTGAGATAGATCCTATCTGCGCACTTCAAGCTGCAATGGAAGGATATGAAGTGAAGAAAATGGATACTGCTATTAAGGAAGCCGACATTGTTGTTACTGCTACAGGTAACTTTAATATTATTGTTGACCGTCATTTCAAGGCAATGAAACATAATGCTATCGTTTGTAACATCGGCCATTTCGATAATGAAATTGATATGGCATGGTTGAACAAAAATCATGGAAATACAAAAGATACTATTAAGCCACAAGTAGATAAATATACTGTTGATGGAAAAGACATTATTGTGTTAGCAGAAGGCCGCCTTGTAAACCTTGGTTGTGCAACAGGACATCCTTCATTTGTAATGTCAAACTCATTTACAAATCAAACTCTTGCTCAGTTAGAGTTATGGAAAAATTCAGGCAATTACGAAAACAAAGTTTATACTTTGCCAAAACAATTGGATGAGAAAGTAGCAAGTTTGCACTTGGCTAAAGTTGGAGTTGAATTGGATATACTTTCTGATGATCAGGCAAAATACATTGGCGTTGATAAAAAAGGCCCGTTCAAGCCTGAGTATTACAGGTACTAGTAAGATTATAACTATTAAAATAAAAAGCAGTGTCCACCTCAGGCGGACACTGCTTTTTTATTAGAAAATCAATTGAAAATATGCAGGACAATACCATCATAATTAGTCTGGTATTGTTTTAATGGTGCTGTGCTCGGGCCATTTACAACTGTTCCATTGCTCAAAAGAAAATTTGATCCGCAGCAAGGATCGGTGAGTTGTATATTCGTTGTGGAATCAACTTCCACTCTGCCGCAAGCATCGCTTGGGTTATAAGGGCAGTGTCTTTCAAAAGCAGCAAACTCGTTGGTAGAATTTCTTGTCACTACAACTCCTCTTGAGCCTCCGGTAATGTATACCCAGCCCCCAACGGATGCAATGTTGTTAAATTCAGGATCGGTAGTGTAAATGTATATATCAACATAAGTGTTTGGGATGTTGTTGTCATCATTTTTTTTGCATGCCGCAGTGATAAGAACACCAATGGTCAATAAAAAAAATATGTATTTGTATTTCCCGAACATCTATTCAAAAGTACGTTAATTCCGTCTTTAATTCAATCTAAGGCCCAAAGTGAAATATAAAATAATCCAACACCTCCTTCTCCTTTGGAGAAGGGACGGGGATGAGGCAAAAATAATGAGCCGTTTTATATTCCACTTTGGGCTTAAGTATTCAACCCGAAACTTTTTAGTAATTTTGTCTATATAACATGAGGCGGACATATATATTGTTATGTTTTGTTTTTTTTATTGTAGCAGGTTCTGTTCTTGCCCAGGAAAATGCTGCCCCAGCCGATCAAAGTAAAAGCACTCCCGAAGGCAAAAGGGCCAAAAGAAAAAAAGCTAAGAAAGAATGGAAGGAACATAGGAAAGCTGAAAAGGATGGAAAGAAAGCGATCAAGGAACACCATAAAAAAATTCAATCAAAAGATACCCAGAAAAGAATGAAGCAGAGCAAAAAAAAATCTGCACGGATCAATGCAAATAAGCGTGAATTTTTTCTGAAAAGATGGTTCAAACGAAAGAAACGAAAGTAAATTGTATATAGCTTGTTTATTTTACCAAAAAATTTACCATTCAACCGCAAATTTCTCCCGTTCGTTAACTTCCCATTGCATAAACTATCTATATTAGTGTATAATTGTATTAATAAGAGACCAGAATGAGCAACACTGTATACGTTTTAGGAGTAATTGCCTGGATAATTTATAACTTCTATAAAGCAGGTAAAAAATTGACTGACGGTAAAAAAGTAACCTCCGGTAAAACTATTTCTCCCAGCGAATCAAATGATGAAAAGGAGTTTGGAGGTATTCTCGAGGAAATTTTATCAAAAAAAATACCAGCTCCTAAACCAGTTACTATTAATACACCAACTGCAAAAAAAGTTTTTAAAGAAAAATCATTCCAGCCTTCAGCCCGTAGAGGAAATGTTGCTAGTAAAAAAGCGGAACAGAATATGTTTTTTGGAGAAGCAATAGCAGAACAATATAACAAGGAGCACGTAGTCCATCATCCGATACTAAATGAGATCAAAACTTTTGAAGAAGAAAAAAGATCACCATGGATAGAAGATATTGACATGGCAAAGGTAATTGTATATGCTGAGATCTTAAAACGACCGGCATATTAAAAATGAATTTTTAAAGAGTTAATTGAGTTGATTTTTTCTAAACATCCCCCCTGTAAATTGTTGATTTTTGATGTTATCTGAGATTATTTTTAAATAAGCAAAACGGCAATAAAATTTTTGAAATCGCTTTTAAATATTCATATATTTACCGCCCTGATTTTAGGCGTAGAATCTTAACAAAAAATTATTGATATGTTAAAAAAACTCAAATCTACTATAGTGCTGTGTGTCGCTTCAGTAGCAGTATTCGCACAGACAGGAGCTCTTAAAGTAATTGTTAAGGATAAAGAGACAGGTGAAACCATTCCTGGTGCAATTGTTACTACTGAGGTTAACGGAGTTCCTGCCGGTAAACCTGCGGTTACTGATATTGATGGTGAGGTAATTATTAAACCGCTTAACCCGGGTACTTATACCGTTAAGGCACAATATACTGGTAAGCAGGATAAAGTGATTAATGGCGTTGTGGTTGGAGTAGAGAAGACGGCCTATATAACTATTGACCTTGCTGTAAAAACAGAATTACTTAAAGAAGTTGAAATCGTTCAGTATATAAAACCCCTTATAGAGCCGGGTACTACATCTGGGGGAACAGTGACCCGCCAGGAGTACCAAAACATGGCAACGAAAAATATTAGTTCAGTTGCTGCCACAACGGCTGGTGTTTACCAGGCTGACGAAGGCGGTGCACTTAGTCTTCGTGGGTCTCGCTCAAGTACAACAAGTTATTTTGTAGATGGTATGAAAGTAATTGGAAGCACAGGTCTTCCGCAATCATCCGTTGAGCAAATAACAGTTATCACCGGGGGAGTTCCAGCATCTTATGGTGACGTAACGGGTGGTGTTATATCTGTTACAACACGCGGTCCGCAAAGTAGATTTGCGGGAGGTGTTGAGGTGGTATCATCACAAATTACAGATCCTTATGGTTACAACTTACTTGGATGGAGTGTAGGTGGACCAATTATTTCTAAAAAGGACAGTGCCCTCAATATGAAAAAACCCGTATTGGGCTTTTTCTTTAGTGGTGAGGTAGTTAGTGATAAAGACAGTGATCCTTCTGCGGTAGGTACCTGGAGAGTTAAAGATGACGTGAGAACAGAATTGGAAAAGGATCCACTTAGACCTTCGGAGAGTGGATCAGGCATGAGAAGAAATGCAGAATACCTTACCAGTGACGATTTGGAACAAATAAAATACAAGGAGAATGCGGCATCACGCCAATTGAGACTTCAGGGAAAACTACAATATAAAATTGGAAATAATACCAATCTTATATTGGGTGGTTCAATAGACAGAGGGAATCGCCACCAATGGGTTCGTGAGTACTCTCTTGTTAACGCTGTGAACAATCCTGTTTTTAAATCAAACACCTGGAGGGTTTTTGGAACAATTACTCAGCGTTTTGGTTCTCAGGATCAGTCCACAGATGAAAAATCGAGTTCAAATATTAAAAATGCTTTTTATACACTTCAGGCTAGTTATGAAAAGTCTAGCACGGTTCAGGAAGATGATACGCACAAGGATAATCTTTTTAATTATGGATACGTTGGAAAGTTTGTACACCATAAGACTCCATTCTATTTTTTATTAGATGGCAGACCTCAGGGAACGGCTTATTATCAGGTGGCAAATGTTGATACCATGCTCACTTTTGAACCAAGTAGCCTAAATCCACTTGGTGCTAATTGGACAACAGCAGTATACAATTATATTGGAGAAGAAAATATTGACAGAACTTCTGATATACAATTTAATTTAGGCTTAGCAAATGGAGACAGGCCAAGTGATATTTATGGATTGTGGTTTAGTACCGGAAGGCAATATGGCGGTAGAGCACTTTCTGAATTTTCACAGTTCAGGGTGTTTACCAATTTTTCCGGTGATATAAAAAACCACCAGATAAAAGTTGGTTTGGAGTATGAACAAAGAGATTTAAGAGCATATTCTGTCGCGCCAATTGCTTTATGGCAGTATATGAGACAATTCGCGAATGCTCATATTACAGAACTTGATACTGCCAATCCGTATTTGGTTTCTGAGCTTTCTGGAAATGGCTATAACTATTATCGTTATGACAGAAGATACGATGGCGACAAGCAGTATTATTTTGATAAGAGTGTTAGAAAAAAATTAGGTCTTGCCGAAAATAATGTTGACTGGATTGATATTGATGCCCTTGACCCATCAGATTTTTCACTTGACATGTTCAGTCCGGATGAGTTACAACAAAATGGATTGGCTAGTTATTATGGATATGATCACACAGGTAAAAAAATAAAGAGTAATTCTACCATTGAAGATTTTTTCTCTAAAAAAGATGAGAATGGAAACTTCGCAAGATCAGTACCTTCTTATCGCCCAATATATATGGCTGGTTATATTGAAGACAATTTCGACTTTAAAGATTTAAAGTTCCGTGTTGGTCTTCGTGTTGATCGTTTTGATGCTAACCAAAAAGTATTAAAAGATCCATTTGTGTTGGATGAGGTTAAGACTGCCGGAGAAGTTAACTACAGTGTTTTCAATACAACAAGGCCGGGTAATATTGGAGATGATTATGTGGTTTATGTGAATGATCCTAAGGCCCCTACCTCAATAAAAGCATATAGAGATGGTTCTAATTGGTACTCTGTAACTGGAGCGCAGATGTCTGGTCCGGCTTCTTTAACCGATGCAGGTTATGCGCCTTACGTTTTAAATCCAAATGAGGCTCAGAAAATATCCTCAAAAGCATTTAAAGATTATGAACCCCAGGTAAATCTAATGCCTCGTATAGCTTTTTCTTTCCCAATATCTGACGTTGCAAATTTCTTTGCTCACTATGATATTCTTACGCAGCGTCCTGATGAAGGGTACAACCGTTTGGATGTTGTCAACTATTATTATTTAGCTACAAGAGGCAGCGGTTTCATTACCAATCCTGCATTAAAACCACAAAGAACAACTGATTACGAATTGGGTTTTGCTCAGATATTAAATGAAAAGAAAAATTCTGCATTACACCTCTCTGCTTTTTATCGTGAGTTAAGAGATATGGTGCAGGTTGTTGCCATCAACGGAGCTTACCCGGCAAATTATACTACAATGGGTAATATTGACTTTGGAACAGTAAAAGGATTTGTGTTTACTTACGACCTCAGAAGAACTGCAGGTGTTCAATTGAACGCAAGTTATACCCTTCAATTTGCTGATGGAACCGGTTCAAGTGCTGCTGATGGAATTAATTTGGTAAACACTGGCACTCCTAATTTAAGAACTACCGTACCTCTTGATTATGATCAACGCCACAGGCTTGTTACCACCTTCGACTATCGTTTTGGTTCAGGTTCTGATTATCATGGGCCAACTTATACAAGCAAAAAAGGAGATTCTGAAAAAACAAAACAAATCTTGGCAAATGTGGGAGCAAACTTAGTGCTGAATGTTGGATCAGGTGTTCCTTATACTAAATCATCCAATGCAGTTTCTATTGTTTCTGGATCAACGGATAGAAGTACTATCCTGGGAAGTATTAAAGGTTCTAATTTGCCTTGGACTTTCAGAGCTGACGTGCGCGTAGACAAGGGCTTTAAAGTTACTTGGGGAGGAAAAGATAAGGAAGAGTCTCAGAAAAAAGTTTCAATGGTAAATGTTTATATCCAGTTGCTTAACGCGTTGAACAGAAGAAATGTTCAGGCGGTTTATAAATATACCGGTAATGCTAGTGATGATGGATTTCTTTCTTCACCGGAATATCAGGGAAGAATTGCTGAACAAACAAATCCAGAATCGTTTAAAGAATTTTATGCAATTAAAATGGTTAATCCGGACTATTATTCTATCCCAAGGAAGATAAGGATAGGTTTAACAATGGATTTTTAGTTCAATTATTTTCAATAAGGAATAAAACAGGAGGTATATTATGAAAAACAAAAATATAATCGCTTCACTTATGTTGGCAACAACATTTGTATCTCTGTCTGCTTTTGCGAGAGAGAGCGTTGATGTGCACAGTGGGAAAACAAGTAACCAGGCAAATATCGCGGCTA
>CAZQIC010000026.1:0-41072 GCA_964593555.1 uncultured Bacteroidia bacterium | reverse complement strand
AAATTAAACATTGTACATTTATGCTTTAAACGAGTTAAATTTAATTTTATTTTCTCTTCATTATTCAGACTTAGCATATAATTATGATTATTTAACAGATCGACATGGATATCAGGGCGCAGCTTCTTAAAGAGCACAGCAAAAAAAACACTCAGAAGATCGCCAACTATATCGGTGAAGACAAAAAGCGCTTTAAAGCCTTAATGTCCGTTTTCCTGAACGATGAATACAGGGTTGTACAACGAGCGTCCTGGGCGATGAATTATTGCGCTGACAAACATCCCAAGCTCATTTATCCTTACCTGGAAAAACTGCTCAAAAATCTTGATAAAAAAAACATTCATGATGCAGTAATTCGTAACACAGTTCGCATATTACAATTTATTGAAATTCCTGAAAAATTGCTAGGCTTAACTTATGATAAATGCTATTCACTTCTTACTTCTAGAAAATATCCGATAGCTGTAAAAGTTTTTTCGATGACCGTACTAACCAATATCTGTAAAAAAGAACCCGAGCTTAAAAAGGAATTGATTGAGATAATTAAAAATGAAATGGAATATGAAAGCGCAGCTTACAAATCGCGTGGTAAAAGAATTTTATCGCAACTGAATAAAATTAATTGACAGAAAACTCTATCGTGTAATGTGTTCCTTTGGTTCTTTCCAGGGAAAGATTTGCATCAATTTGCTGCGCCAGCATGTTTACCAATTGTAAACCAAGTGTAGTGGTGGTTTTAATATTAAAATCTTTTGGTATACCTACCCCATCATCTGAAAACTCGATCCTAATATTTTTATCGTTCCTGGAAGACAAACCCATTTTCACGTAAATGTTCCCCTGATTATTATTGGGAAATGCATACTTGTATGAATTAGAAAGCAATTCGTTTAGTATCAAGCCACAGGGTATTGCAGAATCGATATTAAGCAGTCGGTATTCCGGATCAATATCAATATGCATTTTTATTTTATCAGTATTCAGACTGTAACTTCCATTAAGGTTCTTGATCAGATCCTCCATATAATCATAAAAGTTAACTACTGAAAGACTTTTTGATTGATACAATTTTTCATGGATCAGCGCCATTGCCTTCACTCTTGCAATTGAAGCCCTGAGTTTATTATCCATTTCAGCATTTCCAAGACTTTCCGACTGCAAACTAAGTAGGCTCGAAATAACCTGCAGATTGTTTTTAACCCGATGGTGTATTTCTTTCAGCAATGTTTCTTTTTCATTCAATGATAACACGGAAGACTTCAATTCCTCACCCAGCATATTTATACCCTCGGCAAGTGAGTCAAAGTGATCTTTGTTTCTGGTGAGTGATATTTTTTTTGAATAATCAAACTTTGCAAGCCTCAGGACTCCCTTCAAAATATTATTGATCCTTTTTTCGTAAACTTCTTTTACATGAACATCTTTGCTTTTCTTTTTGGACACCAACTTTATAAGACTGAGAATTTTTCCTTTGGTAACTTTTCCGGGTTTGGTTTTTGGGTTGGTTACTTTACAAAGCAAAGCGTATATCTCCTGCAAATCCTTACTCATGGCCCGCATTCTTTAAAAGCCAGGAAACAGCACTTGTTTCGCTCGTAAATAATTTTGTAGGTACAACGGGGCGACTAATGAGCATATAAAAATTTCCTATTATCCTTCCGATAGGTGAATCAATAAGCAGAGCTATGGACGTTATTCCGGGCTCCCGGTTACGCATTGAATAATGATCCCTTGCCTCTTTTGAAATACCTTCGAGATTTCTTATATCAACTAACATCGGATGTTTTGATTCACCAGATATGCGTTTAACGAAGGTCGAATTCTCGATCGCGTGCTTTAAATCAATAGATGATCCGGGCTTAACACATGTCTTAACAAATCCCCTTTTATCAAAGGATGTAAGGTGCACTTCAGATTCTAAAACTATCTCTTCTCCTCCCATCCTGTAGAATGATCTTATATCAAATATAGCACATACTTATTAAAATGGGTAATTTTCTTACAGTTGAAATATTAATCGTCATACATTCGATTATTTTCCAAGGCCTTATTCAGGATTAAAAACATATAACTACATTCGCTTTAGAGAATATTCATGGATAAAAAAATATTACACTTTGCTTTGGTTAATGAATCGTTAAATAAAAAAATTAATTGAAAAAATATGGGGATGGATAACGACAGAAGAAACGATTTTAGAAATAAACTAAAAAAAGAAATAACAGGCCCTTTACGCTATTTTGTAGTGTACAAACCATTCAATATGCTTTGCCAGTTTACTAAAGATGGTGAATATCCAACTCTCGCCGATCTTGAAATAAAACTTCCTAAAGATGTGTATCCACTAGGGAGATTGGATACCGACAGCGAAGGATTATTGATATTAAGCAACGACAAAAAACTTAACAATTTATTGTTAGAACCCTCAATGAAGCATAAGCGAACCTATTACGCGCAGGTAGAGGGAACTCCCGCCCCTGATAAATTAAAAGAATTATGCGATGGTGTAGTTATAAATATAAACGGAGAAAACTACAAAACACAACCTTGTACCGCAAAACAAATTGATGAGCCCGCACTCGCAGAACGAAATCCTCCAATACGTTATCGGAAAAATGTACCGGTTACCTGGATTGAGTTAACACTTACAGAAGGAAAAAACAGGCAGGTTAGAAAAATGACGGCGAAGGTTGGTTACCCTACACTGCGCTTGGTAAGGGCCTCAATAGAAAACTTAACGCTTGCAAATATGGAACCGGGAGAGGTGATAGAGCTTGATAAGAAAAAATTGTATTCGCTCTTAAAGATCAAGGGGTAATTAATCCGCTTCAGGTTTCTTCTTTGCAATATTTCCGCTTTTGCTTTCTTTATCGGTTCCAATGATAATTGAATGTTTATGTAATGTAGTTAATACATACCAGCGCATTTCACTTTTAATGTTCTCTATCTTGGCTATCCTCTTCGAAAAGAAATATAACCTGAATGCTATCATTGTTTCTCCGAAATTTTCAAGTCGTATAAAAACTTCCGGCTCAGTTTCAATATCACCATAATATTTCACAGCCGCATCCATCAACACTTTTTTTACCAATTCAACATCTGAATTATAAGCCACCCCTACCTCAATAAAAAATCTTGTTGGCCTCACGTGCCCCCAATTGGTTACCTTTTCGCTTACGAATTTTGAATTGGGTACAATAACAATCGTAGCCTCATTGGTTAATACTTTTGAAGTACGTATCCCTATTTCCTTAACGATGCCAGAAGTTCCATCCGCCTCTATAACATCACCAACACTTAAGCCGCCTTCTATCAATAAAATTATTCCGGAAACGATATCGTTAAAAATTTGTTTTACACCTAAACCAAGACCGACCAACAGGGCCGCAGAACCCGCAATAAATATGGTCACATCAATACCGATCGCATTAAACGCTAAGGCAATAACAATCACATACAAAAAATACTTAAGCATCCTTGCCACCGCAAATTTTCGTCCTATATCTATCCTTCCCGCCGCGACACTTTTACTCAACAATTTTTTAACGATTTTATGGAATGCGAAGGCTAATAAAATAAATACACAAATGGCTAATAAACCAAGTACGGTTATCTGGATGCTGCCATACTTTAACAATTCATATTTAAGAAATTCCTTCATTTTCAGTCAATTATTCAAATTATTTCTAAATATAGTATGATTTGATAAAAATACAGGCTCTCATGCATCCTTTTGTATTCAAATTGCATCTAGATAGATAGTTGGGCTTGTTAAAACTTGTTTAATTCACCTAAAAATATACATTTGTATGATAGCGCTAGAATCACCCAAAGCACTTAAAATGAATAAAAAGCTTAATTGCCATAGTGAATTTTATTCTGCCCCGGAGATACTTGATGCATTGCAAAAACACAAAGAAAAATTAAAATACGAGTACCTCCCTCATTTTACATGGTCAGTTGGCATGTGCGAAACCGAACAAGAGCTTAAAGATGCTCTTAATCGTTTTTATGAGAATTGCGAAATCCTAAATCGTAAGAAAAACAGGAATTCCTTTGTTTCTTTTGAATCTGCTATACCAGCGGTTATTAAAGAAGTTTATGCTGAGTTAAAAAAGCAAAACAATAAGGGAAAAGAAGTAGGAGATTATAACGATAATGTTCGTTATATCTTCACATTTAAAGCCATGTAAGGCATCAGAACTTTGTTTCTATAACTATTGCCTTCCCTCTTTCGACCGTCTTTAAATTAGACCTTGTTATTTTTTTGCCATTATTTAAATTAGTAATAACGAGGCTGTAATCACCTTTTTCGAAAACATTACAATAAAACTCTTTCGCAAATGTTTTGATAGTGTATACAATTTCATTTGTTGGTTCACTGTAAACCTGCACCAATATATTGGGATCTTTTTCTTCAAATATTATTTTACCAATTGTGTAAGGAGCATTATAAGTATAGTTGTTCTCAATACTTATAGTCATTGGCCAGCCACTAAATTGCTCATGATTAGGTTTTCCGGGAGCAGCATACCTTGGCCAGCACTCAACCGTTATTTGCTGTTTCTTTGTATTGATCTTTACAATTCCGTAACCAGAGACCAAATCATACAACTTATCAGGTTGCTGCATAGTGATGTGAGGATTTGCGGCAGCATGAATCGTAATTTTATTTCCAAAACCATCTTCATAATCACCCGTATAATAGGGAGAACCTTTATCTCTTCTTTTTCCTTCGTAAGGCGGGAACCACCTTCGCGGCCATGCATTTGCTATTGGAGGAACACAAAAAGAAAAACCGGCATCACCCCAGGTATCAATGCCATGCTGCAGCAATACACCAATATGTTGATCGCCGCCAATATGAAATGCAAATCCTTTTCTAAATCCCTGTAGCGCTGTGTTCCTTGCCTGCTGAGGCCATCCATCAGAATCCATGTCTTTCGCAAAAGTGTACCCTTTTGGAATTGAGTCTTCACCGTATACTCCAATGAATTGAATACTATCATCATTTTTAAAACTGGATGGCATTGTTGACACATTCGCTAATTCTGTTTGTGATACCGCGATCTTAACCGATACATTATCCCAATCCTGCGCCCATTGATCAATAAAATTTTCCTGGCTCTTCCCGAATAATTGAGCACCCATTACATCAAAATCTTTCGTATTGTATTTTTCTAACTGAGAGAATCCGTTTACAATTTTAGCAGTAGGAATAACAATTGAAGGAGAAGATTTAAATTTTCGATCCTCGAGTAATGCAAAACTTACTCCTGCATATTTTAATGAAGTGAAATATGTTTTGATACCATAAGGCAAAATGGTTTTATCATATGGATCTGGTAAATGAGCAGTCTGTGTTCTCTCTACCATATTCACGAATGCTGCTGGCATAGTATATCCCCCGCCATCGGCATTCCAGCAATCGATACATGTCTTTTTATAATGATCAGGATAATCGTTTTCATTTTTTAAATATTCCCGTGCTTTAACACCTCCGGCTCCCCATAAATTTCCCTGGAAAACATCATGATCATCCACCAGACAAACGGAAGGAATATTCCTTGTCAGATCTCCATAGGCCCAATACCACAAATACCATTTATACAAATAATCAAGATAACTCGACATCGTACCGCTTTTATCAGCATCTGTGGGACGCGACTCATAAAGCTGATCGCCAAGATTAAGCAGCATGTCCGGTTTTTGAATTTTAAGATTATCTACAAGGTCCTTATGCGGAAACCAAAGCAGTGTACTATCGAAATTATAGGTGGTATTGAATGTGGCATAACAATTACTGTTGCAGTTAAGCGTTGCAACGACCAACTCTTCTTTCTCAGCTGGTTCATGATCTATTTTACCCTCGTATAAAAACTCTTTTTCAGTATCATCCATTTTATATTTAACAGTAAAAGAATGATCGGCTTTTGAATTCCAGTTTTTAAATCTGAACAATGCGATGTTTGTGGTGTCCTCTATTTTCGCAGTTGCAGTCTGAATTTTTTCCGATCCAGTTTCTTTGATCTCAATAATTGCGTCGCGGGAATCTTTAGCCCCCAATGGAAAAAATTGTGTTACGAGTTTTAATATGCCGCTATTGAGGGTGTACTGCACTCCTACTATTGGTCCAAATTTTTTTGAATCGTCCTTAGTAAATTTGCTGCCCGATAATTTTAAATTATTAAACCAATACGATTTACCACTCGGAGAAACCCCTTTGTTGGCAACCAGTGCAAGTCCGCCAAATAATTTTTCTGCAGAGGTGTATTCATAACCACATTCGTTTATATAATCGCCATTATCATTTACCAATGAAAGCCTGAGTAAATAATTTTTTCCAGAAACATTTCCTTCAAGTTTAAGATGATATGAACCTAAACCAGGAACAGATTTAATTGACCTTGCCAAAATTTTCAGACCATCCTCGTTGTTCAAAAAAAACAATTCTCCTTCCCTGTTAACACAAGCTATAAGACCACCATTTTTCCCTGATCCATTATGGATCAATGCTCTCGCTCTGTAATCTAATCCTTTTCCGCAGCCTATGGCAAACCCACAAAAAGAGTTACTATCGACTCCGGATGCGGAATCAATAACACCTGCATCTAACTGAATACTAAAATCCGCCGGACCTTTATTAAACTCAGTTGTTAATACCTGAACGGTTCTCAATGGCAATTTACCATCAACACATTCGAGCCTTCCACCCTTTATTCTCCAATCCTGTAAACGATTGGCCCAGAAATTTTCACCTATAAAAACTCCATCATTCCTATTTTGCCAGTTACTTTCGAAAACAGGATTTGGTTCCCGGACAGAATTTTTACATCCGGCCAGACAAATTACCAAAACAATTAAAAAGACTAAAGATTTATTAACCATTTAATTTGATGAAATCGCTCTTAAATTAACACAAATTATTATCGGCATAAGTAATAATTGAATTAACAGGTGTTAATAAGAATCTTAAAGCCATCTTAAAAAAAGCATTATCTTAATGGTATATTGTTAAACGTGAGAAAGCCTTTATCCTTTCTATTATTACTAATTGTTCCCGCTGTTTTTTCTCAAACTACGGCGATCGATTTTTTTAATGAGGCTGATGCTAAAATAAGTAAGGCTGATTATGATGGGGCAATAAAAGACCTAACCAAAGCCATTGAATTGGATCCTAAGTTTGCGGAGGCATATAGCAACAGAGGCTTATTAAGGGGGGCAATTAAGGGAGATTATCTGGGTGAAATTGCAGATTACAACAAAGCCATCGAACTTAAACCAAATTTTGCCGAAGCATATTGTAACCGCGGTACTGCCAAGTTCAATACCAAGGATAGTAAGGGAGCTCTAAAAGATTATTCGAAAGCGATAAAAATAAAACCAAATTATCCAGAAGCTTATTGCGGACGTGCGGATGCAAAAATGCAAATGGGAGATTATAAAGGAGCGTTAAAAGATTACAACCAGGCAATTTATCTGCAGCCCATGTACACTCGGGCAAGAAGCAACAGAGGACTGGTGAATGAAAAACTAAAAGATTATTCTACGGCATTAGCCGATTTTAACAAAGCCATTGAAATAAAAAAAGATTATGAACCTGCTTATACCTATCGCGGAATTTTAAAAATGAATATGGAAGATTATCACAGCGCAATTCGCGACTTTGATAAAGCCATTGAATTAAAACCAAGTAATTCGAAAGCATATGCCAATCGTGGCGTATCCCGTTACAACATTGGTGACGAAAAAGGCGGCTGCGAAGATCTTAAAAAAGCCGAAATACTGGGTGAAGCAAAAGCAACGGATGTTTACAAAAAGTACTGCGGTAAAACATACGGCAAATAACAATTCTATTATCAGGTAGAAAGCACCTGCATCATTTTTATAAGATCACGATATGGCTGCTGAATATGCTTGATGGCATTTTCGAATGAAGTAAAATGAATTTTTTTATCTACGATCCCTATCATCACTTTTCCTCTTTTTTCTAGTAAAGTATTAACTGCTGCAAATCCTAAACGGCTTGCATTCACCCTATCCATACAGCTTGGGCTTCCGCCTCTTTGAGTATGACCAAGAATAGTGACTCGCATATCATAACCCGGCATATGTTCCTTTACGTCTTCAGCAATAGCAAAAGCGCCTCCGGCCTCATCACCCTCTGCAACAATTACTATTTTAGATGATTTATCCTTACGGCTCTTTTTTAATTTAAGTACTAACCTGTCAATATCTGTTTTTGTTTCGGGTATAATAATATCTTCTGCACCGCTTGCTATCCCGCTTCGCAATGCAATTAACCCTGCGTCACGACCCATTACCTCAACAAAAAATATTCTGTTATGCGATTCAGCGGTATCTCGGATCCTGTCAATAGCATCAACAACTGTATTTATAGCAGTATCGTAACCAATTGTAAAATCCGTTCCTGCTAAATCGTTATCAATTGTACCTGGTATACCAACAAACGGAATATCACAAACCTTACTGAATTCTAATGCGCCTTTAAAAGTTCCGTCACCGCCAATAGCAACTACTCCATCAACTTTATTTTTCTTCAATATTTGTTTTGCAGTTTCCATTCCTGCCTTTGTCATAAATCGTTTACTGCGTGAAGTTTTAAGAATGGTACCGCCTCTTTGAATAATATTTGCAACAGACTTTGCATCCATATTAATTATATCACCGTTTATCAATCCTTCATATCCGTAACGTACCCCAACAACTTCCAGGTTATTATACAGTGCTGTCCGAACAACTGCACGTATGCAGGCATTCATTCCGGGAGCATCACCTCCGGAAGTAAGTACCGCGATTTTTTTTATTTTCTTTTTATCCATTGATTCGTAAAATTCGTACCTATTCGTTATTCGTATCCTTTTCTTTCAGCTTATGTATTTTTTTTGTGCCATCGTAAATACTGAATTTCAAAAATTTACACTCGAGTGCACCATTAAATAAAGTTATTCTCCTGGTTGGTCGCAAGCCAATATTTTTTAACGCCTCCATGTTCGAACTTATTATCCAAACATCGTAACCGGAAAACTTTTTCTTCATTGTATCGCCAATTGTTTTGTAAAACATGGCAATATCCTCCCCGCTATTCAATCGCTCACCATAGGGTGGATTAATTATCGCAATCCCTCTTCCCTGAGGCGGTTCAATATTTTCGATAGCTATTTTTTTAAGTTTAATCGCATCATCAACCTTGGCGTTAACAATATTTTCGCCGGCCACCCTTATAGCAGTTGCAGATATATCAGAAGCATAAATAGCAGGCTGTTCGTTCGAAATTTTTCCAATCGACGACTCAGATATTTTTTTCCACAACTCTTCGTCGTAATCCTTCCAGTTCATGAAACCGAAATTCTCCCTGTAATACCCGGGAGGAATATTACCCGCTATCAATGCTGCCTCAATGGCAAGAGTACCAGAACCGCACATGGGATCCACAAAATTGCTTCGCTTATCCCAGCCGCTTAACAAAACCATTCCCGCAGCAAGCACTTCATTTATCGGAGCTTTCTCAGCGAAAGTTCTGTATCCTCTCTTAAAAAGAGGAGCGCCTGAACTATTCAACGAAACAGTACAGGTATCTTTATAATAATGTAAGTCCACTCTCAATGTTGGATTCTCCAGGTCAACGGAAGGTCTTTTGCCAAACTTTTCTTTTAGTCTGTCTACAATTGCGTCTTTTGTTTTTTGTGCAACAAATAAAGAGTGATTAAAATACTGGCTGTTCAATGAACAATCTACTGCAAGTGTATCATCCGCGCCCATGTAATCTTCCCAGGAAATATTTTTTATTTCATCATACAACTGGTGCTGATCAATTGCCGTAAATGTTTTAACATGTTTAAGAATACTTAAAGCGACACGGCTGCATAAATTAGCTTTATACAAAAAACCCTGATCACCAACGAAACTTACTGCCCGCTTATGGATTTCAATATCGCGCGCGCCAAGCTTTAACATTTCATCTGACAAAAGCTCTTCGAGCCCATGCATGGTTTTGGCAACCATTTTAAAATCACTAATGTTATTTATCATAGTCTCATTCTGCAACACAAAGGTATTGTTAATTAATTCTGAAAACTCAAATTATCTCTAAAATGTAATATGAATACATTTACGCGAACTAAATTTCTCAAATGACTGCCCCGTCGAAACAAAGCCTTACCTCATTACTTATTCTTGGAACGCTTTTTTTTATTTTTGGTTTTGTTACCTGGGTAAACGGTACACTTATAATTTATTTAAAAATCGCATGCCAGTTAAGTGATGCGCAGTCGTATTTAGTTGCCTCCGCCTTTTACTTATCCTACTTTTTTACTGCCCTGCCCTCTTCCTGGATTCTCAAAAAAACCGGGTTAAAAAAAGGGATGATGTTCGGACTTTTTGTTATGTCTGTTGGAGCATTGATATTTATTCCGGCAGCATCAATGCGAATTTACTGGATATTTCTTGTAGGATTATTTGTAATTGGAACAGGACTTTCGATTCTTCAAACAGCTGTTAATCCTTATGTAACTATTGTCGGCCCTATAGAGAGTGCTGCAAAAAGAATAAGCATAATGGGCATCTGCAATAAACTTGCAGGGATACTTGCATCTTTTGTTATGGGAGCAATTGTTCTTTCGGATTCTGACACATTGATAAAAGAGATTAGCCTATTGGATGAAATTCAAAAAAACATTCGTTTGGATGAACTTGCTGCAAGAGTAATATTACCGTATTCCCTTATGGCAATAGTACTTGCCGGACTTGGGTTCATGGTGCGCTACTCTGCGCTTCCTGAAATTGATGGAGAAGAATCCGGGGAAACATCATCTTCAGCTAAAGGAGATACAGGCAGTGTCTTTCAACATCCTCATCTCATGCTTGGTGTAATTGCTCTTTTCCTATATGTTGGTGTGGAAGTAATGGCCGCGGAAACTATTGGAATATATGGGCAATCGCAGGGTATCAGCCTTTCGGAATCCAAAAATTTCACCTCGTATACATTGTTCGCTATGTTTATTGGATACCTAATTGGTATCGCTGCAATCCCCAAGCTTTTATCTCAACCAAAAGCCCTTACCATTTCAGCCATTACAGGAGTTGTTTTTTCAATCCTCGCTATTTTTACCAGTGGATATACCTCTGTTTTGTGCATTGCTTTATTGGGATTGGCAAATGCCCTAATGTGGCCTACCATATGGCCCCTGGCGATTGAGGGCTTAGGAAAACACACAAGTACAGGATCAGCCTTGCTTATCATGGCTATTATCGGAGGGGGTATACTATCACCTCTTTACGGGATAATGTCCGCTAATCCTGCTATTGGCCACCATAGCGCATACTGGATCATGGTACCTTGTTACTTATTTATCTTATTTTATGGGGTTAAAGGCTATAAATTCAGGAAAACTACTTAACAGTAAAAAAGGCTGAATAATGATTAATTTTTTACGGAAATTGTAAAAAAATGTTATTTTTGAAGCTAATTAAGAATAATTAAATAAAGCGAAATGAGATTGAGATATCCTAGACTACTTAAAAGTGTTGCATTGGTTTCCTTTTTTGCAGCAATTCTTACATCGTGTGGTGGAGATGATAACGGAGAGACGGATAATGTCGACTCTACAGCAGTTGGAAAAGATACTACCGGAGCAATAGGACCCATTAGTGTGAACGGAGAAATTTTCAGTATCCCTTCTCCTATTCAAACAGCATTTTTGATAAAAGAAGTTGGAACAAATTATACAAAAGATATTCTTAACCCTACCTCTAATACAGCAAGTTATACGACCAGCTTCCGCAAGGCCCTGAATTTAGGGGTGTATGGAGCTGACCTTGGTTATGTTACTATTTATGATCAAACACAAGATGCGATCGGATATTTAAATTCAGTTAAAAAATTAGCTGATGAATTAGGTGTATCTGGGGCATTTGATGTGAAGACCATAGAACGTTTTCAAAAAAATATTGGCAACAAAGATTCATTGCTTGTACTTGTTTCAGTTGCATACAGAGCAAGTGATGCCTACTTAAAAAACAATGAAAGAAATGATGTGAGCAGCTTAGTACTAACCGGCGGCTGGATAGAGAGTTTATACTTCGCAGTTAGCACAGCTAAAACAAGCAAAAATCAGGATTTGATCAGAAGGATCGGAGAACAAAAAAGTTCTTTAACAAGTGTTATCAAATTACTTACTCCTTATTACAGCCAGCCCGAGTACGCTGAATTGATAGACGAATTAATGGCGCTTTCAACCATATTTGAAAATGTTCAGTTTTCATATACTTACGAAAAACCAACAACTGACGTAAAAAATAAGATCACCACTATAACCAGTAAAACACAGGTAACTATTACACCTGAACAAATAGAATCGATTTCAAAAAAGATTCAGTCTATAAGAAACTTAATTGTTGGATAATATGAAATAGCCGTTATACGGCGTATTCCATATGGCAAAAAAAATGATAAAAATATGCATATGAAAAAAGGACTTATAACCATACTTACCGTATTTGCTTTTACATTAGCTACGTATACATCTTTTGCCCAGTGTGATACTGTTGCTTCACTTTGCGGTAAACACCTGGGGAATGGCTTTATTTCTGATGGTCAGCAATACAGAGCCCTTTTAAAAAGCAATGAAGAAACTGCTGAATTTCATACTACTTTTTATGGAGGAACAACATACAGAGTGGCTGCCTGCAGCGGTTTAAAAGATGGCAACCTGATTTTCTCGGTTTTCGACAGCGAAAGAAATCTTCTTTTTTCCAATATCGATTACAGAAATGCTCCTTATTGGGATTTCAAAGTAAACTCTACATTAGACTGTATTATTGAGGCAAAACTTGATGCTGCTAACCAGGGATCCGGATGTGCTGTTGTGTTAATCGGCTTTAAGCAGTAGTTTTCAAAAACGTTTTAAACACCAAAGAGTTTTTTACTCTTTATAATATTACTTTCTCCCTCAAATGAGTGAACGGATATTAAAGGCCCTGATGCAGTTATTTGCCATCATCGCGAAAGTCGATGGCATAACGAATGATGGAAGGGCTATTGTTCAGTCATTCCTTAAGCAACAGCTAAATCAGGAACTTGTTGATCAATACCTGAAAATATTTGATGAATTTTTAGAAGCTCATCACCAGGCATCTAAACGTAAAGATGGTTCTGCTAAAAGAACTTCCCTTAACTCTGTTAAGATCCTTAAGATCTGTACACAGATAAACTCTGAGCTTACACAGAAACAAAAAGTAGTTGTACTTGTACGATTAATTGAATTCATTAATGCCAGTTTTGAGATCTCTGCTCAGGAACTTGAATTCGTTTCTACAGTTGCAGAAACATTTAATATTGATGAGCAGGAATTTGCAAGGTGCATGGGCTTTGTTACGGCAAAGATCGATGTTGTACCCGACTCCTCGAAGATATTGGTCATTAACAACACAAAAACAAGTCCATACGCAAACAACACGAAGTACATCTACTCCGAAAATATTTCGGGACAGGTACGCATACTATACATACCAAGTGTTAACATGTATGCGCTGCGTTATTATGGTGAGACCGAGTTGTTGCTGAATGGACAAATCATCAATAACGACAAGCTTTACATTTTAACAGAGGGATCATCCATAAGAAGTTCTAAGGTATCCCCAATTTATTATAGTGATATCATTAGTGCTTTCTTAAGTGATACTTCTAAAGAAAAAATAAGTTTCATTGCCAACAATGTTGAGTTTAAATTTAAAGGAGGAAAAATTGGCTTAAGGAACATTAATATTTTTGAAGAATCCGGAAAACTCATTGGTATCATGGGCGGCAGTGGCGCGGGTAAATCAACGCTGCTTAATGTACTTAACAGCAACGAAACACCAAGCGGCGGAGAAATACTCATCAATGGAATAAACATTCATACCGAGGCCGGAAAAATTGAAGGTGTTATTGGTCACGTTTCGCAGGATGATTTATTGATCGAAGAACTTACTGTATTCCAGAATCTTTTTTATAACGCTAAACTTTGTTTTGGCAACCTTGATGATAAAACCATTTCACAAATGGTGCTCGACCTGCTTTCAAGTTTAGGTCTGTACGAAACAAGGGATCTTAAAGTGGGAAGTCCGCTGGAGAAAACGATAAGCGGCGGTCAAAGAAAAAGATTGAACATTGCATTGGAGTTGATCAGGGAACCATCTGTTCTTTTTGTTGATGAACCTACTTCCGGTTTATCGTCAAGAGATTCTGAAAACATCATGGACCTTTTAAAAGAGTTAGCTCTTAAAGGGAAATTAGTATTTGTTGTAATTCACCAGCCATCGTCAGACATATTTAAAATGTTTGATAAGCTGATGATACTTGATGTTGGCGGCTACCCTATTTATTACGGAAACCCTGTTGATGCAGTAATTTATTTTAAAACAGTTATCAACCACGTTAACAGCAACGAGAGTGAATGTTTTGAATGCGGTAATGTTAATCCGGAACAAATATTTAACATCATCGAATCCAAAGTATTGGATGAGTATGGTAATTTAACACACAACAGAAAAATTTCTCCTACCGAATGGTATGATTATTATAGGGAACGAATTGAAAAAAAGGTAGAAATACCTGAGACACATACAAAAATTCCGGAGAGCACATTTAAACGCCCAAGCAAGTGGAGCCAGTTTAAAGTATTTATTACGCGGGATGTAAAATCGAAACTCACCAATAAACAATACCTGGCCATTAACCTTTTGGAATCGCCATTACTTGCGTTTATACTTTCATATTTAGTTAGGTTTTACAATACAGATATTTCAAATAAGATAGGTTACATATTCCGTGAAAACGAGAACATGCCTGCTTATTTATTTATGAGTGTTGTAGTGTCATTGTTTATAGGCCTCACTGTGAGTGCCGAAGAAATTATACGCGACAGAAAAATTTTAAAACGCGAATCATTCTTAAACCTGAGCAGGGCAAGTTATTTATATTCTAAAATAAGTGTGATGTTCGTTCTTTCTGCAATACAAACCATCACATTTGTATTAATAGGAAATTGGGTATTGGGTATTAAAGGAATGAATGTAGATTATTTCTTGATCCTGTTCTCCACCTCCTGCTTTGCGAACATGTTAGGGTTAAATATTTCGGCCAGCTTTAACTCGGCAGTTACTATTTATATTCTTATTCCATTCCTGATCATTCCGCAATTATTATTGAGCGGTGTAATTGTTAAGTTCGATAAATTAAACCCAACTATAACCTCACAAAAAACCGTTCCGTTTACAGGTGAAATAATGACATCGCGTTGGGCATTTGAAGCGCTGGCAATAAGACAATATAAGCGCAATAATTACGAAAGACCGCTCTACAAGTTTGACAAAGATATGAGCATTGCCGATTTCAAAAAGAATTACTGGATACCAAAACTAAGAGCGAAAATTGATAGATGCGAAACCAATTACCAATTAGCTTCTGCAACAGAAGAAACAAAGGCTGATCTTTTAGTGCTTGAATCGGAATTGGCAAAGGAAAATAAGCTGACAAAAACGGTTGCCCTACCTGATGTAAAAATAACTATCGACAAATTTAACAGCGAAGTTGCTGGTAAATTAAGAGAGTACCTGAATAAGCTTAACTCCTTTTATATTAAGCAATACAATAACGCCAGCATGCAAAAAGATAAAAAAATTGGCGCGAGAAATAAAACAGAAAAGGACCGTGAAGTATTTTTAACAGAGAAAAACAATTACGAGAATGAAAGCCTGAGTGACCTGGTGCGGAACGCGAATGAGCTGGATAAAATATTAGAGAAAGACGGAGAGTTTATTCAGCGTGCCGATCCTGTTTTCCTTGACCCTGTAGGATCTAATATTGGACGTGCACATTTCTTCGCACCAAGAAAATTATTTTTTGGAAAATATATAGATACATATGTGTTTAATATGTGTGTTATCTGGTTAATGTCCCTTACACTTGCCATCACATTATATTATGATGTGTTGAGAAAAATCATTTCCTTCCTGGAAGAATTGATGTCGAGGATACCTGGGGCTAAGAAGGAATAATCAGCTTCATTTAGTTCTCGATACATCCAGACTGAAAACGTCTGGATACTCGAACTGACACCCCCTCCTCTTGCTCAAACCAAAATAATCCTGTCAATCGAGTGCGATTCTGCTTTTGCGGAAGAGCGTATCGAGAAGTAGACCTGACATGCTGCCCCTTAATTATAATACATTTTTCTTGCCTGACAGCAGGGTTTACATTACATTTAATTAAGAATTTTAACGCCCGTTGGTAATTGCTTACAAATGGACTTGCTCCAAGCGACCCTAAATTGGGATGATTGGAGCAACAATAGTATTTAGCAACGAGTTATGACGATATACATTATATTAGGTCTTTTACTTTTAGGACTTACTGCATACTTTATTTTTAAACCGAAAAATAATTCCGTTTTGGACGACTATTTTATTTCAACTCAAAGCCAAACTAACGACAGAGTTAAGAATCTAAATCTAGATAAAGCTTCGGAAGACGTATCCTATATTTTAGATACTAATAAACTCTCATTCCCAGACATCAAAAGAGAAACTGAGAACGTGGATTACAAGGAAGATACTGAACGAGAATGGATTATTAACTTAATTCAAATTAACGGAGAGAATTTTAAAAAAGAGGACTTCACAAAAATGTTTGACTATGAGTGGCGGAGCAAATTTAATTCTACTATTTATGGGTTTTCGCAAATTGAAAACAGATGGACTTATGCGGATGCAGGTGGAAGCCCTGAAATATACAGCAAAATTCAAGTTGCAATTGATGTTCAAGATGTTTACAATGAAGAAAACCCAAATTATGAACCACAAAAACTTGAACGTTACATAACTGAATTAGAAAAGCGAATAAAAAAATATCCAACTAAACTAAGAATTGAACAAACGGAAACCATAGACAAAGCCATTTTAAAAGCAAAAAGACTTGTGCAACTGTACCAAGAATTTAATAGTGATGCAATTATTGTTTTGCAAAGTGACAAATATGAAGGATTACAAATGTGGGGCGCATTACAAAGTGTAGGATTAATTTGGGGAGACGGTGACTTATTCCATTGGGGTAATAATAAAGACTATGGACACGACCAACATTTTAGTGTTTGGACAGCGACAGAGCCAGGCTACTTTCTCCCAGAAGAAATTAAAGACGGAAATATGAATCCAAAAAACTTGGTCTTTGGCTTTTCCATTCCACGTAGTGCAGACCCCAAAAATATTTATGATATAATGCTAAACGCCACGAAATATTGCCAAAAGAGATTAGGCGGACAATTATTGGACAAAAACGGACAACAGTACGATGAAGCAAAAGAAAAGCAAAACTTAATTGAACTTTTGGACAAAATGAAAAGTCAAGGAATTATAACGGGCTCGGACAAGGCATTAAGGACTTTCTAACCTAATGGAAAAATGTACAGCACATAACAGCAGCTACAAGAAATTGGTGGTTCAGTGGTTAAATGAAATTTTGTGCTTCGTATCAAGTTTTGTGATGGAAGGCAGTTTAGTGCTTCGAAAACGTCTACTTCTTGTAACCGCCATAAGGTTATGGATCATTGTATAAATTTCATACCAAAAGTCATTCGAATAAAACAACTTAAAAATATAAATCATGGCACTTATCAATCCACACATTAACTTTAACGGAAATGCTCAAGAAGCATTCAACTTTTACAAATCAGTATTTGGGGGAGAGTTCGCAAAAATTATACGCTTCAAAGATATATCAAGCCCTGAATTTCCAGTAGCAGAAAATGATGCAAATAAATTAATGCACATTGCTTTACCAATTGGCAAAAACGTTTTAATTGGTAATGATATCCCCGAATTTATGGGAAAAGTTAATGAAAATGAAAACAGATCTAAGATATCTATAAGTGCAGAAAATCGTGAAGAAGCTGACAAATTATTTAAAGGACTTTCAGAAGGCGGGAGTGTAGAAGTGCCTATTGAGGAAAGTCCTGGGAGTTCATACTTTGGGATGTTTAGAGATAAATTCGGTATCGAATGGATAGTGGATTTTGATTCAAAGCATTAGAGGGAAATATAAAAAACAACGAACGCCTAACACGGGGTGTGCCCCAGATTAACGTAGTTTGTTCGGCGTAGATTGTATCTACGCCGCATATAATTGGTAGCTTATAGCTACCTGATAGCTGAAAGCCAACCTTTTTGATACGACGAAGCAGGATAACGGGATAAATTTTTAGATACTTCTCATATAGGTTAGTGTACGTAATTTAAAAGACTGAATGAATCGATCTTTAATCCTTACTGTTATCAATGCTCTATTATTATTAACTTATTATATTTCTCATGATTATATTAAACATTTACGTTCCGCTGCTTTTGCAAGTTCATTTTTAATCCTCCCATTTTTTATTGGAGTCATTTTTTACTTGAAACGTAAAAACTTATTCTGGAAATCGGTCTTTTATACTGGCTTACTAACTACAATATTACTTAGCATTTTTATGTTTAATAGCTATAAGAATTCAAAGGTTAGTGATTTATATTTTGACTCCGACAATATTCACCAAGGCCAAACCATTGCAGAAGAAAGAACACGAAACTTTATTATGGAAAATGCGTCTAATCCTAAAACTTATATACCAATAAAATTTGGCAATTTAGATGAAGTACAGGTATATAAAACCGATGAAAGGTATGACTTAGATACTATAAAACAAGAGATAGAAAGTGGAAGTCGTAAAATGCTTGACCGACTTTTAGATAAAAAAAATAAACAAAAATTGGGCATAACTCAATTCGCATTGCCTCACATTTATGAACTCATTGATAAAAATGGATTAAAGCACATTTGTTACTCAAGCATTTCATTGGACAGCAATCTAAATATTATCAGCATTGATAATAATGAGGATTGGGTAATTAAGTTTTGGAATGAGAAAATATTTACTTCAGAAAGTTGGGACAAAGAATTTAAAAAATAAACTACGCTTTTACATCAGCAGAAATTACCCTACCGGATCAACGTCACGTTCCCGTACCTAGCAATACTTTCACCATTAGCCATGTCTGCAATTATATTGTATACATAAACATCACTATCACATTCCTTACTTTTAAAACTACCATCCCATCCTTGTTCAGGATTATTTGTTTGAAATATTTTTTCTCCCCAACGATCAAATATTACCAGGTTAAAAAATGTAATACAATTCGACATGACTTTAAATACATCATTTTGCATGTCACCATTTGGTGAAAAAACATTGGGGATAAAAAATCCGCAACTAAGATCGACGGTTACTATTACCGAATCAATACTTGTGCAGCCATGAGCATCCGTGACTGTTACAAAATATGTTGTTGTTTTAGTTGGTGATGCTGTTGGAGATATGCAATTACCACAGCTTAAATTATTTGAAGGCGACCATGAATAAGAGCCGCCACCGGAGGCTGACAAAACAGTTGCACTTCCGTATCTAACACTAACATCATCACCGGCATTCACAACAGGAAGAGGATTAATTCCAATTGATACTGAAGTTGTATCAGTACAAAATCCATTATAGGCAATAAGTGTATATGTAGAAAAAGAAGATGGACTTACATCAATTGAACTGCCCGTACTCCCGGTACTCCATAAATAACTGGTCCCGCCGAAACCATTTAATATAATGGATGATCCTTCGCAAATAGAATCGTTCTCTCCGGCATTAGCTACAGGAATTTGATTCACAACAATATTCATTGACATGGTATCAATACAAGAACCAATTGAAGTTGTAAACGAATACATTGTATTTGAAGTTGGTGCAGCAGAAATAATTGAAGCTGTATTTCCGTTGCTCCAACTATACAATGCACCCCCGGACGCTGTAAGCGTTACATTATCTCCGGCACAAATTAAATTAGCCGATGATACAATTTGAGCAATGGGCGCCTGCATTACATATACGTTAAATGAAGCTGAATCAAGACAGCCCCCAATGTTAACCGTTACTGTATAAATTGTATTTGTTGTAGGAGTGATAATTATTGAACCGGTGCTCATGCCGGTGCTCCAGGTATACATACCACCTCCTGAAGCAACAATAGAATCCAACGCACCCAAACATATGGAATCCTTACCGATTATGGAAGCAACAGGAGGAGTAACAACGGTTACTGTAAAAGATGTATTTGCAACACATCCTCCAATACTATTAACAGTTAAACTATATACTGTGCTAATGGTAGGACTTACAACCATTGATGTCGCTGTTGAACCGGTGTTCCACCAATAATTTAGTCCACCTCCGGCAGCAATTACGGCCGTATCCCCTAAGCAATGTATGTTTTGATAATTTAAAGAAATTAAAGGCGCAGGATTTACGGTAAGGGTAGTAGCTGCAGAGCTTCCGCAAACAGTATCGGAAACAATATACATTGTAGTTGTTGTAGGCTGCGCGATGACAAGGGAATTGGAAGAAGAATTTAACGTTGCCGAAGGGCTCCAGGAATATCCATAGCCGCCGCTTGCAGATAGTGCTTGAGAATTTCCGGGACAAATACTGGTTGCAGGTGTAACAGAAAGAGTGCAAGTATATGAGCAGCCTGTTGTAAAAGGAGTAAAATCTGTAACAATTGTATTATTTGTTTGATCCACCACTGCAACAACAGGGGTAATGATAGAATCTGTGAGGGATACTACAGCAACAGCAGTGAGCGTTGGTATTCTTTCCGGAAGTGATACAGGTGTTTCGCCGCCACAAGTTGTACCCACCTTCCCAAGAGTATTGGTCTTAATAAAAGAATGTCCTCTAAAAAAACTCAAACCTCCAACCAAATAATTTTTATCTACACGTGACTGTGATAAAGCGAGTCCCCTCTCCTCCCTGCCTGCGAATCCTAATCCACGTTGCCAGATAAATGTACCCGAAGGACTTATTTTAGCGAGGTAGGTTTGATAAGAAAGTCCGCCTCCTCCATTGGTTGAATACCAGCCGGTAACTACAAAATTACCATTGTGATCTTGTATCACTGCTGTTGCCCGTTCGTACTCTGTTACATCTCCCCAAACTTTATCCCATTGAAGATTTCCCGCACTATCAGTTTTAATCAATAGCATATCGTTAGTAGCAGCGATCCAATCACCCTGAAAACCTGAAACTATATAACCATTATCATTGGTTTGTTTTATCGCAAACGGATGATCATTAGTTGTTGATATACCATATGTTTTAGACCAGGCAATAACTCCCGCAGCGTTTGTTTTTATAAGGCATACATCTGTTCCAGTGGCGCCATGAGAACCCGCCAATATATAACCACCGTCTTTCGTTTGTCTTACAGGCCCACCCATCATATGGAAACCTACATGTTGATATTTTCTGGCCCAGGAAAGGTTTCCCGATGCATCTATCTTTACCAGGTAATAGCAATACACATTAAAACTTAAAATAGTGGCGCCAACAATATATCCACTATCTGAGGTTTGTTGAATGGAAGGCGGCGTAACCGGATCGAACATTGATCCTAACCGCACGTTACCAAAAGTTTTTGCCCATAACAATACTCCAGCTGAATCTGTTCTTACGAGATAAAGGTTATTAAGTGATACGCCGGCCATTATATAACCCTCGTCTGTTGTTTGTTGTTCTGAATAAGGGTAATCTGCAATTCCAGAAAGTCCATACGCTTTTGCCCATATTACCTTTCCTTTTCTGTCCGTTTTAATAAGTCCATAATCAATAAAATTATTTGGTATTGACCCAGATAGCATAAAGTTACTATCCGCTGTTTCCTGAATTGAGTATCCAACGTCGAAACTTGCAGTAGAGCCATTGACATATGTTTTTTGGAAGGTAGTTTGGCAATAAGTATTGAGTACTGGAAAAATAATTTGCAGAAGTACAAGACAAATTCCAGAGATTATTTTTTGATTTAACGATGATGGCCTAAGAACCATTTTGTCGAAGTAATTGTTTATCTTATTATAATTGAAGCTTATCATTTTCATGAATAACACCACCGATTTTAACAAACTTAATTATGCCTATGCTCCATGACAAACCAATCAGGGTCCATTATCAAAATCCTGACAGCATTATTGTGGTATCATAATGGAGTCCAGTAAGAAATTATGGGAGAGACCATAGCGAACAAAAAACAGAGAATTATAGTGTTTCTTATGATTCAATGCATTCGATAAATAATTCTACACAAAAGAGGCACAAAAATTGCTATTGACACATCATGAAAAAAATCATTCTCTTTACATTAATTCTCTCAGGTTTTAGAATTATCGAGGCCCAGGAAACTGTTCCATACAAAAAACTACTTTTTGATAAGGGTCAATATAATTATAACAACATCCTGTTTACCGGAACGGCATTCGTCAGAAAAGAAACTGATATAGCCGAATATTATCAATACACGGATGGAAAAAAAACGGCTTATATAGCCTTGTATCCAAACGGAGATACGGCTGGTGTTCACCGTTATTCGGGAAACGATATTCACCTCGTGTTTTACACAAAGGATCGTAAAAAAAACTTAGAGTATAACCAACGCGTATTGGATCAAACTTACACCTATGGTGAATGGAAAGATTTTCATCCTAATGGTACATTACAGGTAAAAGGAAATTATGCTCTTATAGATGGGAACTTTGAGCAAAGAGGCGGAATTATTTTTGAACACGCGTCTGTAAGAGATGGCAGCTGGGAATACTATGACACTACTGGCAAACTTATTAAAACAGAAAACTGGAATAATAATAAACTCATAGAGACAAAATATCCGGATTAAAATTGATATTTCAGAAGGAAAATTTTTTATTTAAGTCTATTTTTATTTACGAAACGCTACCGAATCAACGTCACATTCCCATACCTCACTATACTTTCACCATTAGCCAGATCAGCAGTAACATTAAATATGTAAACATCACTATCACATTCCTTACTTTTAAAAGTACCATCCCACCCTTGTTCAGTATCACTTGTTTCAAATATTTTTTCGCCCCAGCGGTCGAATATTACGAGATTTAAAAAAGTAATGCAATTCGACATCACTTTAAATACATCATTTTGCACATCACCATTTGGTGAAAAAACATTTGGTATAAAAAATCCGCAGCTGAGATCTACAATTACAATAACTGAATCCATACTTGTACAGCCATTGGCATCTGTAATGGTAGCGTAATAGGTAGTTGTTTTAGCTGGTGAAGATGTGGGTGAAGGGCAATTGCTGCAACTCAAATTATCAGAAGGTGTCCAGGAGTACGCTCCCCCACCCGAGGCAGATAAAATAGTTGTGTTTCCATATCTGATTGAAACATCATTTCCGGAATCAACAACAGGAAGAGGATTTATTCCAATGGATACAAATGCTGTATCACTGCATTGTCCGTTATACGCAACGAGCGTAAATGTTGAATAAGAAGTGGGCGTAATATTTATTGAACTGTTTGTATTTCCTGTGTTCCACAAATAAGTGTTGCCACCTGAACCGTTTAACATAATTGTTGAGCCCGCACATACCGTATCACTACTCCCCGCATTAGCCACCGGAATTTGATTCACAAAAATATTTACAGAACCGGTATCTGTGCATGAACCAATTGAAGTGGTAAAAGAATAAGTTGCCGGTAATGTTGGTGCGACAGAAATAACTCCGGATGTATTTCCATTACTCCAATTATACGAAGTACCACCGGAAGCAGTGAGCACAACGCTATCACCCGCACAAATGGTATTCATTGAAGATGAAACCCCGGCCGTTGGAGAAAGACCTACATAAACAAAAAAAGTTGAAGTATCCTGACAATTTCCGATAGCAGCAGTTACCGAGTAAACAGTATTTATTATTGGTGAAACCACCATAGAATTATTTGTACTTCCAGTATTCCACAAGTAAGTATTTGCTCCGGAAACAACAATAGTATCCAATGCACCCGTACATATAGAATCCTTGCCGGTTATAGAAGCAATAGGAGAAGAAGCTACGTTTACTGTAAAAGAAGTATTTGCAGAACACCCGTTATTAGCCTCAACAGTTAAACTATATACGGTTCTAACGGTAGGACCTATAACAATTGAGGCCCTTGTTGAACCAGTGTTCCATAAATAGTTTAATCCCCCTCCGGCAGCTATAATATCTGTATCTCCTAAGCAAAGTATGTTTGGATAATTTAAAGAAATTAAAGGAGTGGGATTTACCGTAACAGTAGTAGTTGCAAAACTTCCGCAGACCGTATCAGAAACAATATAAGTGGTAGTTGTTGTAGGTTGCGCAACAACAACCGAGGCCGTTGAAGAATTTAAAGTAGATGCGGGGCTCCAGCTATAACCATTACCACCGGTTGCTGATATTGCTTGAGAATTCCCCTGGCAAATGCTGGTGGGATTTGTAATAGTAAGGGAACAACTTGGAGCCGAACAAGAATCTACAGTAGGTGATAGATTGGTAACAACAGTGCTACCTGTTTCATCTACAACTATTATATCGGGAGTGATCAGAGAATCTGTAAGCGATATTACTGAGGCAGAAATTAATGTTGGTATTATCTGCGGCAAGTTGACGGCTGTTTCCTTCGCACTGCAATTAGCGCCGGTTACTCCCATCAAATTAGTTTTAATTAAAGAATGACCCTTACCAAAGGTTATGCCTCCTATCAAATAATGTCCATCAACCCTTGATTGATAAAGTGCCTGCCCCCTATCCTCCATATTGGAAACTCCATAACCACGTTGCCATATAAAACTTCCCGAAGAATTTATTTTAGCAAGATATGTTTGATATGTTGTTCCCATTATTCCGGTTGCATACCAACCTGTAACAACAATATTGTTATTCATATCTTCTATTACCCCTGTTGCACGCTCATATTTTGTACCATCGCCCCAAACCTTGTCCCACAAAATGTTTCCGACCGAATCGGTTTTTAACAGGAGCATATCATTAGTACTCGCAAGACTTGAACCCTGAAAGCCGGAAACAATAAATCCAAGATCATTTGTTTGTTTAACAGAAAAGGGATAATCACTATCGCCCGGTACTCCATATGTTTTAGACCATGTAATAAGTCCTGCGGCGTTTGTTTTTATCAGGCATATATCTCCTGTATTTCCGCTATGGGTGGAAGCCAATATGTATCCTCCATCTTGCGTTTGTCTAACAGAACCACCTCTCATTGCAAAACCTGTACTTTGATATTTTCTTGCCCAGGATAAATTTCCCGTAGCATTTACCTTGACCATAAAAACAACCTGAATGCCATAACTCAAAATGCTTGATCCAACAATATACCCTCCATCAGATGTTTGGTGAATTGAAATGGGCGGAACAGGAGTAGCTAATGGTATTGCAACCACGCTATCATATGTCATGGCCCATTGCAAGGCACCTGTAGCATTTGTTTTTACAAGGAATAGTTTACCATATGAAGTGCCTGCCATAATGTAACCAAGGTCAGCAGTTTGTTGTGCACTATATGCCACATCACTTTTTCCGGTAATTCCATAAGCCTTTCCCCACAATACCGCTCCATACCTGTTCATCTTTAATAAACCATAGTCCTTAAGATTTGAAGGGACTGAACCGGACGTTATAAAATTGCTATCGAGGGTTTCCTGCACCGCAAAACCCCAATCAAAACTTGATGGAACTCCGTTATTATATGTTTTTTGAAAAGTAGTTTGTGAGTAAATGCTTTGAGCCGAAAAAATAACCTGTATAGGGAGAAGAAATATTTGAAATAGAAATTTACGATTCTTCATAGCAGCAATTGAGTACAATTTAGACCCAAACCCGCCGCCCATCAACCAAAAACTACGCCATTATTAAAAGGCTGATTTTGAAGAATTATTATGAATATACCCGTATAGCACAAAGGGCAGAAAGATTTTCTTTCTGCCCTTTGACTATTATAATCTGAGGGCTATGGCCCTAATTAAAACCTTCTTAATTCAATTCTAAAGTATAGGTATTACCATTAATGGTTACAGTAGCATCATTATTACAACCACTACCAACTGTACCATAATCCAGACTCCTTGTAGGGCGATCCTGAGGAGTAATATCTAACACACCGCTTTCGATCCATGCGCAGGTTGTCGCTTTGACCAATGCTGTGGTAATATTAGCAGTATACGTTTTCCCATTCCTGTTAGTACCATTGGCAGTGCCGGTTATACTGTACTTATCGTCTGATTCATCCTCAGGTGTAGCCATACCCTGGATCTTAGTAATTGTCCTATCACAATCCCAGGACAGTTGCCAGCCATTCGGTTTATGACAAGTTCCATTAATTATCTGTGTTCTGAAAGCATACCTGGAAGGTTTACTTACCATTACTGTTCCATCATACTGTATTCCGCCAACAAAATAGTCGTGAAAATGCACTGTTAATATATTATTACCCTCTACACTATCACTCCATGCTTGATTAATTATTACTTCTAAAGATCCTTTTCTCGATTTACCATCATCACCTACACATCCGGTACCTCCAGCAGTAGTATCGTAATACATCCACATTGTTGTTGGGAACCCATTTGCACTATCTGCAGGATCGACGTAAGTTTCAGGACAGCCTGCACTGAACATTTTATTAACCCCCTTCTCCTGTATTGCCTTTCCGTTAGCACTGGGCGCAACCTTGACAAACTCTTGCTCACAAATTCCATTATCTACTGCTGATTGTGTATCACTGTCAACTTCAGCCTTTTTACAGGAATTGAGAATAAAGCTCACCAGAGCCAAAAAGCATATTGATGAAAGAAGTATTTTTTTCATGTTGTAGTAATTTAATAGTTTGACGAACCAAAGTTAAAATGGTTTAATCAAAGTTAATAAAAATTAGTGGAAAACTATACCGAGATGCCTATTACAAGCACATCATCCACCTGTTCAAATCCCTTGCTCCAGCTTTCTATCGATTCATTCAGGCTTTTTTTCTGATCGCTCATGCTGGTATTCTGAAATGATAAAAGGATATCGGAAAAGCGCTTTAACATAAATTTTTTACCCTTATCGCCGCCAAACTGATCCGCATAACCATCGGAAAACATATATACTTTATCTCCATTTTTAAGAAATATGGTATGGTTGGTGAATTGTCTGGAGAGATCCAACTGCGCGCCACCAATAGAGAATTTATTGCCACTTATCCTTTCCAGCTTATTTTCACTTAAAATAAATAGCGGTCTAAATGCGCCGGCGAAAGTAACCTGACTTAATTTTTCATCAAAACAGCACAAGGCAACATCCATTCCATCGCTGGTATCAATAACATTGCTTCCTTGTTTTAAAGCGGCCTGAACTCCTCTGTGTAACTCATTTAAAATTTTGGCAGGGTCCACGATTCCATTTTCCACAACAATTTGGTTTAACAAATTATGTCCGATCATACTCATAAAAGCGCCAGGCACACCATGACCAGTACAATCAACAGCAGCAATAATCTTTTTTCCATTTTTTTCTGCAAACCAATAAAAATCCCCGCTGACAATATCCTTAGGCTTATACAAAATAAATGAATCCGGGAAATGACTATAAATGGATTCTATTGGTGGAAGAATTGCTTCCTGAATCCGTTTTGCATATTGAATACTGCTTGTAATATCCCTGTTTTTTTCTGCCAACTCTCTTGTCCTTTCTTCCACCTTTATTTCTAATATTTTCTTCTCTTTTTTTATGGAAGCTGTTCTCCAACGAATAAAACCAAACACACCAACAATAAATGCTATAACACACAACGAATAAAACCACTTTGTTCTCCAAAAAGGGGGAATAATAGTAACCTTAATTGAAGCTCCTTCTTCATTCCAAACTCCATCACTATTGGCTGCCTTAACCCTGAAAGTATAATCACCCGGGCTAAGCTGTTTATATTCCGCAAATCTGATGTTGCTTGGCATACTCCAGTCTTCATCAACTCCTTCTAGCTTAAAAGAATATTTGTTCTGAGAAGGCATGAGATAATCCAACGCCACAAATTCAAAGGATAAAAAATTATCCTTCCAGGAAAATTCCATAGATTTCTTTTCGGAAAAAATAGAATCGGACTGCAAAACATTACCAAATTTTTTAATTGCAGTTATATACACCAAAGGAATGTGTGAATTTTCGAGAATTTTCTCAGGATAAAAGGAATTATAACCATTGGTCCCACCAAAAAACATTTCGCCGGAAACACTCTTAAAATATGCCCCTTGATTAAATTCTTTGCCTTGTAGTCCATCACCTTCCTGGTAATTTCTAAAAGCCGAACCATTAATGTTTTCAGCATCAGGATTAAATCTTGAAATACCGTTGTTAGTGGATAACCAAAGATTACCCTTCTTATCCTCCATGATGCCATAGACATAATCGTTCGGTAAACCATCCTTCTCAAAATAACTTTGAAATGTTTTTGTTTTATAGTCAAATTTATTTAGGCCAGCACCAGTCCCAATCCAAATTCTGTTTTTGGAATCTTTGAAAATGCAATTTACAGCATTAGAACTAATAGAATTCTCCTCTTTGCCCAACTTAATAAATTGTTCAGAGTTTCTATTTATTGGATTATATATAGTAAGCCCATTTGCCTCGGAACCTATCCAAATCCGATTGTCAAAATCAACATATAAGCAATAAACATAATCACTAGCAAGACCCTCTGCTTTTGTGTAATGATGAAACTCTTTTGTTTTTTTATTAAAAGAATAAATACCCTCTCCGTAGGTACCCAACCAAAGGACATTGTTTTTATCGCTAACTAAAGACAGAATATCGCCTTTTGAGGTACCTGAACCATATTCTGGTAAAGAATAATCTGAAGTAACTTTATAACTTTGAGTATTATAAAATTTAAGGCCGTTTCCCCAGGTACCAAGCCATAAACCATCTTCATCCTCAACTATTGATAATACACTATTATTTTTGAGAACCGGTAGGGCAATCCGGTGACTGAAAAACTGATTTGTATTTTTATCGTAGGAAACAAAACCCTCTTCTTCAGTACCCACCCAAGCAATATCATTTTTATCTACCAAAACACTATACACATTGATTGATTGCGTTCCTTCGTTGACCCTTTTAAAATGTGAAAATTTATTCGCCGATTTAAAAAGAACATCAACCCCATTCCCCATTCCAACCCATAAGGTTCCATTATCATCAACCTCTAAACACATAATCGCATCATCTCTCAAAGAAAATGGATCATCAGGATTACTTATATAAGAAACAATTTCTTTGGTATCTGTGTTTACCTTATTTAATCCACCGAGCAATGTCCCAATCCAAATATCTTTTCCATCTTCATAAATCGAAGAAATTCTATCGGCAAAAATTCTAGTACTGCCTTCGTTAGTAATTGAATAGTAATTAACTACCTTCATTTGCAGTGGATCTAATAAAAACAATCCCGCTTCGGTTGCTACATAAATATTTCCGTTTTTAGATTTATAAAGCCTTCTTATTTGAGTTGAAGCAGATTTCGCCGTTTTAGCTCCTAAAGAATTCCAATCATGCCAGGAAAATCTTTCAGTTTTTTTATCGAAAGTAAAAAGAGAATTTCCATACGTGGCAATCCAAATTTTTCCATTATTGTCTTCAAGAATTGACCAAATACCAAAATTTGAGAACTCTGAAGTATCAAGGGAACCAAGGTCATAGGTGTTGATTTTTTTTGCTATATAATTATATTTAAAAACAATATTTTTGTTGGTTCCAATCCAAACATTTTTTTCAGAATCCTGAAATAGTGATTTTATTTTATTTCCATCTACAGAGGAAAATTGAAAGTGTGAAAATTTATTTAAACGAATATTGTATAAATCAACTCCTGCATTCGTACCAATCCAAATGTTACCTTCCACATCCTCCATTAAACATCCGATGCTGTTACTCTGAATTGTATTACTATCAGAAGGGGAATACTTAAAGACCTTCATTTGATAACCATCATACCTATTCAATCCATCCTGCGTTCCAAACCACATATAGCCTTTGCTGTCTTGAAGAATACAATTAACAATACCCTGAGATAAGCCTTCTTTATCTGTTATATGCGAAAACCTGAGCTGCTGCGCCCATGAAAATGAACACAGAAAAATTAAAAGGAAAGAAAAATATATTTTCTTAAAATTCACAGGTAAAATATGGGAGGTAAAGTTAAGAAAAATGCCTAATAATGGGCATTTTTATACTCTGAAAACTATTTTAAAAAATATTACTACTCTTTCGCCGATTACATCGGCATAAATGAGAGTACGCCCTAAAGGGCTACTCTCATTAAAAAAAAACAAGTCTATAAGCCGGGTTCTGTATCCGCCAAAGGCGAACTTCTATCATTTGTCTAGTTACAACATCACTGTTGTAATCCGTCAGCCTACCCGTCACGATAACCCGAAGGTTAAAACGGAGCGTTTAAAACCGTGACTTACTTGGCCTTTCAACCCATGAGGTTTACCCCTGTTGAACATTGCTGCCCAACACTGTGAGCTCTTACCTCACATTTTCACCCTTATCACACCGAAGCATGACGGTAATTTTCTGTGGCACTCTCTGTTGTCATTTGCATGACACCTTCCCGTTAGGAAGCATGGTCTCCTGTGTTGCCCGGACTTTCCTCTTCCGCCAAAGCGGGAGCGATAGAACAACTTGTTATTACAAAGTTATGAAAAAATGGTCTCACCCCGACCCTCTCCTAGGGAGAGGGGATAATTATGTTTTATTCACCTTCATAATAATTAAACAATACTTCTTTAAAGGAATCCTTCGGACAATCGTTAAAACTCTCAGCAATGAAGCAGGATTATTTAATTATTACCTCTGTGGCTCCAAAGCCAAACATACGATAGGGAGCATCGTAATATTCAATACGGGTATATGAATCGAGAAATTTCCTAACCTCTGTTTTAAGAACACCATTACCAACACCATGTATAAAATAGACTTTTCTCACTTTCGCCGCAATGGCTTCTTCCAGCTTTTGCCGGCAATGACTCATTTGTATAGCCAGCATTTGAGAATTGGTAAGGTGCTTATAACTATCCACTAATTCATGTATATGTAAATCCACCTCCCATGCTGTTACATTACTATGCGGTTTTGCAACGCGCGGTTTATCATTAAAATTTCTTTTTTGTTTTATTAATTTTTCTGAAGGTAAAACCGGACCATTGGTTTTATTTTTTTCACCTTCTTTTTTAGGCGGGTCAAAATACACGAGTTGTTTTACCGGGTATGGAATTTCAAAACCATCCTCCATTTCAACAACAACCGTTCCGTTGGAGAGTACCGCAGTCACTATTCCATGACCTGTTTCATTTAAAAAACTTACTTTATCTCCGGGTTTAAAATTCATGTGTAGATATTTTTGTTTTTATGGTCACATGGAATACGCCATAAGTTTGTATGCCGAAGGCATTTGGCTATTTCATAAATTAATTATATATGCTCCTGAATCAATAACGGAATAATAAGGCACGTTATTTTGCTGAAATATTTTTTTCAATATGCGATTATTCTTCTTCGAATTGGAAGCATCAATTATCACTTTGTCAAATTTAAAATTTTGCTGTAGCCTTTTCACATCCACAAACACATCATTTGAAACGACCACATAATTCACGGGCACAGCTGAATCAACACTGAAATTATTTTCCAAAAGAAAATAAAACTCCTTATTATAAAACTTCAGAAAATTATCTTTAAAAAACAATACTTTATTACCAAAATCTATACTATTTTGGTCATTTATCCCAAGGCTTTGCCTGTTCCGTAATATGTAATAAGGAAAAACACTATCAGCAGAAATTGTATAAACCTGTTTGGCGCTTACAAGATCTATATTGGTTTTAGCTGGTGTGTCATAAACAATTATCTTTTTTTGTTCCAGCTCAGTTCTTTGTTCAATAACATTTACAACAAGCAACGCAATGAATAAGGTTAAAGAAGCAAATATCCATGAGATTCTTTTGCTTTCGAAATACATCAGTAAACAAATTATTATAAATGTGATCATAAACATTTCTGTAAATGAAATATAAATTCCATTGGTTGAATTTCCCGGTAACCGACTAAAAAAGTCAACTGATCCATTAAGCAATTTTAGCAATAGAACTAAACCCTTAGCGACAATTGTACTGAGCCATACAATTTTACTCACCATTAATAACAATATGCCCCCATACAACACAAGTGTTGAAAGCGGAATCACCAATAGGTTAGAAAAAAGAAAATAATTGGGAAATTGGTGAAAGTAAAACAAGCACAACGGAAAGGTTGTTATTTGTGCAGCAATAGAAACGCAGGTTAATGACCATATTGGTTTAATAATTTTATTTTCAATCGACCAGAATTCAAATAATTTTGGATATATATATACAATACCCAACACTGCTAAATACGACAATTGAAAACCCACATTCATCAAGGCATAAGGATCAATAAATAATAAAAGAAAAGCCGAGGCAGCAATGGTATTATAAATATTAGTTTGTTTTCTCAATGATTCTGCAATTACTAAAAAACTAAACATCATTGTCGAACGCTGCACGGAAGGCGAAAGTCCGGTGAGCAATGCATAAAGCCAGATGATAATCAATAATACAATTGCACGAATTGTTTTTCCATATTTAAACCGGATAAAACCTTTTGTGATAAAACTAAAGAGTATAAATAATATACCAACATGCAAACCGGAAACAGAAAGCACATGCATAGCGCCTGTTAATGCATAAGCCTGCATAGTTTCCTGATCCAGCTCATCCACATATCCAAGAATCAATGCCGCGGCAACAGAATATTCCTGACCCGTAATATTGTTTTGCTTAAAAACATTTAACAATTCATTCCTAAAATTTAATGCGAGATCAATGATCCTATTTCCATTTCCCGAACTTACCAGTTCCCAGCTTTTTCCATTTACGTAGGTCTGATAATTAATATCATTATACGAAAGGTATTGTTTGCGATCAAACTCCTGAGGATTTTTAGGCGCATCAATTACATTAAAATTTGTTTTAACAATAAGCTTATCGCCATATTTTAGTTGCGAAGTGATGCTGTCCTTTTCCAGGTACAACAAAGCTTTTCCTTTTGTTCCTTCCCAACCCGAATTATTTTTAATTGCATCAACAGATACAACAGTTTTTAAACTTCGTTCTTTTTTTATCGGCAAGTCATGTATAGTGATTATTGCAAATTGAGAAAGAGAACTACCATCTAAATAATTAGAATAATGATGCGCCCTTTTAACTCCAGTATTAACCGAAGTTATTAATGCCCCTGTTGAAAAAAAGAAAATAGCAGATATCACTCCATTTATCCAGGCCTGTTTATAAGAAGAAAAAGTCGGAACAAAACAAAAAACAATAAACAGTGCGAAAGAAATTAATAATAATGAAAGAGAGATCTCTATGGGAACAAATACAAAAATGCAAGTGACAATACCTACAATGAAGGGCAGTAGAAAACGAACGAAAGGAACACCGCCAAATTTCATTCTTGCTTAAAAAAATCCAGAACTGAAAGATCTACAATATGAACATCCTTGTAGTAGTAATGAATAATATCCTTATAAGAATATCCCTTTTTCGACATTTGCATTGCCCCCTCCTGACATACACCAATACCGTGTCCAAAGCCCCGGCCATTAAACACTGTAAAGCCATCCTTTTGTGTAACAGTAAAAAAGGTAGATTTTAATTTCCAATCGTCACGAATAGTGCGCAAAAGAATAGTTGGTGATCCGGCATCAGGAAAACAAATACATCGTTCCTGATTTTGTACGCTGCAGGTTAATACTTTATTCAAAGCGAATGAATCACTAACAGGATAATTATATTTCGAAGCGAGATACTGGGTCCACTCAATTGTGGATATTTTTTTTTGCCAGGTAGCGTGCGGCTCCTTGGTACAGAAAGTATCCTTTATTGATTTCAAATACGGCTTAGGTAACAACCATACGTTTTCAGAATTAACGGTTTCTCCACCGCAATTAGAATGATAAGCAGCTGATATCAACTCCAGTTCACTGTCAACTATTACCAAACCTTTTGCAGAACTTACTGCGGAGATAATATTGCTCCTAACCGTTTTACAATTATATGCCTGGCAATGCACCTGGTCGCATAGATTAAAACCTTCCAGTTCATGTCTTCTTAAGCTACTCAATGTATATGAACGACACAAAATTGATTGCAGCTTATAATATTCTGCAGTGGCATACCCACCAGATTCGGATTCAACAACACCGGCGACATAGTTTTCAATATCCACATCATTCACCAATTTAAAATTCTTATTGACTACACTTACAATTAAATTATCATCATAAGTTTTGGCAGGCTTGGCTGATAAAAGAGATTTTATTTTAAATGTATTCTCAACATTTGCACCGATAAAATAAACAACAGAGAAAACACCAACCTTGTTTTCAAGAGCTTTCACGCTTATTGAATCACCAATAACATCAAGCTGATATATACCCGGACCTTCGACAGTGGGAATTATTTTACCATCGGCATATAGTTCGTACCCACCCGCAGATAAAGAAAAAATAAATGAATTGATCTGCTGATCCGAAAAAATTCTCACCTTAACGTTTTCAGCATGAGTGAAAAAACATGCCGCAAAAAAAAATGAAGTAAAAATTATTTTTCTAATCGAGTTATACATTTACGTAGCCCCTTTTAAATAACTCACCATCAATTGTGCCGTTTTTTCTGAAGCACCGCTCCCCCCAAGCTTTTCCCGCAGTCCCTTATAATTGACTTCAACCTTGTTGATATATTCTTTATTGTACAGCAGCTCATTCATTTCTTCATACAAGGTTTCTTCATTAAAATTATCTTGTATTAATTCCTTTACAACCTCTCTATCTAATATCAGGTTGACCAGTGATATGTAACTTACCTTTACCAGTTGTTTGGCGATCATAAAGGAAATTTTTCCACCTTTATAACATACCACTTCGGGAACGCCGAATAATGCGGTTTCAAGAGTAGCGGTGCCAGAAGTTACCATTGCTGCTTTCGCGTGTAACAATAGTTGATATGTTTTGCCACTGATCAATTTAATGGAAGAATCTTTAATAATATTTTTATAAAAAACTTCTTCGATTGATGGAGCCCCAGCGATAACAAATTGAAAATCATTGAAACGCTTTGCCACATTTATCATAACCGGAAGCATTTGCTCTATCTCCTGCTTTCTGCTGCCGGGAAGAATGGCAACAAGCGGTTTAGCATCAAGCCCAAACTTTTGTACAAAATCATCTTCCTTTTTTATTGTCGAAACGGCATCTAATAAAGGATGGCCTACAAAATCGACCGCATAATTGAACTTTGAGTAGAAATCTTTTTCAAAAGGAAGTATCACAAACATTTTATCAACGAACTCTTTGATTTTTTTTACACGTGATTGTTTCCAGGCCCAAACCTGCGGAGAGATATAATAAAAAACTTTTATTCCGTTCTGTTTTAAGAATGGTGCAATGCGTAAATTAAATCCCGGGTAATCTATCAGAATTACAACATCCGGTTTGTAATTAAGAATATCCTCTTTACAAAGTTTAATGTTGTTGAGAATAGTCGAAATATTCATCAGCACTTCGGTGAAACCCATGAATGCAAGTTCCCGATAATGCTTAACAATAGAAACACCCTCAGCCTGCATCATATCTCCGCCCCATCCCCTGAAATCTGAATTATTATCGAGCTTACTAATTTCTTTTACCAAATTAGAAGCGTGCAGATCGCCTGATGCTTCGCCGGCTATTACATAGTACCTCAATTTACTGGGAGAATTTTAGAATGAAAACTAAAATAGCATACAAGAAAGTAGAAAGTAAAACTCCACGTGCAGAATAATATTTATGCTTCGAGATAAATACAAAAAAAACAGCGAGATTAGCCAAAACGCATAAGCTTAATAATGGTGTGTATGTATTTGCCAATATAATTATTCTTAAAAAACTACTAATAGAGACATATGAATAATTGATGAGGTAATATCCTAAGAACGGGATGACCGGGGACAACAAACCAAGAATTATTCCTAAATAAATTGAATCGAATTGTCTTTTTCTTACAGCATCCATTTTTTCAGTATATCAATTGCATTATAAGCAGTCATATCAAATTGCACTGGAACAACAGAAACATAATTATTATCCAGCGCCCAAACATCCGTCTCTTCGTTCCCAACTTCAAAATTTTTAAATGTTCCCGTCAACCAATAATACGAATGCCCTCCAGGATCTTTACGTTCATCCAGCTCCTCTATCCAGTTAGCTTTTGTCTGACGGGCTACTCTTATCCCTTTTATTGTCGATTCGTGTCCCGGAGGAATATTTACATTAAGACAAACACCTTGTGGCAAACCTTCTTCTAAAACTTTACGGGTTATTTTTTCAACTATTTTTTTTGAAGCTTCGAGATCGGCATCAATTGAATGATCACACAAAGAGAAACCGATTGAGGGAACACCTTCGATGGCACCTTCAACCGCTGCCGACATTGTACCCGAATAGATCACATTAATAGACATATTCGCGCCATGGTTAATCCCTGAAACACAAAGATCGGGTCGCCTCGGAAGAATTTTATTTACCGCAAGCTTAACACAATCGACCGGGGTTCCCGAACAACTGTATTCATCCATTACATCATACACTCTGGACCTGTTTATCCTTAACGTGGAATTAATGGTGATAGCGTGTCCCATTCCGGACTGCGGTCTGTCGGGAGCAATTACAACAACATCACCCAAGGTTTTCATTACGCTAACCAGGGCCGAAATACCGGGCGCATATATGCCATCGTCATTGGTAACTAAGATCAAAGGTTTGCTCACAGCAAAATATTTATACAAAATTACCAAAATAAACACAAAAGACCTCCATTTACACGGAGGCCTTTTTGAAACAAACAACAAACAACACTTATGAGATTTTCACTTCCTTAACAGGCTTTGCTTTGTTTTCTTCCTTTTTGGCAATTACCAGCTTTAAGATCCCTGAATCGTATTTACCTTCTATAGATTCTACATTAGCAGTTTCGGGAAGAGTAAACGATCTTTTGAAGGAAGTGAAACTGAATTCCCTTTTTGTGAAATTCTTTTCCGCCTCTGTATTTTCGATTTTATATTCTGCAGAAACGGTTAACTCATTTTCGTTCACCTTTACATCAAAGTCTTCCTTTTTAAATCCCGGAACAGAAAGTTCGATGGTAAAGTTTTCCTTATTCTCCGAAATATTAACGGCCGGCAAAAAACCTGCTGTTCTATCCGTATAAAAATCACCTTTTAAAACATCATCAATCAGTGATGCTACAGAAGAGAATGCAACCCCACTTTTGTAAGGGCTACCATTTGTGTTATTCCATTTAATTCGTGTCATAATTTTATTTTATTTTTAGTATTAATTCTCTTCACATTTCACAAAGCGTATACCATGCCAAAATAAAAGACAGAGTGACGCGTTTTACTAATAAAGCCGGACATCTTTTCAGGAAGAATAAAAAATTAAAGTCAATTTGTCGTTAATATGTTTTGGTATGTGCTTTGCAATAGAAGTAGACAAAAGAGTAACTTTGTATAACAATAAATCTAAATAATATGTTCGATCCAATTCTGTTAGTTATAACTATTGCGTTTATGGTCATTGGCTTAATCGTAAGCGGACGTTTGAAAAGTAAAATTGCTCAATATTCCAAAGAGCAGCTTTCATCAGGCTTAACCGGGAAAGAAGTAGCGGAAAAAATGCTACGCGATAACGATATACGCGATGTGCAGGTAATATCTGTGGAAGGGCAATTGACCGACCACTACAACCCGGCAAATAAAACGGTAAACCTTAGCCCGGATGTTTATCATGGAAGTAGCATTGCATCCGCAGCGATTGCTGCGCATGAATGCGGACACGCTGTGCAACACGCAACTGCGTATGCATGGTTACAAATGCGCTCAACATTGGTTCCTATTGTACAATTCAGCTCCTCACTCATGAATTTTATATTAATGGCGGGCATATTTTTTGCCTTTATGTTCCACATTTATAATCAAATGTTACTGGTCATTATAGTTTTACAGGCCGCTATTACGGTATTCAGCTTAATTACATTGCCTGTAGAACTGGACGCAAGTAAAAGAGCCCTGGTTTGGCTAAATAGTTCGCGTATTGCAAGAGGCGAAGAAAACGCCCATGCAAAAAATGCATTAGGCTGGGCCGCTTCTACATATATTGTTGCTGCTTTAGCATCCGTAACAACATTGCTTTATTATGTTATGCGTTATACCGGAAGCAGGGATTAAACTCATTAAAAACAATGTTTATTAAAGGGCTGCCTACCGCAGCCCTTTTGTTTTATAACCCAAACAAAATTGTACTTTAGTTATGGATTTTTGCAAACGAACGCATCTATCTAAAAAACACTTATATGAAACGAGTTCTTCTTGCAATAGTTACCTGTATATCAATAACAGGCATTGCCTCCGAAAATGAAATAAAAGTTAAATCAAAAATAACCGAAGCCACTGTTTTTTTAAGTGGTGCCCAGGTAACCAGCGAAGCAAATAGCTCTATTGGAGCTGGTACTTCCGAGATCGTTTTTGAAAATCTGTCTCCATCCATTAATGTAAATACAATTCAAGCAAAAGGGGAAGGCAATTTTTCGATACTATCGGTAGTTCACAGACTTAATTATCTTAACCAGCAACCAAAACCTAAAGAGTTGACCACACTTGAAGATTCTTTGGAAATATTAAACAATGCTCTCGATCTCCAGCGAGGACTAAAAAATGTATATGCCAATGAAGAATCTATGATCCTTAGCAATAAAAGCATTGGCGGAGATAACAACGGTGTTACAGCTCTTGAGTTTGAGAAAATCGCCAATATATTCCGTACAAGATTAATTGATCTGAACACTAAACAATTAGAGATTAAACAGAAAGAAAAAAAATTAACCGAAACCATCACAAGAATAACCAACCAGATTTATGTGGTACAGCAAGGAAGATCTAAATCAACAAGCGAGATAGTTGTAACTGTTTCTGCAAAAGCGGCAACCATGGGAAAAATTGATGTGAGTTACCTGGTTTACGGAGCAGGATGGACTCCTAGTTATGATATTAGGGCCAAAGACAGCAACAGCCCGATCGCATTAGCCTACAAAGGCAATGTTTACCAAAGCAGCGGGTTCGATTGGAAAAATGTTAAGCTAACTTTGTCAACAGGAAACCCGAATGTAAGCGGTAGCAAGCCCATTTTAAATCCATGGTGGTTAAAATTTTATAATCCATATAGCTACGGTAACGATAAGAAAAAAGCAAGATCGTATAATTCAGCTCCGCAGATGGAAGCACCGACATACTTAGATGAGATTTCAATTGCATCTGAAGAAGGTACTTTTAAAGAAGCGGCAGGAAAAGCTGCAGGTTCATTGGCCCAGTATGTTGAAGTTGGTGAAAGCGCTACTACCACAGAATATAATATTGAGATTCCCTACTCTATTCCAAGTGATGGCAAACATTACATTGTAGAAATACAAAACCTAAGTATACCCGCTATGTACAGTTATTACTGTGCCCCTAAAATAGATAATGATGCCTTTTTATTGGCGAAGATCACCGGCTGGGATAAATACAACCTTATATCTGGTGATGCTAATATTTTCTTTGAAGATACTTACGTAGGTAAATCATACCTTAATACCATAAGTACCAATGATACCATGGACATTTCTTTAGGAAGAGATAAAAATGTAACGGTAACCCGCACTAAACTTGTCGATTTCTGTGAAAAGAAAGTAATTGGCCTTAACAAAAAAGAGACAAGTACATATGAAATAAGTATCCGTAATAAGAAGAAGGATGCCATCGAGATTATAGTAGAGGATCAAATACCATTGTCCTCTAATAACGAAATTGTTGTGGAAGCAACAGAGACGGGTAAAGCGGAGTACGATAAAGTAACAGGAAAACTAATGTGGAAGCTAAAAATGGCTCCGGCAGAGACCCAGAAATTTAAATTCGGGTACACCGTAAAATATCCTAAAGACAAAATATTAACAAATCTCTAACACCCCTATCCCTCCGCCAAAACGGAGGGATTTTTCTTTTTAATCACCTGTTATTCCCATCATAGTATTCACTACATTTATTTCATAATTCAAACCCTTTATCAATGTCAAAAAGAGCCCTCCTGTTCCTCTCAGGAATTGTTGCCGCACTAATTATTGGAATCACACTTTTATCAACAGAAAAAAAAGCCATAGGAAGTACGCCGGTCAATCCCGCTTTCAGTGGATACATATCCGCTTATACCTCGGGTATTATTTCCAACGAATCGCCAATACGGATCTTATTGGTAAGCGAAACAGGAAAACCTGTTGAAGACGGACAGATAGTAGAAGACCAGCTTTTTCATTTTAGTCCTGAAATAAAAGGAACAACAGTTTGGGTGAATAGCCGTACCCTTGAGTTCAGACCTGAACACAGAATGCCATCAGGGCAATTGTACACAGCAGAGTTCCACATTAATAAACTGATGCAGGTGTCATCTTCAGATCTTGAGGTTTTTGAATTCTCATTTAAAACAATTCCCCAATCTTTCGAAGTTGTTACGGGAGTATCAGTCACTACTGACAAACAAACACTTCGCTGGCAGCAACTAAAAGGAACTTTATCAATGGCTGATGGCGCTGAAACCGATGCTATAGAAAAAATATTATCCGCACAGCAAAATAACAAATCACTAAATATAAAGTGGAACCATATTGACAAGACAACTCATGAATTTGTAATTGACAGCGTTAACAGAAGCGAGGAAAAAGGAAAATTTACTGTTTCATGGAATGGAAAACCTGTTGATGCAGACATAAAAGGCTCTAAGGAAATTGAAGTTCCTGCGCTTGGTGATTTTAAAGTTACCAATGTTGAGGTAATGCAGGCGCCTGATCAATATGTATCGGTACAGTTCTCAGATCCCATAGCGGAAAAGCAAGACCTGGATGGACTAATAAGCTTCGACGATAATTCATCATTGAAATTTATTATTGAAGACAACGAAG
>CAZQIC010000025.1:0-41426 GCA_964593555.1 uncultured Bacteroidia bacterium | reverse complement strand
CGGGTTCTTCGATTTTTAGTCAAATCTCTAAAAGTGAATTTTTAGAACCCACCTTTATAAAAAGCAAAAAGCGACTTTTTACCGAAGTAAAGTTACATGTCCAACTTTTTGCAGTAATTTTTGGCTTCCCTCTACATTTTCCCTTGAAGAAGCTATTGATTCATAAGTAATTCTCCATACATAAACGTCCTGCTGGCATACTTTACCTTTATAGGTACCATTCCAACCTTTGTTTATATCATAAGATTCAAAAAGTAGAATCCCCCACCGATCAAAAATTTTCATATTAAATGTTGCCAGGTTTACACCTTTTGCTTCGAACAAATAGTTGTCGAGTGACATTCCCGGAACAAAAGCATTTGGCACATAAAGAGTGGCTTCACAATCTTCAAAAACAATATTTGCAGTGTCTCTATCTGTGCCGCATTGCGAAGTAACTTCCAGCCAGTATGTTCCAGAATTGGTTATGTTAAGAAAGGATTCCGCGCTCCCATCCTGCCATAGGTATGTTGCAGCTTCAATATTTGATGTAAGGCTAAATGGTTCTCCAAAACAAATGGTAGAATCATTGAAGCTTAATTCCGGTTTAGGATCCACGTTTAAAGAATAATAAGTTGTATCTGATCCACAGTCTGCAAAGCGTATAAGTTGAACAAGGTAATAGGTTGGTGAATTATAGGTATGAGTAGAACCTAGATCGGTTGATACATTAAGCGCACCTGATGCAGGATCTCCAAAAGTCCATTTAACGGAATCAATATCAAGTGTAAATGATGAAACACTTGCGAACGTAATGGGTTGATCAACGCAACTTCCTGCAGCTGTTATCGTTGCTGTTGGTAAACCACCTCTTGGAAGAAACATGCTTGGTTCGAAAAAACTTTGCACAAAATTAGTAATTCCCATTCCTGGACTTCCGGTTGCAAGTGGTTGTTGCCTTTTTACCATATTTGCACCACTGCCTACAACATTTGGATTATTTACAACATGCAGAGATTGATATCCCATTGCACAATACATTTTTCCGTCAGAGGCCCTTTGCATTGCCCATACTGAGCCATAGTTTGCCTGAACATTTAAATCCTGTTTGGATGCAATAATAAACGCCGGTGTTCCGGCAGTAAGATCATATTGGTCAAATTTTGAGGATCTGCCGAAATATACTAATTGACTGTTGGGAGAAAATTCAGTACCATAATAATTATTCCCTGGTATTGTAAATGGGTTTGAAACAACTCCCGATGTATTACTAAAATCAAAGATCTGGGCATCTCCCGTTTGGTTAAAGTTATTATAGTCGCACATGGAAAGTTTTTTGCCGTCAAATGAAACTTTTAAATATCCTGTTTGATGTTTCTCGTTTAAGCCAACCAATGTAATTACAGGAGCTGAAACTCCTGCAGCGCTAACCAGGTAGGCGTAAAACTTATTATCGAGCTTGCCATGTGATATAACCCAAATGTCCCTTTTGTTAGAGTGGTGAACCGCGGTAACTTTTTCTGTTCCCGGTGCAAATAGTAATGTGTTTTTTACGGTAACATCTCCAAGTCCACCGTTAAGAGTCATATCAACTATTGAATATCTGAAGCCACCAACGTTGTTGTTCTCATTGGCATCACAGGTAAAAATATAATACAAGTTTTTATTTCCTGGTTTGGGTACGATAACAGATGATTGTGTTGTTGATGATGGTGTTAGCCCTGTAGTATTTCCGCCTAAAAGTCCAATGCCATTTGGCATTTGTATGTCATTTTTATCCCAGACTTTAACTCCATTGGTATAAAACAGGAGTTCACCTGTGCAATTATCAGAGATGGAAGAACATCCCTCCCAGGTATTCATTGCATTAGTAGTAATAACGGTTGGTGTTCCACCTCCAGTGAAATCAAGGCCTCTGAATCCTCCGAAATACCACCTGTTTACTTCCTTTTGTGAAAAAGAGTTTGCGGTTAATAAGGCAAATACAATTGTTGAAAGTAGAAGTCTCCGCATTGAATATAAAAATACCCTTGAAATTGTTTTCCTTCAAACCAAATCTATCAAATTATTGGGTTTCAAACAATTTAGGCAAATAAAAATAACCCCCTAGCAGATATTAAACGTTATTATTTCAGAAGAGTTACATGTCCTGTTATCTCCTTCTTTTTGCCATTTTCTGTAATATTTTCTAAGGATTTTGCCAAAGGAATGTATTCAATGCGCCATACATAGACATCTTGCTGGCAAATATGGCCCTTATATTTACCATCCCAACCGGTATTTATATTGTTTGATTCGAAAATAAGTAGCCCCCAACGGTCAAATATTTTTAAATTAAAATTTCCAACATTGCTCCCTTTTGCAAGGAATAATGAATTATCACCCGGTATTCCTGGGATAAAAGCATTAGGTATATATAATGTAGACTGACAATCTTCAAACGTTACCTGAGCTGTATCTCTGCTGATACCACAATTATCAGTTATTTCAAGCCAATAGCTTCCGCTGTTCGTTATACTAAGCATTGGAGATGCACTTCCATCCTGCCATAGGTATGATATTGCGGAAGTACCAGACTCTAATATTAAAGGGGGGCCATAGCAAAGAGTGGTGTCATTAAGATTTACCTGCGGTGTGTCTTTGATTGTAATTGTCTCGTAAGTGGTATCATTTCCGCAGGCGGTGTAACGTATCATTTGTACCATAAAAATGGAGCTGGAAGAATATATATGATCAGGATTTACGTTGGTTGAATTGTTTAATACACCCGACGCCGCATCACCAAAATTCCATTTAATGGAATCGATGGTGACGGGGACAGAGGATGAATAAGTAAAATTCACCGGCTGGTTAATGCAGTATCCGGTTGGAGTGATGGTCGCTACGGGTAATCCATTGCGGGGAATAAACATTGATGAATCAAAAAAACTAACTACAAAATTTGTTAACCCTATATTGCAGCTTCCACCCAAATTGATCGCTTTTCTTTGCACGTTCACGGCGGCCCCAATTGAATTTGGGTTATGGATCACATGCAAAGAATTCTGTCCAATGGTACAGTATATTTTTTTATCGGGCCCTTGTTGTATTGCCCACCAACTGTCTCCTTGTGTCCCTATGGAATATTTTGAAGCAATTATTGTTGCTGCAGATCCTGATGAAAGATCATATTGTTCAAGTTTTTTTCCATAACATAAATAAAGCAATTGACTGTTAGGTGAAAACTCTATTCCATAATAGGGCCCATCTATTTTAATGGGATTTGAAACAACTCCTGTTGAATTATTGAAATTAAAAAGTTCTGCAAATGGTGTGGTTGGCGGGTTTGTCATTTGTGTAAATGCGCAAAGTCCGAGCCATTTACCATTGGACGAAATACGCATACAGCCCATATTCCAGTTTACATTTGTTCCCACTGATGTAATAACCGGGGCCGAAACACCCGCATTGCTGACCAGGTATGCATAAAATTTATTGTCATTCTTACCGTGCGATACCACCCATATATCTTTTTTATTCGAATGATGAACAGCGCTGACTTTCTCCGTACCCGGCGCAAAAAGTAATGTGTTTTTAGTCGTTACGTTTCCTAATCCCCCATTTAAAGACATGTCAACTATTGAGTATCTAAAACCTGCTGTGTTCCCATTTTCACTGCAATCGTTGGTAAATATAAAATAGATGTTTTTGTTGCCCCATTTGGGTACAATTATGCAAGATTGTGAAGAGGAAGAAGGCTGCAGGCCGCTTGCTGTGATGCCTCCCATAAGTCCGAAACCATTTGGCATTTGATTGTGGTTTTTGTCCCATACTTTTATTCCATTTGTATAAAATAATAATTCACCAGAGCAGTTGTCGGCAATTGATGCACAGCCTTCCCATGTATTCATCGTGTTATTTGTAAGCATGGTGGGTGCTCCGCCTGCATTAAAATCTAATCCGCGGTTTTTTCCGAAATACCATACGTTCACTTCTTTTTGAGCGAATAAAATGGTACTGGAAAAGAGAATAAAAATGGCGGCCCTTATTTTATACCCAGACATAGTATCTATTTGTAGTAAATTTTCTATTTTTTTGGGTAAAACAACAACCCATTTTGCGTAGAAATTACACATCTGAAAGGCGGACTCTGTTGTTTACGTAATACCATAAGATTATTAACTTAGCATAAGCTAAATTACTGCTATTGGAAAGTGATGGATATTGGAGATAAAAAATTTAGTTTATTTATTGACGAAAAAAGGATACAGGCTGCGGTAGAAAAAGTTGCGGAACGTATCAATCTTGATTTTAAAGGGGATGTGCCTCTTTTTATATCAGTACTTAACGGCTCTTTTATGTTTACATCCGATCTGTTAAAAAACATAAATGGTAATGTGGAGGTAGAGTTTATTAAAATGTCTTCATATGAGGGTGTGGCAACAACGGGCAATGTAAATCAACTTATTGGCCTTAATCGCTCACTTACTGGGAGAAATGTAGTAATTTTGGAAGATATTGTTGATACAGGAAATACGCTCGAGAAAGTTTATAAAATTATACAGGAACAAAATCCGTTGCAGATAAAAGTTGCTGCACTTTTTTTAAAACCAACGGTGTATAAAAAGAATATTAAAGTTGATTATGTTGGGATGGAAATTGAAAATGATTTTATAATTGGATACGGTTTAGATTATAATGGTCTTGGTCGTAATTTTAAGGATGTATTTAGACTAATTTAGTTATTTACTGCTTTTTCTTTGTTGTCGGTTAAATTGAAAGTAAAAATTAATATAAAAAATTTATGTTAAACATCGTATTGTTTGGCCCTCCTGGCGCAGGCAAGGGAACGCAGTCTCAAAAATTAATTGATAAATATAACCTCGTGCATTTATCTACCGGAGATATTTTAAGAGGCGAAGTTACAGCATCCACTTCTTTGGGAATTGAAGCAAAAAAAATAATGGATAAAGGTGATCTTGTTCCGGATGAGGTAGTAATCGGGATGATAAGTTCAAAGATTGATAAGAATTTAAAAGCAGATGGTTTTATATTCGATGGCTTTCCGCGTACCGCTGCACAGGCAAAGGCACTCGATGAAATGCTCAATGAAAAAGGCACGTCCGTTTCGTTAATGCTGGCATTGGAGGTAGATAACGAGGAGCTTACCAAAAGATTATTGTTGAGAGGGAAAGACTCAGGCCGCGCAGATGATCAGAATGAAAGTATAATACGAAACCGCATTGCTGAGTACAATGCGAAAACGGCCCCCTTGGTTGATTACTATTCTGCGCAGGGGAAATTTAAATCGGTTAAAGGTGTTGGCTCAATTGATGAAATATTTTCTTCTTTGTGTAATTCAATTGATAAAATTTACCAGGTAAAATAATTTTTTGTGGCCGATTCCAATTTTGTTGATTATGTAAAAATTTGCTGCAAGTCAGGTAATGGCGGTGCAGGATCTGTACATTTTGTTCGTAACAAAAAAACTGCAATGGGCGGGCCTGATGGCGGCAATGGCGGGCGTGGAGGACATGTTATAGTTAGAGGTAATAAACAGTTGTGGACATTGTTACATTTAAAATATCGTAAACATGTTATTACTGAAGATGGAGAAAAGGGCGGCAGTCAATTAAAAACAGGATCAGAGGGGAAGGATGAAATTTTGGAAGTGCCATTGGGAACCGTTGCTCGTGATTTTGAATCGGGTGAAGTATTGTTTGAAATAAGTGAAGAAGGAGAAGAATATATTATTGCTCCGGGAGGGCGCGGAGGTTTAGGAAACAATCATTTTAAAACTTCCACCTTGCAGGCGCCTATGTTTGCACAGCCCGGGGAGCCTGGTAAAGAAGAATGGAAAATACTTGAATTAAAAATTCTTGCTGATGTTGGTTTGGTTGGTTTTCCTAATGCGGGGAAGTCTACATTGTTATCAGTTGTATCTGCAGCAAGGCCTGAAATAGCTGATTATCCTTTTACAACATTAGTGCCTAATCTTGGTGTAGTTGCCTACCGTGATGATAAATCATTTGTAATGGCTGATATACCCGGTATTATAGAAGGAGCGCATGAAGGAAAAGGATTAGGTTTAAGATTTTTAAGACATATCGAAAGAAATTCTGTGTTGCTTTTTCTGGTTCCTGCCGATTCGAAAGATGTTGTCGAGGATTATAAAACTCTGGTGAATGAGCTGGAGAAATTTAATCCGGAATTGCTGGATAAAAGACGGGTGCTTGCAGTTTCTAAATGTGATATGTTAGACAAAGAATTAGAAGCGGAATTGAAAAAAGAAGTAAATAAAAAATTCAAGGATAAACAAAGGGTGCCGGTTGTTTTCTTTTCGTCACAGGCACAAAAGGGTTTGGTGGAGTTAAAAGATATACTCTGGAAACAAATAAATAACAGGGAGTGATCGAGCAACTAAAAAACATAGATATTTCTCTTTTCCTTTTTCTTAATGGATTACACAATCATTTTTTTGATGTGTTGATGTATTGGACATCAGGAAAATATACATGGATACCATTTTACTTGTTGCTGTTACTTTTAGTATATAAAAAATTCAAGACCCAAACCTGGTTTATTCTTATTGCTGTAACTGTACTTATCTTTCTTTCAGACCAATTGTCAGTGCATCTTTTTAAAGAAACTTTTCAGCGATACAGGCCTTGTCATAATTTAAATATACAGGAGCAGGTGCATGTCGTTGGTAAGTGCGGCGGTTCATTTGGCTTTATATCTTCTCATGCTTCTAATACTTTTGCTTTAGCCATGTTTTTGTCCTTATTGTTCTGGCGAAATGCAAAAAAAATGTTCTATGTTCTGTTTATATGGGCAGCATTAGTTGGATATAGTCGGATTTATAATGGAGTGCATTATCCCGCTGATGTTTCGGTGGGTGCTTTGTTCGGAATTTTATTGGGCATTATGATTTATTGGATATACAATTTTTCAATGCGGAAATTTATTCTGCAGAAAAATATTTTAAAAAATGAATAATTTACTTTTCATTTTTTTAGGAGGCGGGATTGGAAGTGTGCTGCGTTATTTTATTTCTTGGTTTGTGAAGAATAAATATGACGGAGTATTTCCCCTTGCCACATTACTATCTAACGTTTTAAGTTGTGTTATTTTGGGTATTGCAGTTGGATGGTTTGCTCAAAAAATGGAGGCTTCCTCTTCTCTTAAATTTTTTATTCTAGTTGGTATATGCGGAGGTTTTAGTACATTCTCTACCTTCAGTTATGAAACGGTTGAGCTTATTAAGCAGGGAAACACTATTTATGCTATTGCAAATGTGTTGATAAGCACTTTAGTGTGTGTGGGAATTATTTATTTTTTTGTGAGGAATAGTTCAGCTGTTTGATTTTTTTACATATAACTGTGCCGATTCGTATCGGATCACTTCTATATCTTCGCCTTTCTCAATAAAACCAATATCAGCAGTGGCATCGTAAATGTCGCTATCAATTTCTACTTTTCCTGAAGGTCTTAAAAAAGTATTTGCTTTTCCTTTTCTTCCAATCAAGGATGAGTAAGAAGTGCCTGAGCTAACATACCCTTCTGAAGAATCTTGTGTGGTTGATAAAACAAATTTACCAAACATCTTTGTTTCAAACATTTTACTTGCGAGGTAAATGGAAGCTGCAAGCGAAATGATTATGGAAATTACAACGGTAAATAATGCTTTGCCATATGTATCAGCACTCGGCAGATCAATTGGGTCGGAGGATGGTAAGCTGCCCACAAGGCTTAAAGACAATCCGAGAATAATAAGTACAATACCTGATATACCAATAACGCCAAAGCCGGGAATGACGAATAGTTCGACAATGACAAGTATAACTCCGGCAACAAAAATTAAAATTTCCCAATTCGCTGCCAAGCCTTCAAGATACAATGGTGCAAAATAAAGTATTGCCGCTGTAACTGCTGCTATTAAAGGAAATCCAATGCCAGGGGCCTGTAGTTCAAAATAAATCCCTCCGATAATGATCATGATCAATACGCCGCTTACTGCAGGGCTCAGTAAAAAATCAATGATAGATTCTACTGTTGTTGTTTCATATTCAATCATTATATAATCTTCTATTCCCGCAAGCTTCAACACTTCATTAATACTTGTGGCTTCTCCTTCGCAATAATTATTTTTTATTGCTTCGTGTGTGGTAAAGCTGATCACCTTCCCTGAATCATTTACTCCTTCTATGTAAATTCTTGGGTCATTCATTCCTTCCGCTATTTTGGGGTCACGGCCGGTTGCTTCTGCCGTTGCTCTTAATTTAGAGCGCATGTATGATTGGTATTTTTCCGGGAGTGGAGCGCCATTTTGATCTACTACAGTTGCGGCTCCAAAGCTGGATGCAGGGGCCATATAAATACTATCGCAGGCAATGGAAATAAGCGCACCTGCGGAGGCGGCGTTTTTATCTATATAAACAAATACCGGTTTTTTTGATTCTAAAATTTTTGTACGAATATTATCTGCTGCATCCACCGCACCGCCATATGTGTTCATGTGGATCAAAATGTAATCTGCATTTTTTTCTTCGGCTTGTTTAAATGCGGCCTGGGTTTGGCGCCATGTAGGCGGACCAATTTCTGTTTTCAGATCAAATTTGTAAACTACCTTTTTTTTCTTTTCAGTTTGCGCAGAAGAGGGATGGTCATTATTGTCTTCACTGGGCGCCATGTTTTGCTGTTTTATCCTGAACGGAAATAGAACCTTAAAACCGGTATGCGGATTTCTTTCAAAAGCAAAACTGTGTTGCGATAAAAAGGAAAATAGAATAAGCAGGATCGATAGCTTGATTTTCATTATTTATGTATGATAGATCAAAATTAATCAAATAAAAGTAACTTTTTTCTGGTTGAAAATGAGTTCATATTTGCGGGGTATACTTATTAAGGAAGGCTGTTTGCATTTTTTGCAATTTTTTTTGATAATCCGGTTATGGTGCCTTGCCTTCTTGCAGAAAGTGCTTAAAAGAGAGGTTTTGGTGCGTTTGTCAATTACTCTCAGTCCCGATGACAAGGTACTTTTGATATGTAAACATTAAACAACTAAAATGAAAACAATTACTAAAACTCTTGCAATCGTAACTACAATGCTTTTCTTCTTCAATGCATCATCATATGCAAAAAATGGCGGAAGGAGAAAAAATAACCCGGATATAAGAGATTCTGTTATGTACTTTAAAGGATACTATGCCGGAAAGGAGAACGAAAATGCAAAAGAATTTAAAGCACTTTCAAGAGCAACGAGAATAATGCCTGGTGGTTACGGAAGTGTTGGATTGGTTGTTTGGGCTGCTGCAACTTTCATTCCTCCAAATCCATTAAACAATCCTAGTGTTGACAGGGAACTGGTAAGAAATCCGGAGTTCGTTAAGGGGTACAGGAAAGGTGGATTAGAGGCGCAGAGATACTATTTTAATGGCAGCAAAAGAGATCAGATAAAAGCCGTTGCAATTACAGGAGCTGTTATAGGTGGTGTTTTTTTAATAGTGAAATCTAATGGCGGAGGACATTAAAAAATTATTTTTGAAAAAATTGCCCGATTGTTTTTAGCATTTCATTTTGCACTGCATTACCTGAAGCAATAATTTCCTTGCCAAATAGAAAATTGTTTCCGCCTGAAAAATCGGTCACTTTTCCTCCGGCTTGCTGCACAATAAAAGCACCGGCGGCTACGTCCCATGGATTTAAACTGTATTCATAAAAAGAATCAAATCTTCCACATGCTACATAAGCAAGATCAACTGCCGCTGAACCAATTCTTCTTAATCCTCTGCAATTTTTCATCAAGTGTTTTAAAAGGTCAATATATTCGTCACTCTGTTCGTAATCATAATAAGGAAACCCGGTAGCTACCAATGAATTTTTAAGCTTGGTTGTTTTGGAGACGTGTATTTGTTTTCCATTCATAAAAGCATTGGCGCCTTCCCAGGAATAAAAACACTCATCCATGTTGGGCTCATATATAACGCCCAACACAAGTTTTTGTTTATGCATCAATCCAATGCTAACACAATAACAGGGGATGCCATGTATAAAATTTGTAGTGCCGTCTAAGGGATCAATGATCCAGATATAATCTTCGTTAGTATGGCTCGCCGTTTCTTCTTCTGTAATAAACCCGCAGCCAGGAATTAATTCCTTTAATTTTTCAACGATTTTTTTTTCTGCAGTTTTATCAACGTATGTAACAAGGCTGTTCTCGCTTTTTGTTTCTATGGATGCGGAAGTAATTTTTATTTGCTCTGCACGAATAAAGCTGCCTACTTCTTTACTTAATGTACAAACATCATTACATATTTGCTGAAGATCCATTTTCAAGAGGTGAGCGTTGAGTTGGTTGATTTATGTTTTTTATTAAACCACCAAATACCAATGATACCTAGAAGAATAAGGATAGAGGATATGATCTGAGCCTGTGTTATTTCATTGCCAAAAATATGATACTTGGTATTAACACGTATTTGTTCTATCAAAAATCTTTCAATACCGTTTAGTAATAGGTAGGTGCAAAATAAAACTCCGGCGGCATGAATTCTTTTTCTAAGGTTCCATAATACAAAAAATAATAGTGTGCACATGATTACCTCGTAAAAAGGTGTGGGATATACATTTTCAATGAGATAAGGTGTTTCTTTCCAGTTGCAATTACAATCCAGCCATTGTTGTGTTTGTTCCTGGTATGGATTACAAACTTTATTTACATTGTTGTGGAAATTAAAACTCCACATCCAATCGGGTAAAAATGATAACCATGAAGGCTTGGGAGCGCTGTTCACAATTCCCCAATCTCCATCGCCTGATACCTGGCAGCCTATGCGGCCTATGGCATATGATAACATTAGTGCAGGAGCACATGCGTCTGTAACGTGTAATAAATTAAGTTTATGTTTTCTGGCATACATTAAAACTGCAATCGATCCAAAGATCAAACCTCCATACATTGTTAGTCCGCTGAATGAAAGTAAGGCATCAACGGGGTCGGCCATAAAATCATCAATGTTCTCAAGGTTGTGGAATATTTTAGCTCCAAGGATGCCTGAAATTGCAGCAATCAATGTCATGTTGCCAACATGTTCATGCGGACGCATTACCTGGTCTTTCCATTGAGGTTCAGGTAATTTTTCTTTTTCTTTTTCCCTGTATTTTAAGTAGGCCGCAATGGCAGCCCCGGCGATACCTCCAATAAAATTTCCTTTCATTGATAAAAGAAAACCTTGAGTATCATTTGTGAAAGCTGTAAAGTCTAAGGCGATATATAAAATTTTGTATCCTAATGCGAAGCCTAATAATCCCGAAAGGATCAAGTCTGCAATTGATGCTTTTTGGCCGACCAAAATTTTCGTGCTTGATGAATGAAGCAGTCCGAGTGCTTCTTTTCTTTTCATTTCCATAGCGAAGAAATAGCTGCCTATTAAAAAAGCCAGCGCTACAAAAAATCCAAAACTTTGTACCACTTTTAAAAAATGAATTTCAATTCCGAAAAGATCTGCTATTGCGTGATATAGGGTAGGATACATTTTATGAGGCTATTGAGACTGTTCTAATAATGTTGTTGTCGGAAATTACTTGTATGTTGTCAATGTTAACGCTGCCCTCATCATTTATAGAAGATAAATTTACTTTGGCGACAGCATTTATTAATTCCTGATTGAAAGGAGTTTTTATTTTAACATAATTATCGGTAAAGCCGTGCATAAAACCGTTTTTGTTTTCCGATTCAAAGAGTACATTTCTTTCAACATTTAAGTGTTGCTCATAAAAATGTCGCTGTTTTTTTGTTGAAAGTATTCTCAGCATTTTATTGCGTTGTTTGCGCACTGCGATTGGCACAACCGGTTTTATTTCTAAAGCATCTGTATTGTCTCTTTCTGAATAAGTAAATACATGCAGGTATGAAACGTCAAGTGAATTAATAAAGTTGTACGTCTCTAAAAAATCCTCATTTGTTTCACCCGGAAAACCAACAATAACATCTACGCCAATGCAGCAATGCGGCATCAGGGATTTAATTTTATTTACGCGCTCTACATATAACTCACGCAGGTAACGCCTGCGCATCATTTTTAATATTTTATTGCTGCCTGATTGTAATGGAATATGAAAGTGGGGCATGATCTTTTCAGATGATGCAACAAATTCAATGATCTCGTCAGTTAATAAATTGGGTTCAATGGATGATATTCTGAAACGATCAATTCCTGGAGTTGTATTCAATTTTTTTACGAGATCGAAAAAATTTTCTTCACGCTTTTTTTGCGGATGAAAACCTTTGCCAAAATCCCCTATGTTAACTCCTGTAAGTACAATTTCTTTTATTCCTTCGGATGCGATCTTTGTTGCATTTGCAAAAACGCTTTCAATGGTTGAGCTCCTGCTTTTGCCTCTGGCAAGTGGTATAGTGCAAAATGCGCAGGTGTAGTCACAGCCATCCTGTATTTTTAAAAAAACTCTTGTGCGATCACCAAAAGAATAAGAGTCTACGAAAAAATCGGCTTGCTCTATTTCGCAAGAAAATACCTTTGCTTCAGGTGTTTTAGAAAGATCGTTGAGATAAGAAAGTAATTTGAATTTTTCTGTTGCACCAAGTACCAGGTCAACTCCTTCAATTTTAGCTATTTCATTTGGCTTTAATTGTGCATAGCAGCCAACGATAGCGATAAACGCATTTGGTGATTTATTTAACGCCAAGCGAACAATTTGTTTACATTCCCGGTCTGCATTTTCAGTTACTGAACAAGTATTAATTACATACACATCTGCTCCCGAATCAAAATCGGTTTTGTGATAACCATTTTCCTGGAACATCCTTGCTATGGTAGATGTTTCAGAAAAATTAAGTTTACATCCTAATGTGTGAAAAGCAACTGTTTTAGGCGCAGACATAAGGCTGCAAAGGTACTAAATTTTACTGCAGTTCGCTCATGTTACTGTTTCGCTATTCGACATTTTGCGCATTTCTTATTTACCCTTCGAGAAGAGTACGAATTCCGTTCGTTGAGGTTCTCGAAACGAAGGGAGAATACATTTGTGTTGATAGTATTGTTGATAATTAGCTCTGTAATAAAGGCAAAAGCTCAATCCTTATTTTTAAACTTACAATACAAACTCACTCATGAAAAACACAAACTATATATTTCTTCTATTTGTTTCTATACTTTTTTCTTGCGGAGGAAAACAGGAAAAAAAATCAGAGACGGATACCCGAACAATTTTTAAATACAACGAAATGTCGGGGGTAAGTTCTCTTGATCCGGCAGCTGCAAAGAATTTTGAAAATATCTGGGCGGTAAATCAGTTGTTCAATGGTTTGGTGCGGATGAATGATTCTATGATGGTTGAATCTGATATTGCAAGATCATGGGAGATAACCGAAGAGGGTACTGTATATACTTTTCATTTGCGTGGCGATGTGTTTTTTCACGATGAAGAACATTTTAAAGGAGGCAAAGGAAGAAAGGTTGTTGCCAGTGATTTTTTACACAGCTTCCATCGATTACTGGATGCAAGAGTTTCATCTGCCACAACTTTATTGACAAACCTGGACAGGGGAGAGCGGAGCAATTATAGAGGTTTTACTGCCCCTAACGATAGTACTTTTGCTATATATATCAAAAAGCCATTCGCTCCTTTTTTGGGAATATTAACAATGAAATATTTTTCAGTGGTGCCTCATGAGATCCTGGAATTTTATGGCTCTGATTTCAGGAGTCATCCTATTGGCACAGGACCATTCAAGTTTAAAACATGGGAAGAGGGTGCTAAATTGGTTTTTGTAAAAAATGAAAATTATTTTGAAAAAATAAATGGTGAGCGTTTACCGTACATTGATGCGGTTTCTATTTCATTCATTAAGGATAAAGAAACTGCATTTCTTGAGTTTATGAAAGGCAATCTGGACATGCTTTCCGGGATCGATGCGATAAATAAGGATGAGATGTTTACCCGCAACGCGGAATTAAAGGATGTATATAAAGATAAATTCATTGTGCAGTCGCAGCCATTTTTGAAAACGGATTACCTGGGAATATTGATCGATGATAGGTTTAAGGCTGTTGAATACAGTCCGCTAAAACACAAAGCGATACGCCAGGCAATTAATTATGGTTTTGACAGAAGAAAAATGATAAAATATTTGAGAAGTAATTTTGGAACTGCAGCAACCTCAGGCTTTATTCCTCCGGGACTTCCTTCTTTTGATTCTACTCTTGTTAAAGGATATGATTATAATCCGGATAAAGTAAAGGAGTTAATGTTTCTGGCAGGATATAAGGAAGGCAAGCCGATGCCGGAAATATCTTTGTACACAACAGAACAGTACCTGGATATTTGCGAATTTATTCAGTCGCAGTTAGCTCAGTTTGGAATTAAAATAAATATTAGTGTTGAGCGCGCTGCAGTATTATCTGAAGCGATAGCAAGCTCAGAAATTGTTTTCTTTCGTAAGTCATGGGTAGGTGATTATCCCGATGCGGAAAATTTCCTATCACTTTTTTATAGTAAGAATTTTTCTCCTGAGGGTTTTAATTATACACATTATAGGAACAGGCAGTTTGATGCTTTATATGAAAAAGCGCAGGTAGAACAAAATGATTCAATTCGTTTTAGGTATTACAGGCAAATGGATAAAATGATCATGGAGGAAGCTCCGATCATTCCTCTTTATTATGATCAGGTATTAAGGTTGGTTCAGAAAAATATTTCAGGCCTTGGTGCTAATCCGATGAATTTATTGAATTTGAGAACGGTGAAGAAAGAGAATGATAAGCAGAAAATGTAAAAACGAATACACTGTTTGGGATTTTAATATACCCTTGTAATTTTGTATATTCGTATAAATGTCCGTAAAAAATGAACTACAAAATATCATTTCGGGAAATGGATCAGTTAGGAACGGAAATGCTATCCAATCAATCACAAGTTTCCTTAGAGGAAAAAAGAAATCAGTTTCAGGCGCTGAAAAAGCAACGTTCAGCAAAGTCGAAGAAACGGAAATCCTGATTGAGTATATTAAAGTAAAGAGTCTTTGGTTTCGGTCAATCGATAATTCAAAGTATATTGGTGAAGGAGCGGAACAAAAAATTTATGAGTCTTCAGACCCTAAATTTGTTCTGAAAAGAAATGATGGTGTTTTCTACCAATTCTGGTCTGATTATTTGAACAATCTCCTTTTGCATAATTATTTCTTTCCCCATTTAGCTTACGAACTTCTTGGCTTCAGCCTGGAGGGAAAAACGTTGTTAAGGCAACAGCGAGCACTAACCTGATGTATGTAAGGGAGTTTTTAGAGGCAAATGGATTCATTAACAAAAAAAATAATGATTATTACCATACTGAGCTTGGAATTATTCTGGAGGACTTACACGATGAAAATGTTTTGACCAGCGAAGGCGTACTTCAATTTATCGACACTGTTTTTTATTTAACGGATAAATTTTATGAGCTTGAATAATTTTTTAGGTGTTAAGGAATTTAGTTGTTGATTTTTAAATAACAACTCACCGAATAGTGATCCGAAAGCTCTTCTGAACCGGTCATGAATTCATAAGAGGTTACATTATTACTGTGCAGTATATAATCTATCCTGAAAGAAGGAAATTTTCCAATGTAAGTACGGCCTGTCCCTATGCCGCTAACTTTGAATGCATCATTTAAGCCGGATGCAATAGTATGGTAAGTATAAGAAGATGGCGTATCATTAAAATCGCCGCAAACAATAACCGGATAAGGACATTGTAGGATGTGAGCGTTTATCACATCAGCCTGTGCAGCTCTTTTTTGAAAAGCTATTTTAAGTCTTCGTAAAATGCTCATCGATTTTTTGACTTCTTCTTTTGTTTCACGGTTATTTAATATGTCATCAACATATTTATATTCTACAGGCTGAAACCTTATCGATTGCAGGTGCATATTGTAAATGCGAACGGTGTCTTCATTAATAAGTACATCCGTATAAATACAAATGTTTTGATTTTTTTCAGGGAACTCAACCACGCCTTTTCTTATAATAAGATAGGAGGTAAGGGTGGCTATTCCAAAATTGTGAGCTCCAGATACCGTAGCCGTATATTCAAGGTGAAGATTTTGTGCTGTTTGAATTGTCTGAAGACTGTCTAATGTGACAAATCTTTTTTTATCATCGGTATAAACTTCCTGTAGGCAAAGTATATTGGCTTCTTCGTCTTTGAGCATGTCAAATATTTTATTACGTGTCTGTTTGTTTTTGGTCCAGTTGTACAGATCAAACAGCCTGACATTATACGATACTACTTTTGAAAAACTGCCGGATGTTTCTTTTGTTAACGCGGAAAAATTAAGCTGAACAAAATTACTTAACTGCGCATATCCTGCGAGAATAGTGACAAAGGAAATGAGAAATTTCTTTTTCCAAAGGATGAGCCAATAGAATACAAAAGCAAGATTGGCGATCACTAAGATCGGATAACCCAATCCTAAAAAAGCGATGTACCAGAAGTTCTCGGGGCTTACGAAGGGAGCCAGGTAAGACAGGATAAGAAGAGAAACCAAAAGGTAGTTGAGCCATAACATAACGGAATTAATAAACCGAAACACTTTGGTTCGTTTTTTCTCTTTGGTTGTATTTTCTGTTCCTTCTGTTTCCAATAGTTTTAAAATTGGTAATCGGTGATCTGTAACCGGTAATCGGTATGTGTGACCGATCACTATTTACCGATAACTGATCACTACTTCCCGCTTGCTTTAAACAATATTTCCTTTTCTTCTTTTGTTAAACTCTCATATCCCGAACGGGAAATTTTATCCAATATTTCGTCAATGTCCTTTTGCTGTTCTGTTTTTGTTTTAAAAGTATTTTTGTTTTTGTATGCTACTTTCATTTTGGAAACTTTGTTTTGCGAAAAAAGAGAGCCGATTTTTTCGATAATAAATGTCAGCGGCTTTGTAATATCGTTTCCATTTTTGTAAGATAAAGTAAAAACCAAGCCAAATAAGGCCCCGCCAATATGTGCAACTTTTCCTCCCGTATTCACATTCAGGTCGAGCAATGTTGTAATTACAAATGATGCAAGCGCAATATATTTTAATTGCACCGGTCCGAAAAGTAAAAGATGTAAAGAATAATTTGGTATGAATACTGCAATTGCAACTACTACTGCCATTACTCCCGCAGAAGCACCTAGTAAAAGAGAGGTTGTCCCATCTGTATTTAGAATTCCGGATAACAGGAAATAGAGTAATCCGCCGCAAACTCCGCCTAAAATATAAACACTTACGAGGCGCTTGCTTCCTATAAACTCTACAAACAATTGCCCCATCCAATAAAGCCAAAGCATATTAAACAAAATGTGAAATATTTGTTTGTGAAAAAACATATAGGTGAGAATGGTCCAGGGCCTTGAAATAAAAAAAGACGTTTCAGAAGGAAGCGCGAGCCATGGAGAAAGTTCGTAGAAGAGGCTGAAAATATTTGCAAGGACAAAAACAATAACATTAATAACGATAAGTCGTACTAAGCCGTTATCGCTTTTTGTAAAAATGTTTTTTATGTCGTCTCCAAAACTCATTCTAGTAAAAATGATTGGAGCGTTTGTTCCAGTATTTAATCAGGATATATCCAAATAACATACCACCCAGGTGTGCGAAGTGAGCAACGTTATCATCAGGGGAATTAATTATTATTTTATATAGTTCGTACACTACTCCAATTAATACAAGATATTTTGCTTTTATTGGTATGACGAAATATAATAAAAAAACCATATTGGGAAATAATACCCCGATAGCAAGCAATATACCAAATATTGAACCTGAAGCACCAACAGTTGGAATATCAATTATCGCTTTATATAGTCCCTGAATTTCGTTTATTGCTTTCTCGGCAAACTGAGTGTTTTCGGGATTTGATAACCATGCGTTAACAAATTCCGGGTCAGCGTTTATGAATTTGAGTTTTAAAAGTCCTTCTGCGGTTGGGTGATCCAGAAAACTATAATAAGGCATTAAATCGTAAACGTTAAATAACATTTGAATAATCCCGGCGCCTATTCCAGTGACCATATAAAAAATTAAAAAGCGTTTGCTTCCCCAATGGCTTTCCAATATATTTCCACACATCCACAAACCAAGCATATTAAGAAAAATATGCATTAAACTCCCGTGCATAAACATATAGGTAACAAACTGATGTGGTCTGAATAATTCTGACTTATAAAAATGAAGTCCTAAATAATCGTTGATGTCAATTTCAAAACTAACCTTAAAAATAAGAGTCGAAAAGAATAAGAGTCCATTTATAATGAGTAAATTCTTTACTACTGGAGCTAAAAAGTTAAATCCTGAAGGTCTATATTGCTCGTAACTCATCCTATCTATTTTTTAAATCTTCTTTCCAATTCATCTTGTTGCAACATGGTTAATGTTGGCTTACCTGCAGGATTAGTATAAGGAATTTCGCAGGCGAAAAGTTCGTCGATTAATGTATTCATTTCCTGCTGACTTAATTTTTTACCCGGCTTTATCGAAACATTTTTTGCCATACTACGGGCAAGATTTTCGTGTTTGCTTAATTTAAGTTCCTGTAAATTTTCTTTATAGCCTTGTATTAGTTTCTCCAAAATATTTTTTGCTCCACTTTGTTCTATAACTACCGGCACACCGCTTATGGCAAAAGTGTTTTTTCCGAATTCGTTGATGTCGAATCCTAATGCATTTATTTCTTCACTTAATTCTTTTATTAATTCAAAATCATCAGTTGTAAATTCAATGGTTTCAGGAAAAAGCAATTGCTGTGAATAGCCTTTATTATTCTGTGATGTCTTAATAAAGCGCTCAAATAAAATTCTTTCATGTGCGGCTTGCTGGTCAATTACCACAAGTCCGGATTTAATGGAAGAAACCACATACCTGTTGTGCAATTGAAAACATTCCCTTTCTTTTTGTTCATCTTCACTATCACTCCATTGTGGAGAAATAGTGTGCTGTGTCCGTTCGGGTTCGTGTGAAGAAAGATCCGGTTCGTTTTTTGTAAATCCGGAGTACAGTTTATCCCAATTCTCAGTATTTCTTTTTTCGGTAACCGATTTTTCTTTGAAACCACCTTGAGTAAAAGGGTTGAAATTGCGATCAACTTTAATTTCAGGCGCAACAATAGGCCGCGAATGATTTACAGGGAGATCAAAACTGTTTTCACGCTCAAAGTCAAGCGAGGGTGACAAATGGAATTTTCCCAATGAACGTTTTACAGCGGAGCGCAAAATCATGTACACTGATTTCTCGTCCTCAAATTTTATTTCTGTTTTGGTTGGATGTATGTTTATGTCAATCATTTTAGGATCGATGTCCATTAAAATAAAATACGAGGCAAAACTTTCTTCGGGTAATAACTCCCGATATGCAGTTTGAACTGCATGATGCAAATAAGGGCTTTTTATAAAACGGTTATTGATGAAAAAATATTGTTCGCCTCTTGTCCGTTTAGCGTGCTCAGGTTTACCAATGAATCCTTTTACATTTACGATATTGGTTTCCTCTTCAACAGGTACAAGCCGTTCATTGTAATTATTTCCAAATATTCCTGCAATACGCTGGCGAAGCTGATTTGCTTCTAAATGGAAAAGTTCCTGGTTGTTGTGATGAAAAGTAAAAGCAATGTCACTATTCGGAATGGCGACACGTGTAAATTCCTCAATAATATGTCGAAGTTCAACAGAATCTGATTTTAAAAAATTCCTTCGTGCCGGAACATTATAAAAGAGATTTTTTACAGAGAATGATGTTCCAATAGGTGTGCTGCAAGGCTCTTGCTCTTTTATTTCACTTCCTTCAATAATGATTTTTATCCCGGTTTCATCCGTTGCCCTCCTGGTTTTCATTTCTACGTGAGCAATGGCAGCAATAGAAGCCAATGCTTCACCTCTGAAACCAAAGGATTTGATCGCAAACAAATCATCTGCTTTTCTGATTTTCGAAGTGGCGTGTCGCTCAAAACTCATACGGGCATCAGTTTCACTCATACCAATGCCGTTATCAATCACCTGTATCAGGGTTTTTCCGGCATCTTTAATGATCAGTTTTATGCTTGTGGCTTTGGCATCAATGGCATTTTCCATTAATTCCTTAACGGCAGATGCAGGTCGTTGAATAACCTCTCCGGCCGCTATCTGGTTGGCTACTGAATCGGGTAATAATTGGATAATATCTGCCATTTTTTGTGTACGTCAAAAGACTAACAAAAATACCAAAATTATGCGGGCTTCCCACATGTTTTTATGCCACCCTTACGGGGTTCTGAAAATATGCAACTTATTTTTTCTACCAAGATATTGTCGCCTACGGGGCAAAAATTAAACCAAGTAGGGGTTATGAAATATTCATTTTTTTTCTACCACGATATTGTCTTTTATGGGGCAAAGCTCCGTAGGAGCGGGCGTATTGGTAGAAAATTAATGTGACGAAAAATTAAACACGTTCCTGGGTTCCGAAAATATGCAATTTTTTTTCCGCCGAGATATGCTTCTGCAGGATAAAGCTCCAGAGGAGAGATCTATTAGTAGAAAAGTGATATGACGAAAAATCAAACTCGTACCGGGGATTCTAAGAAATATGCGACTTGTTTTTCTGCCAACGATATTGCCGCGTACAAGGCAAAGCTCCGTAGGAGCGGTATATTGGTAGAATGGTAATGTGACGAAAAATCAAACCCCGTGGGGGTGATATAAAAACGTCTAGTTAATAAGGCTAAATAAACCTTGTGTTGTTAATAAGTCTCAATGGTGGTATCCTTTTTGCATGAATCATAGAGATAAATTAGCTTTTTGTTGATTTTAAGAATTTTAGGAAAAGATGAAGAAGGCTGTCGTAATTGTATTAGATTTTTCTCTGCTGCTTTTCGCATTTTTATCGTTTGGTTTCCAGGTATCGGATAATATACCACCTCCTTTTGCAAGTGACGATACAAAATGGGCAGATTCCATCATGGCAAAGCTTACGCCCGAAGAGCGGATAGCACAACTTTTTATGGTTGCTGCATATTCAAACAAGGATAAAAAGCATAAGGATGATGTTACAAAACTCATAAAGGAAAACAAGATTGGCGGTCTTATATTTTTCCAGGGCGGTCCTGTGCGTGAGGCAAATCTCACTAATTATTACCAAAGTATTTCGAAGGTACCCCTGCTTATTTCGATTGATGGTGAATGGGGATTAGCAATGCGTTTAGATAGCACACCACAATTTCCAAGGCAAATGGCATTAGGGGCTATTCAAAACGATTCCCTCATTTATGAAATGGGCCGTGAGATTGGCCGTGAATGCAAGCGAATGGGCATACATGTGAACTTTGCTCCGGTGGCGGATGTAAATAATAATTCGCAAAACCCTGTAATAGGAAGTCGCTCATTCGGAGAAGATAAATACAATGTTGCGCGAAAGGCAGCAGCCTATATGAAAGGCATGCAGGATGAAGGCATACTTGCAAACGCAAAACATTTTCCGGGGCATGGCGATACGGATAGTGATTCACATAAAACGCTTCCTGTTATCAATCAGTCGAAGGAAAGAATGGATTCCCTGGAGTTGTATCCCTTTAAACAATTGATACAACAAGGGCTTGGAAGTATTATGGTGGCGCATTTGTCTATTCCTGCATATGATACAACAAAAAATACTGCATCAACATTGTCAAAAGCAGTTGTTACGGATCTGCTTAAAGACCAACTGCAGTTTAAAGGATTAATATTTACAGACGCATTGAACATGAAAGGCGTGAGTAAATTTTTTAAGGCCGGTGAAATAAATGTAAAAGCATTACTGGCTGGTAATGATGTGCTGTTGTTTGCAGAAGATGTTCCGCTTGCTATCACGGCTATGAAAAACGCGATTGACAGCGGTTTGGTTTCACAAGCAGAAATTGACAGCCGTTGCAAAAAAATATTAATGGCAAAAAAATGGGCAGGGTTGGATAATTATAAACCAATAAAAACAAAAGGATTGATTGCTGATCTTAATAATCCTACTGCAGATCTTATCAATAAGAAATTAACCGAGAATATGCTTACGCTGCTCACCAATAATGAAAATATGATACCGGTGAAGAACATGGATACGCTTCGTATTGCGTCCGTTGCGCTAGGGCAAAAGCAGACAGATCATTTTCAAAGGATGCTGAGCAATTACGCTCCTGTAAAGCATTTTGCGATTGATAAGGATGCATTGAAGAATGAGTTTGATACCTTACTGAAAAAACTGAAACCTTATAACCTGGTTATTGTTGGCATGAGCGGCTGTAACAGTAATCCGCAAAAAGATTTCGGGACAACGCCGCAGGAAGAATATTTATTAAAATTATTAAGGAAACAAGCACGTGTAATATTAAATGTTTTTGGCAATCCTTACATACTCACTAAATTTCCTGAAGCAGAAAAGGTTGATGCAGTATTATGGTCGTATGAATACAATTCGTATACACAGAATTTATCTGCTCAACTTATTTTTGGCGGTATTCCTGCTAAAGGGAAATTCCCTGTTACAGCTTCAGATAAATTCAAATTGAATGCTGGAATTACTTATGCAAATGCTACACGTTTGAAGTTTATTACTCCTGATGAGATTGGCATAAGTGAAAAGAAACTTTCGAGAATAGATTCCATTGCATTGAAAGGAATAAAAGATAAAGTTTATCCGGGCTGTCAGGTGTTTGTTGCTAAAGATGGAAAAGTAATTTACAATAAGGCCTTTGGGTATCATACCTACGATAATAAAAAAAAAGTAGAAACGGATGATCTGTATGATATTGCCTCTATAACTAAAATTGCTGCGTCCACTATAGCGTTGATGAAATTGGTTGATGAAAGAAAAGTGAAACTCGATGATAAGCTCGGCGATTTTCTTCCTGAATTAAGCGGTTGTAACAAGAATGATATTGTAATTCGTGCAATGCTCGCGCATCAGTCGGGGTTACCCGCCTGGATCCCCTTTTGGCAAAAAACAGTGGATAAGGCCGGAGCATATAAACCCGGTTTTTACAGTACAACCCAAAGTGATACATTTTATTTAAGAGTAGCAGAGAATTTGTATATGAATAGATTTTATGCAGATTCACTTTATAAAAATGTTATCAATTGCTCTGTGGAGATTAAACATGAGTATAAATACAGTGATCTCGGATATTATTTTTTAAAAAAAATTATTGAATCGCAAAGCGATATGCCATTGGAAGTTTTTGTCGGTAGAAATTTTTATAAACCGCTTGGTTTAACAACAATGACCTATAAGCCCAGGGATTATTTTTCTTTGGATAGAATTGTTCCAACGGAAAATGATACTAAATTTCGCAAGCAGCTGGTGCATGGTGATGTCCATGATCCGGGAGCAGCAATGATGGGTGGAGTAGGAGGGCATGCTGGTTTATTTTCTAATGCAAAAGACCTTGGGGTGTTAATGCAAATGCTGTTACAGAAGGGCGAATATGGCGGGACAAAATATATTGACAGCGCAACGGTAAATGAATTTACAAAGTGCCAGTATTGCAAAGACAATAGAAGAGGAGTTGGTTTCGATAAGCCCGAGACTGATCCTAAAAAGGAAAGTCCGGTTTGTGATTGTGTTTCGGCTTTAAGTTTTGGCCATTCTGGTTTTACAGGCACACTTACCTGGGCCGATCCTGCGAATGGTTTAGTTTATGTTTTTCTTTCCAACCGTGTGAACCCCGATGCCGATGATAATAAATTATCTAAATCGGGAATAAGATCGCAGATACAAAGTGTAATCTATGATGCCGTGAAATAAATCCTATTCTTTTTCTTCCAATGCCTTTTCAATATTTGGATCAGGGATTATCCAGATTATAGCTGTTATAACAATCAATGCTGCGGATACCAATGGATAAAAAAATGCTGCGGCAAAAGAGCTGATGTAAAGAATGAGAGATAAAAATCCTTTCTTCTCTTGTTTTTTTAACGCTTCAATTAATTTGGTGCTGTGAGTGTAATGTGACATGATTGCAATTTGTAGAAAATAAAAAGAGACAGCACATAGTAATAAGTTCAGAGCGTAAAAGGCTACCGGTATTTTTTCAAAATGATTTTCTCCCATCCATGCTGTTGAAAAGGGGATAAGTGATAAGGTGAATAGTAATCCCATGTTTGCCCAAATGATCTTAGTTGTGACGTGATGTACAGTGTGTAACAGGTGATGATGATTTCCCCAATAAATACCTACAAAAACAAAACTCAATAAATAACTTACAAAAACAGGGGCAAGTTCAGCTAGCGCGTGCCAGCTTGCTTCATGTGGAACTTTTAACTCCAACACCATAATGGTGATGATGATAGCAAGTACTCCGTCGCTGAATGCTTCTAAACGTGTTTTTGTCATGGCTGTATTTAATTTTTGCGAATTTCGTAACTATTTGATTTTTAATTAATTAATCGCTTTGGCACGCTAATTGTAATTGTCAGTGAAAACAGAAATAATAATAATTAAAAATAGCCGTTCAAATAATAATTGATTTTAAAATAAATAAAAATGAAAACAAAAATTAAAAGTACAATAGATCAGAACTCAGGGTTCATCATTATTGTCACATCAGTTGCAGTACTTGGTATTGTAGTAGCCTACAATGTAATAAAACACGGAATCGCGACTATATAAAAAATAATTTTCAGTTTATTCTTTAATCCTCCCCAGTTAAATATCGTAACCTGTTATTTGTTTTTGAAGTGCGAAGCTTCCTCTGTCTTTACAGAAACTGAAAAACCAGTTTATTTATAAAAAATTTCCGAAAAAATCATTAAACAATTTTTAATAGTAACTATATGTATATTTTATAATTTTCTGCGGAACTTCCTTTAAGTTTTTTTCGATTTGTCGGATTTTTAATCCCTTTATATCATACTCACGTATATACATAACGTCTTTTGATTTTTTATTTTTCCAGTCAATACTTAACCAGATTAATTGGTCTGCGTCATTGTAGGCATATTTGCTGATTTCTTTCAGTTCGTACTCTTTTTTGATACGTTCTTTTATTACCACTTCGGTTTTTCGGTCCTTAGAATCATAAGTATACTCCACTGTAAAATTGAATAACGAATCCCCCTGATATTTTCCAAATTTATTGATCAGGAGTTTTCCTGTTGAGCTATATTCGTGCTTCTCTGAAATTCTTCCGTCATTTTCAATAAATTCAATATATTTTCCTGTTTTATCATAGATGAATTTTCCATAATTGAACGACTCAGATTTTAGCTTTCCATTTTCATAATATATATATCTTTTGATTTCTGAACCGTTGTTGTACTTAGAATTTTCTGTGACGTAAGAAAGCCTATTCAAGCTATCGTAATGAAAATTTCGTATTGGAAAATAATCTTTCCAAAATGAACAAGTGTCTTTTTTTTCTACAACTAATCCGTTCTTTATGAAGTAAGTATTACTGCAGAAGCCATTCTTATGATAATTATGATCAATATATTTCACAATGAATCCAGAGCTATCATAAAATATTTGATAATTTACTGTCGAATCTTTTAATAATTTGTTATGATTATATTTAAAAGCCCATGCTGTCACTTGCTTTAAATTATATTTTCTTGCAGACGTTTTTTCTTCGTTCCAAGAGTCTTGTTCGGTTTCGGGGTCATGTTGCTCACTAATCCATGTATGTTGCGCAAATAAGCTAATTTGCAATAGGGTCAGCACTAAAATGGATAGGGTAATTTTATTGTTCACTTTTCAAGTTTGATGTTTTACTACTCACTTTATAATCAATTCTTGACGCCTCCTCTGTTTTAGTCGAACCTGAAACGAGTTTATTTATTTCATCCATTTCTTCTGAGATGAGATCACGCCATTTACCAACCGCAAGATCATTGAGTTTTATATTCATGATGCGTGTACGTTTTAATTTTACAACATCGTAATTTAAGTATTCGCACATTCTTCTTATCTGGCGATTAAGACCCTGCGTTAAAATAATAGTGAACCTGTTTTCACTTTCTTTTTTTATAAAACACTTTTGTGTTACAGTATCCAGTATAGGAATACCATTTCCCATTTGTTGAATGAGGTCTGCTGTAATGGGTTTGTTAACCGTAACCACATATTCTTTTTCGTGGTTGTTACCAGCGCGCAAAATTTTATTTACAATGTCGCCGTCGTTGGTTAAAAAAATTAAACCTTCTGATGCTTTATCGAGGCGGCCAATTGGGAAAATTCTTTTCGGGTGGTTTATATAAGAGATAATGTTGTCTTTTATATCGAGCTCTGTGGTGCAGGTAATGCCGCGCGGCTTGTTGAATGCAATATAAACTGGTTTTTCTTTTGCTTTTATGGGTTTGCGGTCAATGGTAATTTCATCACCATCATTTACTTTATCTCCCAGTACTCCTTTTCTTCCGTTTAATGTAACACGGCCTTGCTCAATGTATTTATCTGCTTCACGCCTGGAGCAAAATCCTGTATCGCTAATGGCTTTGTTTAACCGCATAGAGACTATATAATTGAAAATGAATAATACAGCAACAGATATTTAAACATTGGCATTGTTTATCTTTTCTTCAATTATTTCTTTTAGTTTAATTATATCAAAGTCTACTAATTTGCTGTTAATGGCAAGTGGAGTACCTAAATCCTTTATTTTAATTTCGGCCATTCTTTTTTTGAAACTTGAGAGGGGGGATATGATATAGGAAGATTCTCTAAGTCCAACGACAAGGTGAGACGCTCCCGTAAATTTTTTTATTTCACAGTCGGATATATTATCCCACTTTATGAGACCCAATTTTAAAATACCTGAGTTGTCTATAATACCATTGTCATTTATTATTAGAGCGGGTGATTTTTTACAAACATGAACAATTGAGTTTATCAAAAATACAGAGCATAGAATTGTAACAACGCTAAGAATTAATATAATCCAGACTTTATTGTCACCTGAAGAGTTGAGTTTGCTGTTGAGGGCACGAATTAATAAAAAAAGCGTAACAGGCGCTGAAACCAATATTTGATAATAGGAGGTTTTTTTTCTTTGTATTAAAAGTTCATTCATTTCAATAACTAATTTATGAAATAAATCAGTATCAAAGATGTTTCTAATTATTTCCCCATTCCGGTATAAATAACTCCCATTTCAAAACCGCCTCGGCTGCCACTGTAGTTTTTTAGATAACTCGTTACTATATCATAACTCAGCCTGAATTCATTGTTGCCTTCTTTCACACCCAATTGTAAAACAAAAGCATCCTGCCATCTGTAATTCAATCCCAATAACATATTGTACGGTGAATCCTTGAATGTATAATAACTCTTTAGTCCCATATTTATTTCCTGCGCTTGGCGCTGATTCATATAAAGCACTGTTGGAATTAATAAAACTTGTGCATTTACATGCAGGTTACAACCAATATTTACATTGAAGCGCATAGGTGTTCTGCTTTTTTGCGCAGTGAATGATTCATCAGGCATAGTAATATGGTATACCGAAAATCCTGCATAAGGATTTGCTTTTTTATTAGAGTTGCGATATTTATAAAAAATACCAACATTCGCATCAAAACGCAATAAGTTTTGTTTACTGAAAAGTTCGCCGCTTGTGATCTCCGGGTCTAAGCCATTGCTGTTCGTATATTGACTCTCAAACAACAGGTCATTTTTATTCATACTTTTTTGCATAATACCCAATTGTAAACCTGCTGTTAAGTGATGTGTGTTTTCTGCATCCTGGGTTATCTGGTAAGCACCTGATGTAACAAAATTTAGTGTGCTGTAATTTCCTGTACCTGCAATATTGTCGATAAGATAAGCGCCGAATCCCCATTTTTTATAAGGCATATCGAAAGCTGTTGCAACCGTAGAGTAGGGTTTGCCTTGCAGCTTTTGCCATTGTGTACGGTAATTTCCTGTTATACGAAAATCCATCTGGTCGCCAAGATAACGTCCAGTTAACGCAGGATTGAGATACAATGGTGACATGTCGTATTGCGACAAATGATAATCTTGTGCTTTGCCTGTTATCCCAAAACATGTAAGGGTAATTAACAGAATTAGAATTTTCTTCATAGCGCAGATTTTGTTTTTTATACTCATAAACTTCAAACTTTAATCTTCCAACTTCGAGCTTCTGACTTCCTTCTTTTATCTCAATAATGTTACAGTTCCCGATTTAGCAAATGCATTTCCTTTTTTAGTAACACCTTTTAATGTGTATGTATAAACACCCTCAGGTTGTACTTTGCCCTGGAATGTTCCATCCCATCCTTCGTTCTGATCGGTGGTTGAGTATAATTCATTACCCCACTCATTAAATATTCTGAATTCCATTTCTTCAAATGGCCCGCCAAGCGGACGAACCTTGTCATTCAAGCCATCCTTATTAGGTGAATAGCCGCTTGGAACATCAATTGGTCTTTCAACAATATCAACTGTTGTTATAGTCGCACTTGTTGTATCCATGCAACCACCAGCACTGGTGATGATCAATGTAACAACATAGCTGCCTGATGCGGTGAATAAATAATTAGGATCCTGCAGCGTTGATGTTCCTCCGTCTGCGCCAAATTGCCAATGCCAACTTCCTGCGCCCGTAGATTGATCAATGAAATCAAATGATTCGTTAATTGCTACTGAGAAAGTGAACGCTGCTGTTGGAACTTGTTCAACTGTTATATCAATTGTATCCATCATAGTACTGCAAACACCATTGTTTGTAGAACTAAGTATCAATTGAACATTCCCCGCTGCAATATCTGATGCGCTGAGATGGTAACTTGCATTAACTGTATTCGCATCCGGCACAAATGTCCCTGTACCTGATGTTGTCCATTGTCCGATTGTTGTATAACCAAGTATTGATCCATTCAAGGCAACTGTATCTATACTTCCGCATATTGTAACATCGCTCCCTGCACCAACGGTAGTAAGTTGTTGTAGAATAATGGTTGTTGTATCCGTACTTGCACTACAAACACCATTATTGGTAGAAGTAAGAACCAGTTTTACCAAACCCGTATTTACGTCTGCAATTGAAGGAGCAAAGGTTGCATTTAATGTAGTATTATTCGGATTGAAAGTTCCTGAACCTAATGTACTCCATTGTCCGGTTATGCTACCGCCACTTACATTTCCATTAAGTGTGATTGATGCTGTGTTGCCGCATAATATTTGATCTGTTCCTGCATCAACAATTGCCACTGGGGAAATGGTAATTTCTGTTGTGTCAGATTTTGCAGCACAGAAACCGGTATTGCTTGTTGTTAATATAAGTTGAACAATACCATTCAATGAATCACTTGCGCTTAAATTATATGCGGCATTTAATGTTGTGTTGTTTGGAGTAAAGTTTCCTGATCCATTAGTACTCCATATTCCGGTGGAAGATGCGCCATTCACAGTTCCATTTAGATTAACTGTGAGATTGTTCGAACAAACAATTTGATCACCGCCTGCATTTATTTGTGGAGCAGGTGTAACACTTATAATAACTGTATCTCTTCCTGTTAAACAAGCGCCGCTATTGGTCGTTGTTAATATCAATGAAACACTTCCCGCGCTTATGTCGCCACCGCTCAATGCATAGCTGCCATTTAATGTTGAATCTGTTGGTGAGAAAGTTCCTGTTCCTATTGATGTCCAGATACCTGTTGAAGCACCACCCGCCACAAAACTATTAAGAGAAGCAATTGCTGGTGATTCGCAAACAGATTGATCGTATCCTGCAAATGCAAATGCACTCGCTCCAAAAGTTATTTTCATTGTATCGGATTTTGCTAAACAAAATCCATTGTTGGTCGAAGTGAGTATAAGTATAATCATTCCTGCTGCAGTATCCGCAGTGCTGAATTGGTATACGGCATTCAAAGCGCTGTCGTTTGGAAGGAATGTTCCAGATCCTAATGTTTGCCATTTGCCCGTTGTAGTTGCAACAGAAACTACGCCCTGCAATTGCGTTGAACTACTTCCACGACATATGGATTGATCGATACCGGCATTTACAACCGGTGAAGGAGCAATGGTTATTGTTACTGTATCATATTCTGCAAAACAAATTCCGTTTCCTGTTGATGTAAGAACAAGGTTCACATATCCTGTAGATATCTCAGCAGCACTTGGAGTATAGTTTGCATTTAGTGTTGTATTGTTTGGAGAGAATATTCCTGAACCGCCGCTCCATATCCCGCCTGTAGCATTGGATATGCTTCCACTTATATTTACCATCGGATTATTGGCACAAACTGTTTGATTATTTCCAGCGTTTACAAATGGTTTAGGTGTAAATGTCACAACAAGAAAATCTGCCGCACTGTTACAGCTATTGGTTGCAGTAAGAATAAGGCTTACCGTTCCGGTTGAAAGATCGCCTGCACTTGGAATGTATGTCGCATTTAAACTTGTATTGTTCGGAATAAAAATTCCGGAACCCGATGTACTCCATTGTCCTAATGACGCACCGCCCGAAATAATTCCACTTATACTTACATTCGCGTTGTTACTGCAAAGTGTTTGATCTGATCCTGCATTTACGATACCGCTTGGATAAAGATTCAATCGAACAGAATCACTCATTGTAACGCAGCTTCCATTGTTGATTGAAGTAAGTATCAGGTAAATCACTTGCGCAATAGAATCTGCTGCGCTTGCATGGTATACTGCGTTTAATGTAGAATTGTTAGGAGTAAAATTTCCTGTTCCTGATGTAGACCAAATACCTGTTGTTGTGCCTCCGCTTATGCTACCGCTTAATGTTGCGGTTTTTATTGTAGCACATTGTGTAATATCTGTTCCTGCATCAACCACCGGAGCAGGAGTGATGGTTATCACTAAACTGTCTTTTGCATTATTACAGCTTGTCGCATTCAACATTAAAATTACATTTCCCTGGGCTTTATCGAATGCGCTTGGAACATAAGTGGCTGTCAATAAGTTCGCATTAGGTATAAACGCTCCTGTGCCTGTTGAGCTCCATGTACCTGTTGAGGCTCCGCCGGCAACACTACCGCTTAATGTAACTGATGCGTTATTAGAGCAAACTGTTTTGTCGGTACCGGCATTAGCTGTTCCGGCCGGACTTATATTTATTCTTATCGAATCTCTTACTGCATTGCAACTTCCATTATTTGTTGATAATAAAATAAGGTAAACAAATCCGGCAGTAGAATCAGCTGAACTGCAACGATAAACTGCATTTAATGTAGTAACATTTGGAGTAAAATTTCCTGTTCCTGTTGTACTCCATTGGCCGGTATTTGTAATTCCGGAAACGCTTCCACTCAATGATATATTTAAATTTGTGACACAAGTGGTTTGATTATTCCCTGCATTTACATTCGGTGCCTGGTTAATAGTGATCGAAACATTATCGCTTACTGGCAGGCAGGTTCCATTATTCGTTGTGGTTAAGGTAAGTGTTGCAACTCCTGCTGTTATTTGCGCGGCAGTTGGAATGTATGTTGCATTCATTGTTGTGTTGTTCGGAGAGAATGATCCGGCGCCCGACCAAATTCCACCAGAAGCAATGGTAACAGATCCACTTAATACTACTGATGGATTATTGCTGCATGATGTCAACGGTGTTCCTGCGTCTGCGGTAGGAGCATTAGTGAAAGTAATTGTAACTGTATCTTTAACGGCATTACATGATCCGTTTCCGGTCGTAGTAAGTATTAAATTCAATGACCCGCCTGCAGTTTCTCCGGCAGTTGGTGTATATGTAGTGGTTAATGAATTATTGCTTGGATTGTATGTTCCCAGTCCGTTAGACCATTGTCCGCCTGCACAAAAGTTTACAAAACCATTTAAGGACACAGACGCGTTGTTCTTACAAAGCGTTTGGTCGCTTCCTGCATTGGCAACAGGAGCAGGAGCAAAATTTATTTTTACAACATCACTTACCGCGATACAATTTCCGTTTCCCGTTGATGTAAGAGTAAGGGTAACACTGCCCGCGTTTATTTCTGCTGCAGACGGAGTGTAAATGGCATTGAGTGTTGTATTGGAAGGATTATAAGATCCACTCCCTCCGCTCCAGCTTCCTCCGATCGAATTAAATGCAGAACCATTTAAGCTTACAGATGCATTATTAAAGCAAGCATTAATATCTGTTCCTGCATTTACAATTGGGGCAGGAATAATATTAATTGTAACAGCATCAGTTGCCGGGTTACATGTTCCATTAGTAGTAGTAGTTAATGTGAGTGTAACAACTCCTGCAGTTATCTCGGCAGCTGACGGTGTATACACTGCTGTCATTGTTGTGTTATTCGGATTATAGGATCCCGCGCCTCCGCTCCATACACCGCCTGTTGCAATGGTAAATGAACCATTCAATGTTGTGTTTGCATTGTTGGCACAAACTGTTTGGTCTGAACCTGCGTTAGCAGTTGGAGCTGTGGTGAAGTTTATTGTTACATTACTTGTAACTGCATTACATGTTCCATTGCCTGTTGTAGTAAGTGTAAGCTGCATGCTGCCTGCTGCTATTTCTGCAGCGGTAGGTGTGTAAGTTGCGTTCAATGCAGTACTGCTCGGGCTAAAAATTCCTAACCCTCCGGACCATTGTCCACCAGTGGCAATGGTAACTATGCCATTTAATAATACTGTAGGGTTATTCGCACAAACAGTATAAGATGTTCCTGCATTTGCTGTAGGAGGAAGGGTAAAAGAAATGGTCATGCTATCTTTTACAGAACTACAATTTCCATTTCCGCTTGTGGTTAAATAAAGTTTTACACTCCCCGCAGTAATCTCACTTGGGCCTGGAGAATAAACGGCATTCAATGCAGATGGACTCGGATTAAAAGAGCCAACACCTCCGCTCCATATACCTCCGGTGGCAACGGTTACAAATCCGCTAAGGGTGACATTTGGATTGTTTGCACAAGCACTTTGATTAGCTCCGGCATCAACAGTTGGTGATGGAGTGAAAGTTATTTTTATGTTGTCTGTTACCGGGTGACAAATACCATTTCCGGTCGAGGTTAAAATCAGTGTTACACTTCCAGCGGTTAATTCTGCGGCAGTTGGGGTATAGGTTGCATTTAATGTACTGTTGTTAGGATTGTAAGATCCCAATCCACCACTCCAAACCCCGCCTGTTGCTATGGTTACAGTTCCTGATAATACTGTTGCCGGGCTATTTTTGCAAATGCTCTGGTCCACTCCGGCATTAACCGTTGGGGCAGGAGTGAGCATTAGTATTTTTATATCCGATTGTGGAATACAGGATCCTGTAGATGTTAATGTTATTGTTACTGTTCCAACTGCGGCATCAGCTACGCTGGGTTTATATTTTGCATTAAGAGTAGTGGTATTTGGAATAAATGATCCTGTGCCCGATGATGTCCATGCCCCGGTTGTTGTACCGCCTGATATAGTTCCGCTTAATTGTGCAGTATCATTAGCGCAAACCGATGCGTCAGTTCCGGCACCAACTGTAATTGGTGCTACGAATTCAGAAAAATAACCGTAACGGCATCCGGTTGATCCACCACCGTTAATGATCCCCATGGCAAAAACATCTGTAGTGTTTTTAATACTAAATGTGGAATCAACAGGAATATCGGTTGTTGTGTATAGGATTCTTGCGGCTTTCCATACTCCTCCTGTACCTGGCACATTTAAAAAAGAAGCGGGATTAATTGAAGCTGTTCCTGGGCCGGTTATAGTAAAGCTATTCACGGCAGTTGCCCTTACCAATAAAGTCAGATAAAAAGTTTCATTGGTCGATCTTACAAAATTTATTTGTGTTGATCCGGCGCAATTCAATGGGGGTAAAATCGCGGATCCTAATTCACAACCAAACCCAGTAATGTGAACTGCATATACTGGATAAGTAGCATGTATATGAATAGAGTTGTCCGGTCCGGCAGATAAATAATCAATATCTACTCTGTAATATTCACCTGCAAATAAAGTAGCAACTGGAGAGGCAGCACCATCAAGATATATTTGTGTGTTGTTTTCTGTTGCGGTAATTATAACACTTTCATCGCCATTGTTGTTTAATGGACCTTTTACAGCAATGTAATCTGTTCCTAAAACATTTACGGGAACAATCTGGTCACCTATTAAGTCATAACAAGTTCCAGATGGATTATGATCCGAGTCATCTTTTATTGTAATTGCGATAGGTTTGTCTGATAAAACCACAGCACCCGCCGCATGGGTTGAAGGCAGCTCGTAATTAGTTCCGGTAAAACCACCCGAATATGTTTGTCCTGCATTTAAGATAATGCTGAATTGTTGTAAAGCTGCATGACCATCTAGTGCTACCGGAGAATAAATGGTAACTATAGTATTGTTTTGAGTTGCTACTATATCAAAAGATGCATAAGCTTCATGTGGTGAAGCAAATGTGTGATTGTAAAATGCAGCGTGTTTATGGTGTGGAATGTAAAATTCCGTTCCTAGGGCGTTTGCACCTTTCAATGCAAAAATTTCATTGTTATTTGAATTTGAAACTTCATAATATGTAGTAATTGCAGTAGTGGCCTGAATTCTTAATCCGGTATTAAGCACCGTATTGGTAGGTTCAGTTTCCAGCAATGTTTTAAATGCAGTTAAGTTAACCCGTGCAGATTTATTTGCGGCAACATTTACTATTATTGGAGTAAAACCACCATTGGCAGGTTGCGATATAGTAATGGTACTTGCTTGTCCCATGGATGAAATCAATAAGTACAATGGTTCACCTCCCGGTGAGTTGTGAAGGTTAGTAATTTCAGGTGGGGCAAACCAGAAATCAGTTCCGCTTTGAGAAAATAATTTTGGTGTTGAAAGTGCTACTACGATAAACATTAACGTGACGTAGCGTTCGTAAATGTGTTTCATAGGGAGGGATGTTTTGTAATGTTTTACGCCTGCCAAATAATTATGTTACTCAAATGTTGCTCTTTAATATGCAGATGTAAGAATTTTGAATGTTTTAGACGTTTTTGCAACAATTAATCATAAAGTCAGCGTTGATTTGTAACTTTGATGTAACGCAAAGTAAAAATAATTATGAAGATCGGGATAGTTTGTTATCCAACGTTTGGAGGTAGTGGTGTTGTTGCAACTGAATTAGGTAAAGCGCTTGCAGCAAAGGGCCACCAGGTTCATTTTATTACATATAACCAGCCGGTGAAACTGGATGTTTATTCTCCAAATATTTTTTATCACGAAGTTTCTGTCTCCGATTATCCTTTGTTTGATTATCAGCCTTACGAACTTGTTCTTTCAAGTAAGTTAGTAGATGTTGTAAAATATGAAAAGCTGGATCTGCTGCATGTGCATTATGCAATACCACACGCTTCTGCTGCCTATATGGCAAAAAAAATATTGGAAGCCCAGGGAATATACATTCCGTTTATTACGACTTTGCACGGTACAGATATTACATTGGTTGGTAAGGATCCTTCTTTTGAACCGGTTATTACATTTGCCATCAACGAGAGCGATGCTGTTACTGCAGTTTCTCAAAGTTTAAAAGAAGATACCTTTAGGTTTTTTAAGGTCAAAAAAGAAATCCATGTAATCCCCAATTTTATTAATGTCGAAAATTATTCTCCTGCGAACTCAACGTGCGACAGAAGTCAGTATGCACCAATCGGTCACAAAGTTCTTATTCATGTTTCTAATTTCAGAAAAGTTAAAAGGGTAGAGGATGTGCTTCGGGTATTTGATAAAGTGAGAAAAGTTATTCCATCCAAACTTATTTTAATCGGTGATGGTCCGGAAAGAACAAGCGTTGAAAAACTTTGTCGTGAGCTGGATACTTGTGGAGATATCATATCACTTGGTAAAGTGAGAGATCCGGAAAAAATCATTTGTATCGCAGATCTTTTTTTGCTTACGTCTGAAACAGAAAGTTTTGGATTGGCAGCATTGGAAGCAATGGCGGCCGGTGTTCCTGTAGTTTCAACTAATACGGGCGGTATTCCGGAAGTAAATATTCATAATTATTCAGGCATGCTGAGTAATGTTGGAGATGTTGATGATATGGCAAAAAATGCGATCTCGATTTTGTCAAGTGAAAGTAACCTGAAGCAATTTAGTAAGAATGCTTTTGAACAGGCCAAGAAATTTAAGGTTGAAAATATTTTGCCGATCTATGAGGATTTGTATAAGCAGGTATTGATTCGGAATGATAAGGCGGCTTGCCTTAAGGCGTAACTACCCTCCTGCTTTTTTTGCTTTGTATTTTAATCCGATCAATAGGGTTAGTATCTTATCGCGATGATCTCCCTGTAAAAGTATTTCCCCGTCCTTAATTGTTCCACCCACACCACATTTTTGTTTAAGTGTTTTGCCAAGTTCTTCAAGGTCGGTAGTTGTGCCAATAAAATTATTTATTCTCGAAACCAGTTTCCCTCCGCCTTTTCTGTCGAGATAAATTTTGAGATCTTGTTGTTGTGGGGGCAATGTTTCACTTTCGTTGGTTTGTTGTTGCTGGTATTCGAAGGTTTTATTGGTTGAGTATACAACATTCACCCTGTTTTTACTTTTGCTCATGATGTAATTGGATAAAATTATTTTTCAGGAACTACAACGTTCAAAGATAGCGGATTAATTATGGCGTTTATTGTTTTGCCCAGAATTAAGGGTTCTCCATCTATATGCGCCTGGTCATTGTTTTGAATTATACTTATATTTTTTCCGCGAATTATTTCCATGTAACTGCTTCCTGTAATTGTTTTATTGAACATGAGGAAAGCAAGATAGGGTGTGAGTATTTTTGGAAAAGGCTTCAGAATACAAACGTCAATTAATCCATCTGTAATATCTGCTGTTGGCGATATGTATGCGTTGTTTCCGAATTGAGAACTGTTAGCGAGTGAGATCAGCATCGCCTCTCTTTTGTAGTTTTTTCCGTCTATTAAAATTGAGTATTCGTTTTTTTTATAAGAGAAAAATTCTTTTAAAAACACCTTGATATAACTGCTCAGTCCTCGTTTGCCAAATTCAGAAAACTTCCAGCCAATATGTGCATCAAGTCCCACGCCTGCAATGCCTGCACAAAAGTTATCATTTATCTTCATGCTATCGATCGTGGAAATTTTTCCTGTGTTTAATGATTTAATGGCTTTGGAATGGTCCAATGGAATACCTAAATGCCTGGCCAATCCATTTCCGGATCCCGCAGGAATTATCCCCAATGCTACAGAAGTATTCACCAGTCCTCTTCCGATCTCATTCACTGATCCATCACCACCAACAGCAACAACTATATCGAAATTATTTTTTACCGCGTCAGTTGCGATCTCGGTTGCATGTCCCCGCCGCTGAGTGTATTCTATTTTTACGTCGAACTGTTCTTTGTCTAAAAAATTATCAATGAGTTTTTCAATTGCTTTTTGTTTACCAACTCCAGAGATGGGATTGATAATAAAAACTATTTTTCTTTTTATTGATTTGGATGACATAGGGTCTTAAAAGTAAAAATCCCGGATGTTGTCCGAGATTTTACACGAGATCTTTTAGATCAATTATTGTTTAGAAAGTATTTCCTTGAAATTTTTATTGTTTGTTCCAAGGGTTTGTTTTGCATACAGGTTTATAACAATAGGATTTCCTGTGCCAATATCAGAAGGGAAAGGAAGGCCAACATATGGTCCGAAGGAATATCCTCCCAATCCAGTTTGCTGCGGTACGCTAAGCGTGTCTTGCGCCATATCAACAATTAAAGTAACGTTGGAGGTTGTGCTTTCGCCAAGACCAGAAATAATTATGCTTTTGTTAACAGTTGAAGATGCAGTGATCGATCTTGTAGGGTTTGTTACTATTCCGCCCGGCCATGGCATTTCAAGCGTTGAGCTATATGTGCCGGCAAGATAATTCGCTTGATTGTTTACTGTTACAACTCTTGTAACCGGTGTTGCAGCATTTCCTGCAGCATCGGTAGCGTTATATGTTAAGGTGTAATTTCCTGCAAGATCTTTATTAACTGTGCCGGAAACTGTAATGCTTGCAGTAAGATCGCCGTCTTTATCATCAGTGGCAGTAGCACCCTGATCTGTGTATGCGCTGTTTAAAATGTGATCTATGGCAGCAGCCCCTGTAAGCGTGATCACTGGTGCAGTCTTATCTTCTTTTTTACAGGATACTATAGTTAGTGAAGCAACAGATGTTGCTATAATGGACAATAGGACAATTCGTTTCATGTGTATATATTTTTGTTTTTTAATGTCACATGGAATACGCCACATACTCATTCTCGGTTTGTATGCCGAAGGCTTGTGGCTATTTCATGAGTCTTGATTTTTATTGGACTGCTAATATAAAAAAAAGAACAGAAATATCAGGGGCTTTCAGGAAAAATAAAGGACTTACTTGCTAATGAGGCTAAAAATAAAAATAAAAAGGGCCGTCCAATTATGTGGACGGCCCTTTTTTGTAAAATAAATTGAGATTATTTTTTAGTGAAAGTAGCTGCAACCGCAGTACGAGTGCCTGAGCATGGTGTAACTTTTGAATCGTTATAAGTTAAGGTGAATCCGGTAGTTGTAACAGTTCCAGTACCACTTGACTGTCTATCGTGAACATCACATGTCATTGTTCCTGTACCAACACTTGGAACGGTTTGAGAAGGAATAGTAATGTTAGTTCCAGTGATAGTCATATATACAGCGTTATTAGCGAAATCGCCAAGTCTGTTGATAGTAACACGGTTGTTAACTGTAGTTGAAGCAGTAACTTGTACAACTTTAGCTGGATTAGTATTACCTGAGTAAGTATAAGGACCTAAAGCATCAGTTTCATTTCCATCATAATCAGATTCTAAAGCATAAGCATCGTTTCTTACAGTAACAACTAAATCTGCTGTTCCAACGTTTCCTGCAGCGTCTGTTGCGCTATAAGTTACAGTATAATCACCTGTTAAATCCTCATCTACAGTTCCACTTGTTGTGATCGATGTTGTAATATCTCCATCTTCATCATCTTCTGCAGTTGCAGCAGGTGCTGTAAAAGTAGAGTTTAAAGAGATTGTCATAGCATTTCCTCCTGTAACAGTAATAACTGGAGCAGTAGAATCTTCTTTTGCGCAACCAGATAATAATATTGTTCCGATTGTAAATGCTAATGCCGATGCTGAAAATAGTATCGTTTTTTTCATGATTTTATAGTTTTAATTGATTTTAAATGGGTTTAATTGATTAAGTCTAACTCTGCTCATTATAGCAGCGCACAAAGTTAAGGCTTACAAAGCTATTTTAAAAATTTTTTTAAGTCCAAAAAGCCATTACCTTTGCACCCGGATAATCCAAAATAAGAACAAATGAAAAAAACAGTAATGTTACTTGCTACGGCAGTAACAATCGCATTTTATGCATGTGGCCCAAGTGCCGAAGAACAAGCAAAAAGAGCTCAAGAAGTAAAAGATTCAATTGCAAAAGTTGAGGCTGACGCTGCTGCGGCTGCCGCTGCTGCTGCTGCAGAGGCTGAGAAAGCCGCTGCTGAAGCTGCTGCTGTTGAAAAAGCAAAGCAAGATTCTATTGCTGCTGCTGAAGAAGCTGCAAAATCAAAAAAAGGAGCTGTAAAGCCTAAAACACAAGAGCAAAAGGTTAAAGAAGAGGCTAAGAAAGCTTCTGGCGGAAGAGGGTAATAGCATTATCGCTGTATTGCGTTAGTATTATTAGTTTTGATTATTTAAAAAGGGGAGGAGACTCCCCTTTTTGCTTTCTAAACAATTGATTGTCAATAAAATGTTAGCAAACTTGTACATAGGTCGAAAAATAATTATACATTTGCCCCCAAATAATCAAAACAATAACCCGAAATGAAAAAAGTATTAACACTTGTTGCGATTGCAGGTATGTTCGCATTTACTGCGTGCGGCCCAAGCGCTGAAGAAAAAGCAAAAGCTGAGCAAGCTACTAAAGATTCAATTGCTGAAGTTGAAAAAGTTGCTGCTGAAGCGGCTGCTACAGAAGCTGCTGCTGCTGAAGCTGCTGCCGCTGCTGCTGCTGCAGATTCTTCTGCTGCCGCTGCTACACCTGTTGCTGAACCTAAAAAATAGGTTTAGTTATTGCAAAAAAACAGCCTTCTCTGTAACAGGGAAGGCTTTTTTATGCAACAATAAATTTTAAATTTGGTCTGTTTTGGGTGTTTTCCTGTGTTCTGCTCCGCAGCATGCGTTATCGCAGTTTTGATCCTTTTTTCTGAAGCTTAACCTGAATTTTAAGACAAAATAGGCTACAGCGCCCAAGAGTAAAAGTCCAATTATTAAATTTTCGATGCCCATTTTTTTAGCTGTTACAAGTTACGATTTTTTTAGCTTTGCATACACAAGATTTATTTATGATATCGGCCCAAAGTCCTATAAGTTATAATAAAAAAAGTCATTTGAACGAGATACTTCGTTCACTTTACTTGAATTTGTTAAAACCACGGATGATAGAGGAAAAGATGCTGGTGCTATTAAGGCAGGGAAAAATATCAAAATGGTTTTCAGGTATCGGTCAGGAAGCAATTTCAGTTGGTGTAACGGCTGCTCTTAATGCCGAAGAGTATATTTTACCTATGCATCGTAACCTCGGGGTTTTTACCTCTAGAGGCATTCCCTTAAAAAAACTTTTTGCTCAGCTTCAAGGGAAAAAGGATGGTTTTACAAAAGGGCGTGACAGATCATTTCATTTTGGTACAAACGAATTCCATATTGTTGGAATGATATCCCACCTTGGTCCTCAAATGGGGGTTGCAGATGGTATTGCCTTAGCTAACGTATTGAAGAAAGAAAAAAAAGTTACGGCCGTATTTACCGGTGATGGTGGAGCTTCAGAAGGTGATTTTCATGAGTCACTAAACGTAGCTGCAGTTTGGGATCTCCCGGTAATTTTTATTGTTGAGAATAATGGGTACGGACTGTCGACTCCATCGAATGAGCAATTCAGATGTAAACAATTTATTGATAAGGCTATAGGGTATGGCATTGAAGGGGTGCAGGTGGATGGAAATAATGTGCTGGAAGTTTACGATACTGTTTTAAAATTGGCCGAATCTATCCGGCAAAAACCAAGACCGGTTTTGTTGGAGTGTATTACTTTTCGCATGCGAGGCCATGAAGAGGCTTCAGGAACAAAATATGTTCCCAAAGAACTAATGGATACTTGGGCAAAGAAAGATCCGGTGGTGAATTTTGAAAACTATTTGGAATCGTTAGGCGTGCTAACAAATGAAAAGATCAATGAGATAAAATCTGAAATAAAAGCAGAGATAGAAGTTGCGGTGAAGGAAGCTTTTGTGGAAGAAAAAATTATTCCCGTTACCGAACATGAATTAAAAGATGTGTATGCTCCGTTCGAGTTCAAACAAATAAATCCCACTTCAGAAAAAAAATCTGATAAACGTTTGATCGATGCAATATCCGACGGACTGAAACTAGCAATGGAAAAACATCCCGGGTTGGTTTTGATGGGGCAGGACATTGCAGAATACGGCGGTGTATTTAAAATAACAGAAGGGTTTGTAGAAAAATTTGGTAAGGCAAGAGTGCGTAATAC
>CAZQIC010000024.1:26738-41876 GCA_964593555.1 uncultured Bacteroidia bacterium | reverse complement strand
TAATTAGGATTGTCGAACTAAAAAGCTCTTCAAAGAAATATTCTATTATATAAATATAACAAATTATTAGAGATTTACAGTGCTGTGGGGAACCACAAGTATCTACAAACAATCCTCGTTTCAATAAAAACAATTAAGGATGAACCTACAATAAAGCAGATCCATCCTTAATTTCTCAGCACTTAATTATTTACTGAACTATAATTTTTTGAGTATATGTTTTTGCGCCATTATTGATCATTACAAAAAATACTCCTTTACCAAAAGTCGAAAGGTCTATTTTGTTTGTTATTTGTTGTTGCAAAACTTCTCCTCCCAACAAATTGAAAATTTTCACTGAAGCGTTTTTATCTCCGTTCCATTCAAGTTTAAAAATACCTGTAGATGGATTTGGATATATTTTAAACCCTTCTGTTTGATTGACAATGGTGCTTACACCGGCACCAACAAGAGCATTGTTATACCTTACTACAGCGAAATCAGCAAAGTTGGGGCTACCGTTTTTATTCTCTCCGGCAACTACAATTTTACCATCGGCCTGGATAGCAACTCCAAATCCCTCATCATCAACACTTGCAATAGAAGTGGTTACTTTTCCATCAGCACTAAATGAAGTATCTAAACTTCCATCTGTTTTGTATCGTGCCACTGCAAAATCATCATCAGAACCGTTATCACTTTTTCCGGCAACAACGATTTTGCCATCACTTTGTATAACAATTGAATTACTTTCATCATCAGCGCTTCCAATTGCAGTGGTTACCTTTCCATTTACACCAAAAGTACTATCCAGACTGCCATCAATCTTACAACGGATCAAAGCAAAGTCGCTTTTAGTCCCGCTGTCACTGAATCCTGTTACTACAATTTTACCATCACTTTGCAGCGCTGCAGAATTTCCCTCACTGTTATTGCTTACAAAAGCATACGTTGCTATTCCATCTGCATCAAAAGTAGAATCTAAAACACCGTTGCTCTTATAGCGTGCTGTAGCAAATGCTACGGTACCACCAATATCGCTATGGCCTGCCAATATAATTTTACCGTCGGTTTGTATAGCAACTGAATTGCCCTCATCCTTTAGTGTACCAATTGCAGTAGTTACAATTCCATCGCTATCAAATGTGCTATCCAAGCTTCCGTTACTCTTGTAGCGAACCAGGGCAAAATCATCAGAGGTTGCGGTAACAGAAAAAGAAGCATAACCTCCTAATATAATTTTACCATCAGATTGTAATGCAACTGAATAAGCCTCACCACCACCGGTTCCAATAATGGTTGTTACCATTCCATCTGTATCAAAAGTAAGATCCAACGCACCGGTACTATCGTAACGTACAACAGCAAAATCCCTGTTGACTCCATTATCGCTATAACCAGCCGCAACAATTTTACCATCAGGCTGGATGGCAATAGCGTATGCTTTACTTTCATTTCCAACATTCGTGGTTACCATTCCGTCACTATCAAAAGTAATATCCAAACTGCCATTACTGTTGTAACGCGCTAATGTAAAATAAGTACTGGTTCCATTGAAGCCGGCTCCCGCCACTACAATTTTCCCATTACTTTGAATCGCCATTGCCCTGCCATTTTCAGCAGAAGCTCCAAAATTAGTAGTTACAATTCCGTCAGTGTCAAAAGTATTGTCCAGAGAACCCGATTGTGCATTAACTGTAGTTGCGGCTATTGAAAAAAAACCGCCAATAATAAATGTGTAAAAGTTTGATTTCATATTATTTTATTCGTGCATCCTACTCTTTTGGCTTTTCGGTATCGCCTCGTTTTTAAAATGGGGTCTGAACTCCATTATTAATTTATCCAATTGTTTAACATCCATTCAATATTAATCTGCAAATGCAGGATTAATTAGAAAGCAGATAATAGCAATTTGTAGTAAAAAAATTTCTTATGTACGGTATTGACGTAATTATTTGGCTTTGCAGACGAGGTTTAAGTTTGAATTTTACTTCATAATTAGGATTGATAAAATAAAACACCTCCTCTTTTACTCCATAATTTTCTTTTTTAATGATGCGCCTCAATCTCTCTATCGATATGCCTGTTGCTTTTATTTCCAAAAGGTCATCGATAGTGTTTTTACTTTCACCGAACAATTTTAATATCGCTTTGTATAAAAACGTGGGTAGCAAATGATAGTAAGGGATTTTACAGGCTAGTTTATTTACACAAATCTGCTGATGGCCGCCAAAAGGCATTTGCCATGGTGGGTAACTTATAAAAAACACGCCGTCATCTTTTAAAAACCTTTTTACAAAATGCATGAATTTTTCCTGATCATGAATATGCTCTATAGTATCTCTCAAAATAATTATATCGAATCTTTTGGTTAAAGTATCTCCCGATTCATAAATATTTTGAACGATAAGATTAATATTGTTTTTATTAGGATGGTCGCTAAAAAATTCTTTACCGGCAGCTATTTTACTTTCATTCAAATCGACACCGGTACATTTACATCCAAGGTCCACGAAGGGTTTCAGATTACCCGCTTCACCGCACCCAATCTCCAACACCTCCATATCCGGAATAATTTTTTTATGTTTTTCTATAAGAGGGACAACGTAGGTACGGGTAGTATAATCCTGTTCGCTGAAATATAATTTTTTATTCTGATGTCTTTCAAACATACAATCACAGTTTTATTTTGAGCCTCCAAACCGCCAACCCACTGTAGCATTCAATCTCCAATCAAATTCAATATCTCCTCCGTAACCGTTTACATTAGTTACAAAATATTTTACACCGGCGGATCCATATCCACTTAGATTAAATCCATTAACAAACTGCATGGAAACACCATTGGAAAATCGGGCCGAAAGCATCCAATCATCCTGAATCGTCATAGCTGAAATCGCGGGACCAAGGAAATATCTCACGTTTGCATCTCCTGCATCCCAGGGTCCTATTTTTCGGTAAAAAGTATAAGGGTGGGTAATAAAAAATTTAGGTTCCACACCAAATTCCAGGCCTTTGTTCTTGAGGCCTATACTAATAGGAAAACTAAAGGCAACATTGTCGGAATCGGTAAGAAACTCATAACCAAAAGAAAATTGTCTGAAAGCTAGTTGAAGCACGTCGACAAACACTTTATGATTACCAATCTGAGAATTGACGTTTGTCCGCTTAAAAGGACTGTTTGGTTTTACTTTTTCAAAGTCTGGGGAGATAACAGGAAGCGGACCGCCTGTTTGAGACTTTAACACTAATGATATAAATACGATCGGGGCAAACAGTAAATATTTCATTTAGCAGGTGTTGAATTCCCGCTAAGATAAAATAATTTCAATTTAATTTACGAAATAACTTTCGCCTCAGGATATCTTTCAAGCCAGCCTTTAAGAGCGGCTTTTGTTCTAACTGTAATTGTGGTTCTGTGATCTAAACGAACCTTAATGGTTGGCACTTCGCCAAACACTTTCATTTTTTTAGCTTTCATATGTTATATTTTTACTTTAATTGTTAAATAATTGTCTCCATAAATGTAGGCTGTGTTCCAATAACGCAATTACCATTCCAAATGTTTTATAAACAATAAATGTTTAACATCTTTTAACACCAGACCAATTCATGCCGATAGTTCTTCTTAGTTAAACAGGCTCTTTCCTCTTTTTTTTCTCTTTTTCGGGGTTTCTGAATACAAGTTGATCATTGAACATATCTATTACTATTTTACTATCCTTTGTTATGGAATTTGAGAGCAATTGCTTAGAAAGTTCATTGAGAATATATTTCTGCATAACCCTTTTAACGGGTCTTGCCCCAAATTGTGGATCAAACCCAACCTGAGCTATCCAATCCAGGGCATAATCCGTAGCCTCAAGCTTTATATTATTCTCAGCCAGTTTATCATGCACAATTCGGAATTGTATTTCAACCACTTTTCTGACATCCTTTTTTGAAAGTGGAGTAAACATTATTGTTTCATCGATCCTGTTCAAAAATTCCGGTCTTATTGTCTTCTTAAGCAATTCAAATACTTCGGCTTTTGTCTTGTCGAAAATCTCCTCCTTATTTTTTTCATTTATTTTTTCGAAATTTTCTTGAATCAAATGAGAACCAAGATTAGAGGTCATGATAATAATCGTGTTTTTAAAATTGACTACCCTTCCTTTGTTATCAGTTAACCTGCCATCATCCAATACCTGCAATAAAATATTAAACACATCAGGATGCGCTTTTTCAATTTCATCAAGTAAAATAACAGAATATGGTTTTCTTCTCACCGCTTCTGTTAACTGCCCACCCTCTTCATAACCAACATAACCCGGAGGTGAACCAACAAGTCTGGATACCGCATGGCGCTCCTGGTATTCGCTCATATCAATACGCACCAAACTGTTTTCATTATTGAATAAAAATTCTGCCAATGCTTTAGCTAATTCTGTTTTACCCACACCTGTGGTACCTAAAAAAATAAAGGAGCCAATGGGGCGTTTACTATCCTGTAAACCGGCGCGGCTTCTGCGTATTGCATCAGAAATAGCAACCACTGCTTCATCTTGCCCAACAATACGTTTATGTAATTCCTCCTCTAAGAAGAGTAATTTTTCTTTTTCACTTTGCAGCATCCTGCTAACAGGAACCCCTGTCCATCTTGAAATTACTCCCGCAATATCTTCACTGTCCACCTCTTCCTTTATCATTGGCGAACCCTTAGACTGCATCTCAGCAATTTTTGCTTTGAATACTTCTAGATTTACCTCAGCTTCTTTTATTTTTCCATATCGTATTTCGGCAACCTTGCCGTAATCACCGGCTCTCTCTGCCTGCTCCGCTTCAAACTTTAATTTTTCAATTTGCTCTTTTACTTTTTGTATCCCTTCTACAATTTCTTTTTCCGATTGCCACTTCGCCCTAAAGTCAGCACGTTCGTCATTGAGTTCCGCTATTTCTTTGTTTAAGGATTCCAATTTTGTTTTATCATTCTCTCGCTTTATCGCTTCGCGTTCTATTTCAAGTTGCTTTATCTTCCGTTCAACCTCATCCAACTCAACAGGCATCGAGTTGATTTCCATTCTTAATTTAGACGCGGCTTCATCAATAAGATCAATCGCTTTATCCGGTAAAAACCTGTCGTTAATATAGCGTTGAGAAAGTTCAACTGCGGATATTATCGCTTCATCCTTGATCCTCACTTTATGATGTGTTTCATATTTTTCTTTAATACCTCTTAAAATTGAGATCGCATCTTCGGGTGTAGGTTCATTTACCATTACCTTCTGAAATCTTCTCTCCAGCGCTTTATCTTTCTCAAAATATTTTTGAAATTCATTCAGTGTTGTTGCACCAATTGCCCTAAGTTCGCCCCTTGCCAATGCCGGTTTTAGAATGTTAGCTGCGTCCATTGCTCCTTCTCCTCCACCAGCACCAACAAGCGTATGTATCTCATCAATAAAAAGTATGATCTCTCCATCAGACTGTACAACTTCTTTTACAACAGACTTCAATCTCTCTTCAAATTCACCTTTATATTTTGCCCCTGCTATAAGAGCACCCATATCTAAAGAATAAATTTGTTTTGATTTTAAATTCTCGGGCACATCACCATTAATTATTCTATGTGCTAAACCTTCGGCAATTGCAGTTTTACCAACACCCGGTTCACCAACAAGAATAGGATTGTTTTTTGTTCTACGTGAAATAATCTGCAATACCCTTCTTATTTCTTCATCACGACCAATTATAGGATCCAATTTTCCTTTACGTGCCTGATCGTTTAGGTTAATAGCATATTTACTTAAGACATTATAAGTACCTTCCTGACTCTGACTGGTAACTGTAGAGCCTTTTCTAAGATCTGCGATGGCTGCTTTTAATTCTTTTTCGTTTACACCGCTATCTTTCAGTAATTGAGATATTGTATCCTTAGCATTAAAAATACCTAATAGAATATGCTCAATAGACACATACTCATCACCAAATTCTTTAAGGTAATTAGATGCTTTTAGTAAAGCCTGGTTTGCATTAACCGACAAATAGGGATTTCCACCGCTTACTTTGGGATAAGAATCAACAATTTTGTCAGTAGCTTGTGAAATAATTCCAATGTTAACGTTAAGTTTTTTAAAGATAAATGGGGTAACATTTTCATCTACTTCAAGTATACCTTTAAGCACATGCCCTACCTCTATTGCCTGGTTATTTTTTGCCATAGCAATTTGTTGTGCTTGTTGGATGGCTTCTTGCGATTTTATAGTAAAATTATTCAAATTCATTTTTAAGATTTTTGCTCAAAATACATTCATCAAATAATATTCCTAATCTTAAAAATTGAATAAATATGTAATAATGTCTGTATTCATCGGAACTACAAGTCAATTTGTCGTAAAAACCTTTATTTTTGACTAAATTTGTCATATTTGGTAACTATTTTTTTACAAAATCGTATAAATCGCACGAATAGAGTGTGTAATTATGTTATTTTTGACTGTTACGTTAAATCCGTGTTTATCGGGCTTTGATAAAATATGAGGAAACTTTTACGGAATAACTTACTTTTTTCTCTTTTCTTCCTCTCATCACTTCAACTTTGTTTGGCTCAGTCAGCCGGATTAAGCCAAAATATTCGTTTTAAAAAGCTAAGTATTGAACAAGGCCTATCTCAAAGCGTTGTAAACTGTATACTTCAAGACAGCAGGGATTTCCTATGGTTTGGTACTCAGGACGGGCTGAATATGTACAACGGTAAAAACTTCGTTTATTTTAAACATGATTTTTTAGATTCTACCTCTATTTCATCCAGCAGCATAAAATGTATGTTTGAGAGCAGACAGGGAAGTCTTTGGATAGGTACAGAAAATGGACTCAATGTATATAACCCCTTAACGGGAAAAATTAAATCATACAAGCATGACCCATTCAATATAAAAAGCATTTCATCAAATAATATTACCTATCTGTATCAGGATAAATCGGACAGAGTTTGGGTTGGCACAGGGGATAACGGATTATGTCGTTTTGATGTTGAGAAAGGTGAGGTAAACAGCGACTATCTTAAACACCAGCAATACAATAAGTCAACGTTAAGCAATAATAAAGTAACGTCGATATACGAGGACAGAAGCGGACTTTTATGGGTAGGTACTGAAGATGGGTTATCTGTGTATGATAAAAACACAGAGATAGATACAACAAAAAGAAAATCGAACTCCGTCGAAAAAACCGAGAGAAAAGAAAAATTTAAATTTCAGGTTTATAAACACGATGACAATGATCCTAATTCACTTGCAAGCAACCAGGTGAACTGTATTTACCAGACATTAAACGGATTAATTTTTATTGGAACCTCGGATGGATTAAGTGTATTTAATCCTGAAACAAAAAAAATCACTAATTACAAAACGGCAGGGGACAATTTTAACATAAATGACATTACTTGTCTTTTTGAAGACAGATCGGGAAAACTCTGGATTGGAACCAAGGGAGAAGGTCTTTGTGTATTTGATCAGTATTCAAAAACTTTTACCTGCTTCAAAAGCGATCCGGATAACCCATATTCTCTCAGCAAGCCTTATGTGTTTAGTATTTATGAAGACAAAAGCGGAACCATATGGATCGGGACCTGGGGAGGCGGACTTTGTTCATACAATCCTTACTTCGATCGCTTTAAAATAATTCAGAAAAAAACAGGAGATTCAAACTCTATCACAAGCAGTGACATCTCAAGTGTGTGTGAGGATAACAAGGGAAATATATGGATAGGGACGTTTGGCTATGGCCTGAACAAATACAATTCATCTTCCGAAATAAATAAAGTTTTTGTTATGGGCCCGCAGTCGATTAGCGACAATACCATAAATCACCTTTATGAAGACGCTGAGAATAGTACACTTTGGATAGGAACACCAAATGGTCTAAATGCTCTTGATTTGAAGACAGACAAAATTCAGCTTTTTAAAAATGATCCAAAGAACATTTTTTCGTTGAGTAACAATGATGTAAATGTGATCTATAAAGATGGGGGCGGAGTTATATGGGTAGGGACTTCTAATGGCCTTAACGCATTGAACTTGGATCAAAAAAAATTCAGGAGGTATTCTTTTACCGGAGGCAATTCAACATCTGCGGCGTTCAATGATATTACATCCGTACATGAAGATCACGAGGGTAAGATATGGGTGGGAACAAACGGCAGCGGCATCAGGATGTTGGATCCAATAACAGGCGATATTAAGACCTATCAATATTCAGAGAAGGATAAAAGATCGTTAAGCAATAATATTATAAATAATATTTATGAAGACGGCGATAGTGTTCTATGGGTATCGACGAGTAATGGCTTAAATGGTTTTGACCCTGAGATAAATGGTTTTGAATATTTTACTGAGCACGAGGGCTTACCTAACAATGTAGTTTATGGTATTGTTGAAGACAATAATAAAAAATTATGGCTGGCAACAAATAATGGACTCTGCTCATTCATTTCTCCAACAAGGCAGCGCATTGAGAGTTTAAAAAATAATGATGGCGCTGAAGGAATGGATACTAAAGTGGAGGTTGTTAATCCGATGACAAAAGTTTATGACATAAGAGATGGCTTGCCTTCAAATGAGTTTAACGCAAGGGCATTTTGCAAGGGCTATAATGGCAATTTGTATTTTGGAAGTATTTCAGGACTTGTTGGATTTAATCCGGACAGCTTACAAACAAACCCATATGTACCGCCTGTTTACCTAACCTCCTTTAAGTTAAATGAGAATGAGTATGCGATGGATACCACCATCATGTTTAAAAAAGTGATCGAGCTAAACTATGATGAAAACTATTTTTCATTTGAATTTATTACACTGAATTTTATTGCGTCTGAAAAAAATGAATATTGGTATATACTCGAAGGAGTGGATAAAGACTGGAAACTCTCCGGACAAATAAATTTTGTTAACTATAACAACGTTGATCCTGGCACGTACACATTCCGCGTTAAGGCTGCCAATAACGATGGTGTACCTAATGAAGAGGGTACATCTGTTACTATAATTATTAAGCCGCCTTTCTGGAGAACCAATTGGTTTTACTTGCTCTGCTTTTTGTTTTTAGTGGCATCGATTGTACTGTACATAAAATGGAGAGAAAGCTCGTTGACAGTTCAGAAAAAAATTCTTGAGAAAAAAGTTGCTGAAAGAACAAGGCAATTAAAAAAGGAAAAGGACCGGGTTGAGATAGCGTACCTTCAAATTGACAATAAAAATAAGGAAATTACGGATAGTATTAAATATGCGAAACGTTTGCAGGAGGCTATTCTAACACCGGAAGATGAAGTAAAAAAACACCTGCCGGAATCATTTATTCTTTATAAACCAAAAGATATAGTGAGTGGGGATTTTTATTATTTCAATAAAGCGCAGAATGGTTCTTTAATTATGGCTGCTGTGGATTGTACAGGGCATGGAGTTCCGGGAGCATTTATGAGTATTGTTGGAAACAACCTGCTTAACCAATCTATTATTACCAATAAAAAAACAAAACCTGCGGAAATATTAGATGAACTGAATACAGGATTAAGTGAAACTTTAAAACAAACACTCACCGAAGCTTCTGTTAAAGATGGCATGGATATGGCTTTATGCACCATTGATCCAAAAGGAAAAAAGATACAATATGCAGGAGCATACAATCCAATCTGGTTGATAAGAAAAGGAATTGTAGACTCGGATCTTGTTTTGGACGAAAGAGCTTTCCCTGTTGATAAAGATATGCTTGAGATACGAGCCGATAAATTCCCCGTTGGAAAATTCATTGATGATGAACCGCATTTGTTCACCAATCACGAGATGCAATTAAAAACGGGTGACACATTTTATATTTTCTCTGATGGTTATGCTGACCAGTTTGGAGGAATGAAAGGAAAAAAATTCAAGTACAAGCGACTAAGAGATCTTTTATTATCTATACAGGATAAATCGATGGTGGAGCAAAAAATAATTCTTGACAGAAGGTTAGAGAACTGGAAAGGGGAACTGGAGCAGGTTGATGACATCCTTATCATAGGAGTAAGAATGACGTAAGCTGAAGGTAACAGCAATTGGTTGTTTGTTGTCAGTTCGTGCAACCAATAACTAATAACGGATAAGCAACAACGGACAACTTCCCTACTATTTTGGCGAAACAGGTTTATTTTTCAGCACCAGTTCAATTTCATTCATCACCTCAATTGTAAGCAATGGAACCACTTCAAGAGCGGCAAGTGTTTCTTTTAATTGCTCAGCCTTGGATGCGCCCAGTATAACAGTACTTACATTTTGATTTTTCAAACACCAGGCGATAGCGAATTTAGGGAGTGATACACCTAAGTTATCAGCGAGCTTAGATAATTGTTTTGTTTTTTCAACCTTGTCTCCCGATTTTTCTCCTATAGTTTCATCCCTTAACCATTCCATTCCGCTTAAATGAAGGCGGTTATCTTTAGGAATACCTGTATTGTATTTGCCAGTTAATAATCCTGATGCTAAGGGAGACCAAATGGTTGTTCCCAAACCAATTGTGTCATATAATCTTCTATATTCATTTTCAAAACGCTCACGATGCAACATATTGTATTGCGGTTGCTCCATAGTTGGAGCAGTTAAATTATACTGCCGTGCAATACCATAAGCTTCCATTATTTCCTGTGCACTCCATTCCGATGTTCCCCAATACAGAATTTTTCCCTGGGTAATAAGATCATGCATTGCCCTTACCGTTTCTTCTATGGGAGTATTTCTATCAGGTCGATGACAAAAATACAGATCAAGATATTCCACCTGTAATCTTTTAAGTGCATTGTTGCACGCCTCTACAACATGCTTCCTGCTCAATCCCATTTGATTGGGAAGTTTGCCTCCCCAAAATACTTTACTAGAAACAACAAAGGTACTCCTCTCCCACCCCATCTTCTTCAAAATATTTCCCATAATTATTTCTGATTTGCCCGATGAATATGCTTCGGCGTTATCAAAAAAATTGACACCGTTATCGTAGGCAAGTTTCATACAATCTTCTGCAACATTATCTCCTATTTGTTTACCGAATGTAACCCAGGACCCAAATGACAATGCACTTACCTGTAACCCCGACTTGCCTAATCTTCTGTATTCCATATTTATTTTTTTTCAAATTTATGGATTTAGTATTTCGTGTTGATATAATTCCACACATATTTTTCTTTACCAATTTATTTCATTGGTATGGTTTTAGCATAGTTTCAGGTATGAAAATATTAGATTTAAAAACATTCAGGGGACCAAACTATTGGTCTGTGCGTCATAAAAAATTAGTAGAACTTAGCATTGATCCAGGTAAATTCAGGGATTTAACAAACAGTAAATTCATAGATTTTTCAAAAAAGCTAAAGGAAGTTCTTCCTTCTCTTGATAATTCTTCACAGGAATTTTTCAATAAAGTGGAACAAGGAATTTCTATTGAAGAAATCATACTTTACATTGCCATAAAATTGCAATTGCGCGCAGGAATGGATTGTAGTTTTTCTAAAACTTACTCTGACTCCGACAAATCATATGTAATTTTCTCCTATGTAGTGGAGAGAGCTGGTGTTTTCGCAGGAGAAACTGCTTTCAGAATTGTTGAATCCTTAGCCAGAGATGAAAATTACGATGAAATACAAAATGATATTGATGAATTAATCTACCTGAAGCAAAGATACACCCTGGGTCCCACCGCAGATTATCTTTTGGATGAGATTAAAAAAAGGGGAATTCCTTATCGCCAGTTTAATAGTGGATCTTTAATGGCATTGGGTCACGGTAATCGGCAGAAAAAAATTCGTACTGCAATCACAGATAATACCAGCGGACTCGGAATGGAATTAGCCAGCGATAAAGAAGAAACAAAAGAATTACTCTCAGAAGCACACATACCTATTCCAAGAGGCATATTAGTAATCAGCGAAGATGAACTGCGTGAACGCATAAACGAAGTTATGTTTCCTATTGTAACTAAACCTCTTGATGGAAACCATGGCAGAGGCGTTACAACGGACATCAATTCCGTTGATAAAGCGGTCTTTGGATTTAACAATGCAAAAAAAATCTCCCGGGAGGTTATTGTGGAAGAATTTATTAAGGGTGATGACTATCGCCTTCTCGTTATTAACAATGAGTTGGTTGCAGCTACATTGCGAACACCGGCAAAAGTAATAGGTGATGGCCGATCTACCATTAATCAGTTGATTGAAAAAGAAAATTGTAATCCTCAGCGGGGCGAAGGGGCTGAATATGTGCTGGCCATAATAAAAATAGACGATCATACAAAAAAAATTCTTTCAGATAAAAAACTTACGTTAGAATCCATATTACCCGAAAACCAGACATTGTTTTTAAAAGATACAGCAAACATTAGCATGGGAGGAACAGCTACGGACGTAACTGACATTATACACCCCGAAAACAAATTTATGGCAGAGAGGATAGCTCGTATATTTAATTTAGATATCTGTGGAATTGATCTTGTTGCCAGCAGAATAGACCAGCCTATTAAACGCGGAACCGGCGCTGTTATAGAGGTAAATGCCGGGCCCGGCCTTCGCATGCATTCCAATCCGCAAAAAGGAATTCCCCGTAATGTTGCGGAAAAAATTGTTGATATGCTTTTTTCAGATACTGAAAAGGCTCATATTCCAATAACCGCAATTGCAGAATTTAAGGGTGCAAATATTCTTACGAGGCTTATCTCGCACCTTGCAAAAACTACAGGATTCAAACCCGGATGTAACACATCTGAAGGAATTTATATACAGGAACATTTAACATACCCTGGAAATTGTACCAATTTCGAAAACGAACAAGAAGTATTGTTTGACCCCAATATTGATTTCGCTGTACTACAATGCTCCGATAAAAGTATTTCTGAATCTGGATTTGGATTCGCCCACTGTAACATTGCAATCATAACAACTGTTCTGGAGGCCAATGAGTCAACCGTTTTACGTGACAGAGTAGAATTAATGGAAACTTTAATCCGTACAGTTACCACCAACGGTTATGTAATTATGAATGCCGATGACTATTCAACCCATGATCTTTTTCCAAAAGTAAAATGCAATATGGCGCTATTTAGCAGGGATAAAAATAATGAAAAAATTAAGCAGCATCGCTTGACTGGAGGGACTGGAGCTTTATTAGACAACAATGAGATTATTCTATTTAAAGGAGAAGAAATTTTAACTGTGATTAAATTAAAAAATATTTTTTCTGAAACAAACGATAATAACACGGAAATTGCATTCAAATATATTTGTCCGGCTGTACTGACAGCTATGGTACTTGGATTTAACATTCACGCTATTCAAAAAGGATTAATATCGTTTTCAGGATTCCCTATGGAAAAAAGGGTAAATATTTTCGTAGGAGAAAAAACATCCAGGAGAGAATACACTTAATTCGTTCAAAAAAATCACAGTTTAAAGTATCCTTAAAATTATTTATTCCGGTTATTTCTGAGTAATAATTACACATTATGTGGTTTTTTCTCCCCCGTATATAGAAACGAAAAACACCGCTATTGTGTTGATTCTTTGGCATGAAAATAGAATATCACTGCTTCGTTGATTAGCAACATTGTATTAATATATTTAGAATTAATCGATAGCCGAATAATTAATTTCAATGAATGCAGAGCAGATAAACAGTAATATCATAGTAGACTTAATTGAATGAAACCTAAAGGGAAATTGCTTATTATAGGGGGGGCTGAAGATAAAGGTGAAGGCGGAGAACGCTGGCCCGATATAAAAGACAAAAATAAAAATTTCAAACATTACGAAATCCTTGGCGAGCTTTTGCCACCTGATCCTAAAAAAGATCATCATATTGAAATTATAACAACTGCTTCGGAAGATCCCGAAGAAATGAATAAGACATATACAAATGCTTTCAAGAGAGCTGGCTTCAGCAATATACACCACATTGGTATCCGGAATAAAGAAGAAGCAAGGGATGAAAGCTATGTAAAACGAATCGAAAAAGCCAATGCTGTTTTATTCAGCGGTGGCGATCAGTTTCGTCTGTCAACAATTCTGGGAGGAACGGAACTTATTGAAACCATTAAGAAAAAGTATTATAAAGACAAAAATTTTATCATAGCAGGAACAAGTGCCGGTGCAATGATAATGTCAAGGCTAATGATTTACGACGGGCAGAGCCATGAAGCCTTGTTAAAAGGTGATTTAAAAATCACTTCAGGTTTTGGTTTAATAAGCGACTGTATAATTGATACACATTTTGTAAAACGCGGCCGCTTCGGAAGATTGGCTCAGGCAATTGTTATGAACCCGACCTGTACAGGAATAGGCTTGGGCGAAGACACTGCTCTTATTATAAAAAAAGGTAACGAGGCTGAATGTCGCGGCTCAGGGATGGTAATTATTATAGATGGGGAGCATATGGGCCACACAAATCTCACCTATGCAGAAGAAGGCACTCCTATCTGTGTAGAAAATCTTAAAGTTCATATTCTTGCCCGGGGAGATGGATATCTTATTAAAGAGAGGCAGTTTATTATTTATAAACACGATGAGGAAGTTATTAATCATACTACAACTTGATCATGATCAATCATTTTGATAACATACAGTCAATCATCTAAAATAAAGTATGCCTAATAAAACTAAAATAAAATCAATGGAACGAGAGGCAATTGAGCTTTTAAAGAAGCTCATTCGCTTGCCGTCATTCAGCGGGGAAGAAAACAAAACCGCCGATACGTTGCAGGTCTTTATGGAAAATAATGGCATTCAGACTTCCAGGTATTTGAATAATGTTTGGGCCACGAATAAATATTTTAATTCAGACTTGCCTACCATACTTTTGAATTCTCATCATGATACTGTAAAACCAAATGCAACCTATTCCCGCGATCCATTTTTACCAGAAATAATTGACGGTAAATTATATGGTTTGGGAAGTAATGATGCCGGCGGAGCTTTGGTTTCTCTTCTAACCACTTTCCGGTATTATTATGAAAATAAAAAATTAAAATATAACCTTATTTACGCTGCTACAGCCGAGGAAGAAATATCCGGAAAGAACGGCATCTCCTCTGTTTATCATACATTTCCACCAATTGATTTTGCCATTGTAGGTGAGCCAACTCTTATGGACCTGGCCATAGCTGAGAAAGGGC
>CAZQIC010000024.1:0-26728 GCA_964593555.1 uncultured Bacteroidia bacterium | reverse complement strand
GGCTGATGGTACTGGATTGCATTTCCTACGGAAAATCAGGCCACGCAGCGCGCGAAGAAGGTGACAATGCCATTTATAAAGCCATTCGGGATGTGGAATGGTTCCGTACTTTTTCTTTTCCAAAAGTATCAGAAACATTGGGTCCTATTAAAATGTCTGTAACCATAATTAATGCAGGACAACAACACAATGTTGTTCCTTCTATTTGCAAGTTTACAGTAGATGTGCGTACCACAGATGCTTATACAAATGAAGAGACATTACAAATAATACAACAACATGTGCAATGTGAGATCCATCCTCAACCGGACGGATTGCGCCCATCCGCGATACAAATACAACACCCATTTGTGCAGGCTGGGATTAAGGCCGGAAGAAAAACATATGTTTCGCCAACCACTTCTGACCAGGCATTGATTCCATGCACTTCTTTAAAAGTAGGGCCGGGAGATTCTGCCCGCTCCCATATAGCCGATGAATTTATTTATCTCAGCGAAATTGAAAATGGGATAGAGTTGTATATCACCATGCTGGCAGCCATTATTAAAACAGATTTTAAATGAAGATGAAATTTTTGACAACATTAAATGTATCTTTTCTTATCCTGTTCCTGAATATTTTAACGAACTCCTATTCACAGACTGAGCAGGAACATGAAAAATTCGTAACTGATTCGACAAGAATTTCACGTCCAAAGACTATCAGGCCTCAATTTAAATTTGATACCAGAACAACAGTTTTCGACGGTCAAAAGTTAAATATGTTTGGTTATGATGCAGGCGTGTTGGTTAAAGAAAAATTAAGATTAACCCTAGGCTATTACAGAATAGATGACCAGCTGCCAAAACATAAAGAAATAAATGCAATAGAAATAAAACAAACTTTGCAAGTCCGTTGCGGCACAATTAATACCGAATTGGTTTATCTGAAAAAAAGATTTTTCTCATTGGGCTTTCCTTTGGAAGTAGGTATCGGAAATTACAGACTAACAAACACTCCCGCTTCCAGTGAAAACGAGACTAGTCGATTACAAGGTATTGTTGCATTTTCTAATTTCGGCTTAACAGGCACCTTCACCCCTATTCGTTGGTTTGGATTAAAACTAATTGCGGGTTATCGAAAGGCCGTATTGTCAAGCGATAAACAATTTGATTTTAATGGAATATTTTCATCCATCGGTTTGAATCTCGATATGCAGGAGATTATTAAGGATATAAAAATGTACAGGCTTAAAAAGAAATATTATAAACCTAATTTTAAGCGCCTTGAAAGTTTTACGGATTTAATGATTGATTGATTGATTGATTGATGAGGAAAATGCTATACAAAAATAGTAGCAGCATCCTCAACCCCTTCCCAAATTCGTTTAATAATTATTTTATTTACATGTCTTATGCAGGTTCAAAATGCTCGTTTATAACAACTTGCATTTGTATTTGTTTTTGCAGGAGTTTTAGCACGATTATTAATATATAGAGATAAAGTATAACTAACATTTAAAATTTAATAAATATGTTTTATCAAATTCCTAATTTAATTAATCCTATAGTGGTTGATGAACCCGATCCATCTGCAGCAAATGCTTTACAAGAGGGCTTAGGAGGCCAGTTTGGAGAGATGCGCACAATGATGCAATACTTATTTCAAAGTTTTAATTTTAGAGGAAATGCAAAACCCTACCATGACCTAATCCGTTCAATTGCTACAGAAGAGATCAGTCATGTTGAGCTAATCTCCAAAACAATATCCCAGTTATTGGATGGTGCACCAGGATATCATGGAAAAAAATTCGATGTTCCTGGTAAAGATGGAACTACTCCGCTAGAAATGGCAAAGGAACAAAAAAATCCTCACCACTTTATTGTTGGAGCACAAGGTTCTATGCCAGTAGATGCCGCCGGTAATCCCTGGAGCGGAAGTTATGTTCATTGCAATGGGAATCTAGTTCTTGATCTTCTCGATAATCTTGTACTAGAATCGACCGGAAGATTACAGAAGTGCCGCATTTATCAGATGTCGAGTAATAAAACATTACGTTCAACAGTGGCATTTTTGATCGCACGTGATGAGGCCCATGAAATGGCTTTTGCAAAAGCATTGGAAACATTAGGTGTACAATGGAGTAAATTACTACCTATTCCAAAGTTTGATTCCTACCAATATCCTGAAGTAAAAAAATTAATTGATGCGGGAATCAATCGAGAGCAATATCACTTCAGCCTGGATGGTTCTGAGATGTCAAAAATTTTCAGCGGAAGCGCTCCAGCCAATGATGGAACAGAACTAATAACCTTAAAAGAACCTAAGAAAAATTTTCCAGTTAATCCTGCTCCGGAAAGACCTGAAGAGTTTGCACCAGGACTAGATCCTGAATTACAGGAAATGGCAGATGCTTTAGAAGAAGCAAAAAAGAAAATAAGAGCTAAGATGAATTAAACTTAAATTTTTAAATCATTCTAGTGATGGTAAAAACTGTACCTGAATTCAACCTCTGGTGGAACCTTCGAAAAGTATTACATCCTTTAGATTTGAACCTAGATACAACTTATAAAATTGGGTAGTGGTTATATTGTATAATTTATTTATTAGCTATGGATAATGAATTGGTAAACAAAGCAAAGCCAAGAAGAAAAAAATGGAAAATAATTCTTCTGTCGATTTTAGCCCTTCTCATTATTGTCCGATTGGCACTGCCATATGTTGTACTTAAATACGTTAACAAAACGTTGAGCGAAATTAAAGAATACTATGGCCATGTAGAAGATATTGATCTGGCTCTTATCAGAGGTGCATATAAAATTAATAATCTTAAAATTGTTAAAATTGATACTGTCACTAAACAACAAGACAGTATTCCTTTTTTTACAACTTCAGTAATTGACCTTTCTATTGAATGGAAATCACTTTTCAAAGGTAGTATTGTAGGAGAAATTTCGGTAGAAAACCCGTTTCTGAATTTTGTAAAAGGTAAGCACGAGGGTGAGGATGTTAAAAAAGATACTGCAGATTTCAGCGAAGTGCTAAAAAAGCTCATGCCTCTAACTATTAATCATTTTCAAATCAACAATGGACAAATTCATTTTGTAGATCCTTACAGCACACCTCGCATAGATATACCCATAACTAATATCCAGGTTAAGGCCGACAATTTCTCAAATGTAAACGACAGTAACACAGTATTACCTTCTACTATAAAGGCTAGCGGAGATATTTATAATGGAAAATTAAATCTTAATATAAAACTTAATCCCCTGGAGAAACAACCAACATTTGATCTAAATGCAGAAATTAATAATGTAGACATGACTTATTTAAATAATTTCTTTGAGGCGTATGGAAAATTCAAAGTAGAAAAAGGAACCTTTGGATTATATACTGAATTTGCGGCCAAGGATAATGCCTTTAAAGGTTATGTAAAACCACTAATAAAAGATATGAAAGTTGCCAAGGAGGGGAATTTAAGGCAGATCGTGTGGGGGAATGTTGTATCGGGGGTGAAAGAAATATTCGAAAATCAAAGAAAAAAACAGGTAGCTACTAAACTTCCAATTGAAGGCCGATTTACGAATCCTGACGCTGGCTTATGGACTGCAGTAAGTTACATATTAAAAAATGCCTTTGTATTTGCATTGCAGCCTTCTATAGATTCCACTATTGATATTGGAAAAGTGGAAGACACTCCTGAAAAGAAAACATTTTTGCAAAAAGTGTTTGGAGGGAATAAAAAGGGAGAAAAAGAAAAGAAAAAAACTAAAGTTGAATGAGCAAATGATAAGATTAAAAACTCAGACTACTTTTTATATTTCAACGTTAAGACTGCAGTGACTATATTGAAAAGCAAAGAAACCGAGTTGGAGATAATTATCAGCCAGTCCTTTTTTAGGTGTCCGTAATATATCCATAGACTTAGTCCGGCAAGCAATGCACTTAACATTCCGAGTGAAAGGCCTTCCGCTTTTTTTTCTTTTATCAATTTAATCAATTGGGGTACCAAAGCAATTGCTGTGAAAAAACTGGCTGAAATACCAATGATGGTTGTCAGGTTCATATCAGGACCTCAAAATTCTACGCTCTGATAAAGAAAAAATTTCTTTTCCACCTAAAACATGAAGAGTGATTCCTTCTACAGTGATGGGGTCTCCATCCCCTATGTCAGTCATATTAGAATATTTTATATTTAAACCGTCGGCAATTACTGCAAGACCAGAACCTATAACCTCCAATTCATTTCCATTATAAATAACCGCTCCGGTATCTTCACCAAAACCTAAACCCAATACACCGGGGTTAGCAGCAACTGTTTGTATTAATCTTCCAAAACGTCCCCGTTCAGTAAAATGAGTATCAATTAAAACATTATTGATAAAATCCAGACCGTTAGTGAGTTGCAATTTACCTTTTATCAAAGCATCTTCACTCCCTCCTTTTATTATCATTGTGTTTGACATAGCCGCAGCTCCAGCACTTGTTCCGGCAATTACAAAATTGTCGTCATTATAATACCTGTCTTTTAATAACCTTAGGAAATCAGTACCTCCAAACATCGTTGTTAATTTTAACTGGTTGCCACCGCTAAAAAGAACACCATCGCAAGATTCTATTCTTTTCATAAAATCTTCCGTCTCGCTCCTTTTCTCTATATATATTTCCCTAATAGTTAGCCCCAGGTCGTCAAATACTGAAAAGTAGGCATCTGATGTTTCTTCATGATGACTTGTTGCAACAGTAATAATTTCGATAATAGGATTGCGCTTACGCGTCTCTTCAATTATGCGGGATAAAATGGATTCATTTTCATTCCCTCCTATTGGAATTAATATACCTCTGGGCCTATGCCTCATACAGCATTTTCAAATTGCAAAACAGGCTCTTCCGGTGATAAAACATTCAACTGCACAATCTTATTATTTACTTCAGTTTTTCTGAGTGCTTCTACATAGTCAATTGTTTTCCATACTTTTTCTGTAAGCGAAGTAATAAACGTTCCCGGTTTTGCATTGTGTGCTGCGTGTAAAATGGCATCTTCTTCAGACGCTATAATAGAAACGGGAATGAGCGGGTTAGCAGTTTGAATACCTTTTTGTAAAAGAGCGGTTAATTCTTCCGATGTTCTCCCTCTCAAATCTTCATCCAATCTTATAATGATTTCATCAAACATTTGAGCTGAGTAAAAACCCACCTGTATTATGTCTTCATCGCGCCTGTCACCTGGAGCAGTTATTATTCCTATTTTTCGAGATGCTTCCGTACGATCCAAAAACTTTTTTAGTTCAAGCATTGCATGGGGATTATGCGCATAATCTACCATGATACTATATTTTTTAAACTCAAAAATATTGAACCTCCCGGGAGTATTCTGAGGAGAAGGGTAAAATGAACACAACGCTGTTTTTATAGTGTTAATATTAAAATTATATATAGTTGCCGACAAAACAGCAGCCAAAACATTTTTCACCATACATTCTGCTCTGCCTGAGAATGTCAAAGGAATATCATTAACATGACAAATGGCATTAGACCAATTCCCTTTCCTGATTATCACCTCGTCGTTTTCAACAAACGCGGCAAGTCCGCCCCTGTTACAATGCCTTTCTATCCTTTCATTCTTAGAGTTTAATGCAAACAATGCGATATTACATTTTACATAATCCCCCATAAAAAACACTTCATCATCTTCTGCATTCAAAATGGTATAACCATCTTTGGCAGTACTTTCGGCAACAACAGATTTTATGCGCGCCATATCGCTAAGAGAGTTTACACCATCTAAGCCTAAATGATCTTCGGCTACGTTAGTAACAATACTAATATCACACTGATCGAAACCTAAACCTGCTCTTAATATACCGCCACGTGCACATTCAAGTACTGCAAAGTCGACAATAGCATCGGTTAAAACTGTTTCTGCGCTCGATTCTCCCGTACAATCACCATGAGTTACTACTTCATTATTTATATAAATAGCATCAGTAGTTGTGTACCCAACCTTTTTACCTGCTGTTTTTGCTATGTGTGCTATTAAACGTGTGGTAGTGGTTTTGCCATTTGTTCCGGTTACAGCTACAATGGGAATACGTGATGGTGTTTCCTTTGGAAATAACATGGAGACAATCGGCTCAGCTACATTACGTGCTTTGCCATGCGAAGGGTTAAGATGCATACGTAATCCCGGACACGCATTAACTTCAATTACAGCACCGTTATCCTGCATCAGAGGTTTTGCTATATCCTTAGCAACAATATCAATTCCACATATATTAAGATTAATTATTCTTGAAATACGTTCCGCTAATAAAATATTATTAGGATGAATAATATCTGTGACATCAGTAGACGTTCCTCCGGCACTGAGATTCGCGGTATCCTTTAGGAAAACCGTTTCTTCGTTAGCAGGAACCGATTCCGGGCTTAATCCTTTTTGTGCTAAAATTTTCTCTGTTGATGCATCTATTTTAACAGCTGTCAATGCTTTTGCATGACCATCACCTCTGTTTGGATCCTTATTTAAGGCTTCCACTAATTCTCTAATGGTAGAATGCCCATCGCCTTTTATCATAGCTGGCGTCCGTTTTGCAGCTGCAACAAATTTGTTATTTATAACAAGCAAACGAAAATCTTCCCCTTGAATAAAACGTTCCACTATTACTATCTCGGATATTTCAGCTGCTTTATTAAAAGCTAATATTGCATCTCCCTCCGTTTTTATATTTACAGTTACTCCTTTTCCATGATTTCCGTTAAGAGGTTTAATTACTAACGGATATCCTAATTCTAAGATACTTTCTTTCAGTTCCTCGGGTGAGACGACCAATTCTCCGCCCGGTACAGGAATATATGCTTTGTGAAGCATTCGTTTTGTTTGCTCTTTATCACATGCTGCGTCAACACCAATTCCGCTGGTGGTGCAAGCCATGGAAGCGCTTATTCTTCGCTGATGGGCACCTTGTCCAAGAATATACATTGAGCCTTCATTTATTTTCCGGAAAGGAATATGACGCCTTTTTGCTTCTTCGATAATTGCCGCTGTAGTTACTCCAATTCCTCTTTTGGATTTAATTATTTTTAATTCTTCTATATCTTCTGACACATTATAATCTTTGTTGGCGATTATGTGTTCAACTATACGTATGGCCGCTTTTATAGCATATTGCCCAGCCTGAGGAATTTCATGAGAAAAGGCTACATAATAAACTCCTTTTTTATCCGAAGATCGTGTACGTCCAAATACACATTTCATTTCAGCAAGGGATTGCAATTCAAGTGCTACATGTTCCACAACATGCGCCATCCACGTTCCCTCCTGTACTCGTTTCAGAAAGCCGCCTTCATGACCTTCAGAACAAAAATGTGTATACAAAGAAGGTAACGCAGAAAACAAGCGTTCAGAAAATCCTTTAATTTTATTTGTAGGAAGTTCTTCCAACTCTTCTATATCCAATTTTGTTTCAGTAATATTATGCCAATCGATTGACCAGTAATTAGGCCCACGCAACGTTTTTAGATCAAGCAACTTCATAAGGACTATATTTTTCTAGATTATTTTTTATTTGTATTGTATTATTTTTTCTGCCAACGCATGAATATCTAATTCGATATTATGATATTGTTTTCCCTGTACTAGGGTCTCCACAATTTCAACAGCTTTCTTTCCCGCAAAAACACCTGCACTTTCTTCTGTGTACGAAAAAGTTATCTGGCACAAACTACTATGGATTTTATCTGTTATTATGTACTCAGAAGTTAATCCTGCCAAAACCTGTAACTCTTTTGCAACTTCTCCGATCACTTCTTCCACCGGAATTCCCCGTTTCATTTTATATGGGAATTTGTACTTAAGGTTATAAAGAGTAGGCAATATTTTTTCGAGATTACTCGAGAATTCATTAATATTATTGGTAGTAAGATTATTATATTTCTTTGTATCAACTGTTAGCATAATCACTTTAGCATTTATATCTGACCATGAACTAGCATTTTGCAGTTTTTCTATACGTATTAATTCCATAAATTAAATCACATATTTTGTTGTGAGCACACCTACAAATATTTTATAACAAGCCATCATTTCTCCAGAAGAAATATTTAGTTTTCTTAACGGTATTATTTCGCAGTGCTGTCCTGTGTTGAAATATTATTTATATGATTATTTGTGTTCTGATTTTGATCTCCGGTCCTTTTAGTATTAAACTGATCAGTATCGTTTGCCCTAGCCTTACCAGCAGGATTATTACCTTGCGGGCTTGTATCACAAGCGATGAAGAAGAAAACAACTACATGAATCAGCAACATCTTTTTCATATGCTTAGCATTATAATGTTTTGTTCCTAAAGTTTCCACACTACTACTTTCTGTTATTGAACTATTATAGCATAAAATTTATGCCATCAATTTAATTCACCATACAATCTAAAATTCAATACTTTTTTAAATTTAGTCGTGGCAAAAAAGTACAAAGTGAGAACCGAATTCTACATTTTGCAATAGGCTCTTCTTTTTACAGTGGTAATTTTTTTCAACTAATTCAGATTAAGAAAATTTGCGATTTTTATAATTTGGTGAGATAAGATCGAGATGGTAGAGCAATGGAATAAAGCTGCTTGCAGACAAGTAGGCTTCTTGTCCTCTTATTTAAATGTACTTAAGCAGTCACCGATATCAGAATCGTGCCTTGGTCAGTTAAGTACTCCGTAAAGCGAAAAAGCCCAGTCTTTTGAGCTGAGCTTTCTTCTAATGGGTGCGCACGAGGAGACTCGAACTCCTACGGTTGCCCACAGGCTTCTGAGACCTGCGCGTATACCAATTCCGCCACGTGCGCAATTACAATAAAAAAAGCCGTTCAACTGAGAGCGGCTTTCAAATTAAGTACAAGGAAAGGTAACACTATCGAACCAAATAAACGCATATTTAGCGAAAATAGACAATTTAAAATACCTTGAAATGAAGCCGACCATCAAAATTGCCCTGCCTTAATCCAATCTGTTATTTCCGTTGAGCCGATTTAATAATTCAAGAGGGTTATTCATTCGTTCAGGGCTTTTCTCTAATTCAATTACTTGCTCAGTTGTTAGCACTCTCGTTAATAATTGAGGAACACCGTTAACCGTAGCTTTAATAATCACTAAGGAGCCAAAAATTGATGCGGCATTTGGTATGTCCCTTATTGACGTTAAAAATGCTGCTGCTGCTTCCGCATTATTTTTATTTACTTCTGACTGCGTTTTTTCTAAATACGCTAATTCTAAAGCCTTTTTACCTTTGTCAAAAATTTCCTGCGCTTCTTTGCCCTTGTAGATTCGTTGAATAAAAGATATCCCCTTTCTAATCCAAGAGCCTTTTATAAATTCACCTTCACTAATTAATTCAAGCCCTAATGATGCTGAAAAATTTTTATAGGCATAGTAAACTTCTTCCGCTATTAAAAAATCATTCGTATCAAGATATATGTGTCCTTTGTGTTTAACTGTAATTAATTCCTCTCTCTTCTTATATTTCTTAAAATTTTCTGCTTGCTCAAATATCTCTTTGTAAACTTCATCTCTATCAACCGGAGGATAACCGCTTTCGGCTAATAAAATAATCAAATCAACTTTCAGCTCTGCTTTGATGTCATCACGTTTACTCCAGTCAGTATATTTTGCTTTGTCATCAACAACATCCTTTACTTTCTGAGCCAATGGAATCAATTTTTCATCGGGATAAACAAAGTCGTATTTTTTAGCAAGGGCTTTTAAAATATCGTAAAATGCTTTTTCCTCGAAATCAATTCCCATTTCTTTGAATGAATCCTTTTCTTTCTTTAAAGCATAGTATAAATCAATGATTTCATCTGTAAACTCTTCCAATACTTCACTTCGCAATACATCTCCTTCTTTGCGTTCATTGTATTTCTCTACCAGTAATTGCATCCGCTTAGAAAAATCAACACCCATCATTTTGTTGACTTTCCTTATTTCATCAATTGCCTTTGCCAAGAGCTTTTGCAACAGTTTTATTTTTGTATTCGGCAATTTAATTTTATCCAACTTCGCTAAATAGTCTTCATCAAAAATGTCAATCTGTGTTTCGTTTTCCTCACCGAGTTTAAATATTTCCTCCACTCCTTCGCTTTCAATAGCTTCTTTAATCATCTCCCGCACTTTGGCATTCATCTGTGCGGTATCGGGGGCTGTGCCTTTGGTTAGCTTGAATACAATAGAACGTACCGCTAAATAAAAATGTATGTGGTCGCGCTCATCCTGACTAAATGAATCACTGCCTAAACAAATATCGTAAGCCGTTTTTAAGCGTTTTGTTAAATACATAAAACGCTTTTCGAGTTCTTGTGTTACTTGCACAAACTCGGCTGCCATATTAAGTGTGTGGAGTTGCTCTAATGCAGAACCTTTAAAATATTTTGTTGTATCAAACTTGTGGAAGATTTTGGCGAGTAAATCCAAATGGTCTTTCACCACCACAATTGATTGCTGAATGTCCTCAAAATTTTGACTATCGGCTTTGTTGTATTGTGCCAATGCCAAATTCATTTGTTTTTTGATTCCGATATAATCAACAACTAAACCTTTTTCTTTGCCTTCAAATTTTCGGTTTACTCTCGAAATAGTTTGAATTAAATTGTGGCGCTGAATTGGTTTGTCAATGTACATCGTATCTAAGAATGGCACATCAAAACCTGTGAGCCACATATCTACTACAATGGCAATCTTGAAATTGGATTTAACATTTTTGAATTGCCTGTCTAATTCTTTTCTATATTCTTTTGTGCCTAAAATATCGTAGAGTTCTTTTGGGTCGTCTTTGCCTCTGGTCATCACCATTTTGATGCGCTCCATCGGCTTAATTTCTTTCTTCTCTTTATCCGTAAGTTCTGTGCCTTCTTCGCTGACCTTTACTTCTGCCCAATCCGGTTTTAACTCAATTACATTTTTATAAAACTCATACGCAATGGTACGACTGCTGCACACAAACATTGCTTTGCCTTTAATGGTTGCACCTTCAGCAACACGGTTTTCATAATGTGTAACAAAATCTTTTGCTAAGTCTTTTAAACGGTCAGGGTCGCCAATAATGGCGTTCATCTGCGCCATCGCCTTTTTACTTTCTTCTATTTGATGCTCGTTACTTCCATCTTCTGCACAACGGCTATAATACTCTTCAATTTCCTGCAATTTTTTATTGTTGAGTAATACTTTAGCTGCACGACCTTCATAAACAATGCGAACGGTAATTTCATCTTTTACCGATTCTGTCATTGTGTAAGCATCAATAATTTCTCCGAATACATCCAATGTAGCATCTATTGGAGTGCCTGTAAAACCAACATAAGTAGCTTTAGGCAATGAATCGCGCAAGTATTTAGCAAAGCCGTAAGTTTTGGTTACGCCTTTCTCCGTAACGCGAACCTTTTGGTCTAAGTTGGTTTGACTACGATGTGCTTCATCCGAAATACAAATCACATTTGTTCTATCGGTAAGCAGCAAAGTATCTTCAGTAAACTTGTGAATGGTTGTTAAAAAAACGCCACCGCTGTTTCTGCCTTGTAATAGTTCACGCAATTGGGCGCGGCTTTCCACACTTATCACCGTTTCATCTCCAATAAAACCTTTGGCGTTTGTAAATTGCCCTGATAATTGGTCATCTAAATCAGTACGGTCGGTAATCAAAATAATTGTAGGACTTGAAAAGTATGTGCTTTTCATTAACAATCTTGTTAAGTAAAGCATTGTAAAACTTTTGCCGCATCCGGTAGCCCCAAAATAAGTTCCTCCTTTGCCATCACCATCAGGGCGTTGATGTTTTTTTATGTTTTCAAATAACTTGGTAGCTGCGTAATATTGCGGATAACGACAAACTATTTTTTCATTTTTCTTTGAGCTATCAGGCAGATAAATGAAATTGTGTATAATATCACGCAAACGCTTACGATTAAACATTCCTTGCACTAATGTGTAGAGAGAATCGATACCATCAACTTCATTTGTCAAGCCTTCTATTTTGCGCCAAGCATAATAGAACTCGTAAGGAGCAAAATAAGAACCTGCTTTGTTATTTACGCCATCGCTTATAACACAAAAAGCATTGTATTTAAACAGTTCCGGAATATCTCTTTTGTAACGAACGGTTAATTGCACATACGCATCGTGTATTGTGGCTTCTTCTCGAATGGCACTTTTAAATTCAAACACTACTAATGGTAAACCATTGATGTATAAAACACCATCGGGGATACGTTTTTCGTAACCAATAATTTCGAGTTGGTTAACTATTTTGTAATGGTTGTTATCTTTTTCGGTATAATCAATTAGCTGAACGTAAAGGTCTTTTTTGCTGCGGTCTTCACGCTTTAAAAGGAAACCATCGCTTACCAATTTCATTATAGCTTTGTTGCTATCGTATAAATCGGAAGCAGGGAATTTTTCTAAATCACGAATAATACTTTCAACTTCTGAAACTGTTATTTCTTCAGCTTTGTATTGCTGTAATAAAAAATCTTTCAGGTCTTTTTTAATGAGTACTTCTTCGGATGTGCGCTGAATAGCCTGTCCAAAAACGTGAGGAATTTCTTCCTTGCCTAATAGCTCTATAAAAGCCTGCTCTAATTGTGCTTCGGTAAATTTCATTCAACTTATTGTTTTTCTGAATTGTTAAACAATTTTAATTGTTGCTTATCCGCTTCTTGTTTTTGTCTATGATTTTTCCCTTCGGGAGTTTCGATGGGTTTATCATTCTCAAAATAATTATTCACTCGTAGAACATCATAACCAACAACTTTTTCAAGCCCTTCATTATCTACTTTTTTCCTTACAACAAGGAAACAATTTATCGAAGTGCCATTTTTAAATTGAATTTTACTTGTTTGAACAAGCGTTTTAAATTCTTTTGATTTCATATTGAACGGGATGGGAGTGCCATTGTACATACCCATCCATTTGTAATTTCCTTTTTTTAACACAGGCGAAATGATTTCAATTACAGCATTATCTACTTCGGTTGGTTCTAAATCATCACTTACAAGTATAAACTCCTTGAAATTATTTCGGTGAACGAATTTTTCCTCCGTTACCTGATTTTTATTTTCGTTTTCTATAACAAACGAAACCTTACTTACCTTAGGGTACTTTTCAAGTGTTTCATAAAAATTAGATTTCTTCTTTTTAATTACGCTGTTGTCATTAAGTAGCTGTTGGTTCTTTTGTGTTTCTTGTTTTAACTTATCAATTTCAAGTTTTAATTTTTCTTTTTCAAGCCCCTTCAATTCCTTATCTTCAAAAATGCCTTCTATTAATTTTTCTGTAACCTTACTAATGGTTGTGGTAATGGGAGTAATAAGAATACCAGTTGCTAAAGCAACTATAATAGCCGTTGTTATAATAGCCTTTTTATCTTCCTCTTTAGAAATAATTTTAAACCACCTTTTCAAACCACCGTCTGCTAATGGTTCTGTTTCAATAATTATTTCTGCGTTAAATGTTGCTGCAATTTCTTTTAAGACACCAAGAAATTCATACTCGCACCTATTTTGGACAACAGCATCCATTGTGTGCGTTTTATCTCCGAACCAATAATGCAGTTCTAAAGTATTCCCGCTGAGTAATGATATATTGGTTTCTTTCATTAAAATTTTAATTTTCTATGGTTGCAAGTTTTGAGAGAAGTAAATTTTGCATTCTTTTAAGACAAATATTTTCTTTTTCTAACAATTCGCTTTGGTTAATAAATAGAAGTAACGGATGCTTTTCGACAATCAAATTACTTGGCTTAATCACTTTTATATTTTCAATCAGTTCCTTGCTTAAATTGGGCTGAGCTCCTCCATTAGCCATGTTTGCTATTTCCATTTGATTACATCGAAAATAGTAGTAAAGTAAGCTTGAAAGTTGTTCATGCTCACATATCATTGCACAACACGCTTGGTTCGTGGTCGCCTTCATTCTTAAATAACCTGCTTGACCTTTTGTTTTTCCTTCTCCATACATAGCAATTAGAACTGTGTTTTCAGATAATATTTTAGCGGAACTATTTTGACAACCCTTTTGTGAAATATACTCTTCAGCTTCTACAATAACTTTGTTGGCAACCTCGCCAGTTTTAAGCCAAGGAATATCATTACTATTCCAATACTCAAGATTGTCTCTGCTTGGAGTACCGCCTGATTTCATCTGAATACAAAAATTTTTAACGGTGGTTGATATCCACCCCATCGGAATCTCTTTCTCTAATTCTTCATTATAAACCATCTCTCCACTATTAGATTTATAAGGTTTACCATTTTCATCAGGGAATTCAAAATCAACAAACCATTGCTTGTATATGGTTTGGGCTGTTTCTTCGAGTTTTTGGCAAAGCTGTTCGTTTAGTCTAATGCGGTTTACAATGGTATTGTATTCCTTTACTATTTCTTTTTGTTTGTCGGGATTCGGAACTGGTAATTGAGTGTTACACATTGAGTCCCATTCAAAAATTTCCCTTGCGCTGCCGTGCGACATAAATCGTGAATACCTATCAAACTCAGGTCTGCGAAACCACATCATTAAATATTCAGGTAATAATTTTTCAGTATCTGTAATTTCAAAAACAGTATAGGCTTGCGAAATCATTGCTTCTTCTTTTCCTTGATACAATGCAATTGTAATTTTATCACCGTTGCGAGAAGTAACCGGGCTATAAGCAAATTGATTGGTATTGATAATTCTATACGTTGACATATCCGTTCCAATTATATTTGAAATAGATGGAATGAATTTTTTTGAAATACTTAAACCGATAAGATTTTCGTTTTGTAAGTTGGTGTTTCTTACACTTACTGGTCTTATGTATTTACCTAAAGAATCATAATTTGATTTCATAACCTAATTCTTTAAAAACGGTAAGTAAATCATTTTTCGATTTTTCATCAGCTCGCAATAATTCTGACATATCAGATTTTAACGAAGTCATTTTTGAATCAAAATCAATATTCTCATCACGATTAATAAACTCAATGTATTTGCTTGGCACTAATGAGTAATCTTTGTTTGAAACATCATCTACACTTGCAGAAAAGCAATATTCCGGTGTGTTTTTATAATGTTTTTCAAATCCTATTTGTTGCCAATTGTGGTAAGTAGTTGTAACATCTTTTATATTTTGTTCGGAGAACTGCGTAAATTTTTTCTCAAAAGGTTCTCCCCATTGGCGCAAATCCATAAACAAAATTTCATCTTCACGATTGCGATAATTTTTTTCTACATCGTTTAGTTTTACTTTTCGTGCTTTTTTATTGTTGTTTAATATCCAAAGTGTAACACTTATATCAGTAGTATAAAATAAGTTTCGGGGCATAATAATAATTGCTTCCACCAACTTATTTTCAATTAATTTTTTGCGAATCTTATATTCTTCGCCACCTCCGGATAGTGCGCCATTTGCCAATATAAAACCTGCCACACCGTTTTCGGAAAGTTTAGAAGCTATGTTTAATATCCACGCATAGTTTGCATTGCTTGTTGGCGGCACATCATAGCCTTTCCAACGTGGGTCGTCTTTTAATTCATTTGCCGCACGCCAATCCTTTTGATTAAAAGGTGGATTTGCCATAATAAAATCGGCTTTTAAATCGGGGTGTTGGTCTTTACCAAAAGTGTCGGCAGCAACATCGCCCAAATTAGCTGCTATACCACGTATTGCCAAATTCATTTTTGCCAATTTGTAAGTGGTGTTGGTGTATTCTTGTCCGTATATAGCAACCTCTTTTGTATTTCCTTGATGGCTTTGAATAAATTTAATAGATTGCACGAACATACCACCTGAGCCACAAGCAGGGTCATAAATAACGCCCTTGTATGGCTCTATCATTTCAGCAATTAGATTTACAATACTTTTTGGTGTGTAAAATTCTCCTTTCCCTTTTCCTTCTGCCAAAGCAAATTTGCTCAAAAAATATTCATACACGCGCCCAACAATATCTTGTTGTTTGTCTTTAAGCGTATCAATATTATTAATGGTATCGAGCAATGCGGAAAGTTTGCTTACATCCATATTTAAACGCGAAAAATAATTGTCAGGCAATGCGCCTTTTAATGAAGGGTTGTTTTTTTCTACTGTGTGTAAAGCCGTATCAATTTTAATAGAGATATCATTTTGCTTGGAGTTTGTAATAATATAACTCCAACGCGATTCTTCGGGTAAGAAAAATACGTTTTTCATATTGTAAAACTCTTTTTGCTCGATGTATTTTTCTTTTCCTTCTTTGGTTAATTCCTTTCTTCGTTCTTCAAATTTATCGCTCGAAAATTTTAAGAAAATTAAACTCAGTACAACGTGTTTGTATTCCGAAGATTCTACCGTTCCTCTTAACTTATCGGCAGCAGCCCAAAGCGTTTGCTCAATGCTTACTTCCTTTTTTGGTTTAGCTTCCTTCTTAGGGCGTTGCTCTGAGCCTGCCGAAGAGGCTTTCTCCGCTTTAGGTTTCACTTCTTTTTCTTTCGTTGCCATATTATTTGTTGGTATGTTTACGACCATTTATTTTTATATGCGTTTAAAAAATCTTCATCCGCACAAATGCATCTTCCTGATGTGTCTTTTGTAAACGTGTGATTGTATGGGTTTTCAACTTGTTTAACTGGAAATAAAGGATAAAACTGTGTTTTAGTTTGCATTTTTTCTTTTCGTAACCCTGCTTTGTCTATTATTACTTCTGCTAACTCCAGTATGCCTGCCATAGCCGATTGAAAGGCTAAGGGTGCTTCTATATGTTCTACCACAGCATCGCCATTTCTTAATTCCATTAGCATACCACCACAAACAACATTAGAATAAAATTGTTGCACAGGCATTCCTTTAAACACTTCGAGTTTTTCTATTTCTATGTTATTGGCATTTGCTACCAATGTTAAAAGTTGGTCGTCTGCATTTTTATTGTAAAAAATATAATCACGAATAAATCTTTCCTGTTGCGATAAATTCAAATTGTCGGCTACTACTTGTGAATCACTTTTTCTTTTTCCGGTTGGCATATACATACATACAAGACAAGCTTCGTTTCCGAAATTGAAGTGGCGCGAAATACCTATTACATTATTTTCGGTGTATGCGTTAATTATTTTATTAGGTAATGATGTTTGAATACCTATTCTGTCATTAGCATTATCTATTGCAACAACTACCATTTCTTGTTTCCAATCGTTTTTCTTATTTAAAAAGGCTGCCCAATCTCCATCAAAAATTTGCGTTTCTATTTTACTTTCTTTAAGTGCTTCCTGTGCCATTTGGAGCTTTGCTTTACCGATATGTTTTTCTTCCGCTAAAACATATCGTTGCAAATTAGATAACTCCAATTTTTCGGGTTCGATGATGATAACTGTTCCTTTTAATAAGGGTGAATTACTTAATGCCCAAATAAAACCGTTACCAATAGCGCCTAATCCTACTAAATGAATTTTACCTAAATCAAATTGCTTCGTTTTAATTGTAGCATTTACATCTTCTACGTTGAGTGTAATTAGCGAAAGTGAAAATTCCTCATCACATTCAGGGGATTGCAAAAAATCGGCAAACACATACCTGAAAATATTTGATGCACCAATACAAGCAGCAACACCTGCGCCTAATGGGTTTGTGCTTTCACCAATTTCTAAAGGGTTTTCGGGTGAAAATTTTGCTACCCAACCATTTGAGCCGATATAATAAATTGCTCCCTGCGTTGTTATTCTTTCAACTGCGCTATTGCCAATAACAATTACAAGCGTTGGTTCTTCTTCTACAAATTCAATTTTAGCATTTATTGAAGATGCTAATTTTTTTAGATTGGTAACAAGGTTTTTATCTCCTGAGTTTAAATCTATAAATTTTATTTTCGGATATAAACGTGCAACTAAACGTATTGTTAAATCAAGCGCAGCTTTTCCCTCATGCTTTAAAGCATCTTTATTAAAAGCAATTCCAATTACTGTATTATTCAAAACACTTTGAAACTGCCCACTATTACCATTTTTCAGGACTTGTGACATTGCGAGCAAATTTTTATAAAAGTATTCTGCTAATGCCATTCGTTTTTTATTTCAAATAAATTCGTTTTTTCTTTTGCATTTAATTCTACCCACCCTTGCTCTTGAGATAAACGAAATACAGCCCAAGTAGAAATATCAATTGCGCGTGAAGCGAAATCTGGAACAACAATAGAAATGCCACCAACTGTTGCAACAATAGGGTAGGTATCATCTGTTGAAGAATGAAAAGCCCTTGAAGGGTGGCTGTGAATTTGTGCTATTAAACTCATTTTATTTTCATACAACCAAACATTTATTCGATGTAATTCTTCTCCATCAACTGCATACAATAAACCATCTTCTAAACTCATTGCCTGTTGTTCCGGCACAATTGTAGTTTCAATTTTAAATGTTGTTCCTTCTTCTTTGCCTGCAAACAAAGCTACCCCTTCAAGTCTTCGTTTTCCTGATTCCCTCATGTGATTGTATGCCTCCACCAAACATTTGTGAGGCATTATTATTTTTTCAATATTTAAGTATCCGTTCGTATTCATTAAAATTGTTTAAGACTAAAATTTACTTGCATATTAAAACCTGTGATATGAGGAATACAATGGTTGTAGAGTTGTGAGAGGACAAAAAATAAATTGCCTTCGCCACGAGTTCTGTGATTTAACCAAGGATTGTCTGTATGTGCAGGGTGGTCGTGATATTCTCTTATACCCTGAATACATAAAAAAGGTCTGTCATTCAATCCTTGCATTAATATTTGGTTAGGTACTTGCATTTGAAATTGTTGCGGTAATCCTTGAAATTGTTGTGTTTGATTTACTACCTGAAAAAAACCGACCTGCATATCTTTTGTTGCGACTGGTTCTAACGTAAAAGGATTAATAAATACAACTGAAGGTGGTTCAATATCGTAATTGGCAAAATCTATTGATACTGCGAAAGCAACCGTTTGCGGTTTAGTATGTGCTGCGATAAAAATAAATTGAATTACAGGAAATTCCGCTTTTAAGCAAATAACACCCTTCTTCCTCCAATCGTCTTCGATTTGGAGAAATTCCGCAATTTCTTTGTCAAATTTTATGCGGCTAACTTCGGGCTGTACAACCTGCTTTTTATTTATTGCCACCTACACCGGATTTTAAACTGAGGAATATTTTAACATCAGGCGGAAATTTATAATCTTCTATTTTTCTCGAAATATCCAAATCGAGGTTATTCCATTTTACCGACCACTCTTCTATTTGTCTGCCGGAATTTGCCGTCTGAGCAAGAGCCTTTTCAACAGCATCCTTTAAAGGTTGGTTCGGATTAAGATTAGCAACGAGTGTTTCTTTACCATTTACAATAAATACTAATTGAAGATGGTTAGATTTTACTTCGTTATTTTTCTTTGGATTTTCTTTTGGCGTTTCTATCAGAGGAACAGCAATGATTTTCGCTTTTTCTGTTGAACTCTTTTTTTCTTTTTTCGCTAAAGCTAATATCTCAACTGCATTTAGCCAGTAAAACCACGCTTCGGGGTATCCTCCTTTTAATGCTTTGTTAAGTACCCAAAATTTTTCGTGTTCTATTTTTTTGTTTTTAAATTCTTCCGGTGCAACGGCTTGCCAGTCTAATTTTTTGAGTTCAATTCCTTTCATTAAACACGCTGCGAGATAAGCAATTCTTGCTGCTGCCGTTAGTGCTTTGTTATATCCAAAGTTTGTTTTTTTACTTAAGTACTGGCTTAATGCGCTTACACCACTTTTAATTTCGTTATACAATTCTACATCGTGCTTACCCATCAATGCCATTGTGTAAGCAGTTTCAATCACATCCTCATATATCTGTTCGATGGTGTGGTTTTTCTTATACGCATCAATACACATTGCTGCTGTTTTCTCAAAGCTCTGTCCGACCTTGTCATACGAGCTAATATTATCAAACAGCATATTTAAATCGAACAATTGTTTCGCTATTTCTACTTCCTTCTTTTTTCCAACAGGAATACCTATTGTTTTCGGAGCAAAGGCGGTTAGTTTATCTCCTGTTATAGAATCAAATGTTGGGATAATTATTTCTGCATAAGGTTCTTCTGTTGCAAGAAGTGGATGAACAATTTTTACAATCCGTGTTTCAGGATACGTGTTTTCCACAAAAATTATATCCAATAGAATAGGCTTTTCGGGATATTTTGATGGTTTACTTTCTTTGTATGTAAATTTGAAATGCTTTTTAGGTACTTGAAACTCATCGTTCTTTCTTTCGCTTTCTTCCCACTTAATAAAAGGAGTATCGGCAACAACAGCATTAAAAATTTCATCTAAGTTGGTTGGTTCTACATGAACTATAATGTCGATGTCTTTTGAAAACCTGTGAAATTCATCAACCATTAAGACTAATGACGTTCCTCCTTTAAAAATGAAGTCAAGCCCTTTTAGTTTCAAATGCTCCAAGAGCGTAAAAGCATAAACCATTTTTTCAGCTAAGTCGTAGCTATTGGCTTCGTATTCTTTTACTTTAGAATCTAACCATTCCGTTGTGTACGATTGTTCTTTTATCATTTTTCCATCATTTCAATTGTTGATACTTCTAATATTTCTAACGATTTTATATACTCCCATATTTCAGCTCTCTTTCCCCTTCGTCCGGCATAACTTAACAGTGTCGAAAAATTTATTGCATAGTTAGTACAAGCCTCCGTGTATATATTGTTTAGCTCACTTGAGAATATTGTTTTCCAAAATTTATCACAATACAAGTCCACTAATATTTTTTCAAGCTTTGCTATTTTTATTGTATTACTCTTTACGTTTGGAGATTCAGAAATCATTGTTTTTATAATAATGTTGTCTTCAGTATCAGCTTTATAGTTCTCCCACTCATTCTCTTTCGGGTTTAAAAAAAATCTAAAAGGAGAATCTTCTTTCATTGTTCTAAAAACCGCTTCCTCTGAACCTGAACCTGATTCTACTTCTATCACGTATAAATTTCGGAACAGTTGCAGGGTGGTCAATTCATTTAGCCAATGCGATGACCACAAAATATAATTAAGAAACGGAAATCCTTTTTTAAGTTTAGCAGATAGTTTTTTAAGTGATGGACTTATTTCGGGCTCGAAAAGTTTCTTATCATTAAACCTGTACCAGCCTCTTCCAACGCTCACAATTATTCCTTTTGCTTTAAACCTGTTAATCCTTACATCTAAATTTTCGTTGGTTAGATTATCTCCATTTTTAACAAAAGAATCCATCAACATTTTTTTTGAAAATGGTTCATCAACAGGAAGGAATAATTTTATTTTTTCTATTTTAAAGTGCGTTTTCATATTGTAATTACAGGCAAATATAATATAATTTGACGTAACTAACAAATGTAAGTATTCGCACTATTTAGTATAATTGCCTAAACTTACAGTACTAAATATGAGTTAGTATTCGCAATAATATATGTTAATTGCCCAAACTTGCATTAATTTACACTATCAGATATGAATAAAAATGGGCATTTTAGTGTTTTTTGAGCAAAATGGAAGGAATTGGCAACTAATTTCAAATATTTTGAATCTTTTTCAATTACTTCTTAAATGGTTTTTAACTGCTACACAATTGATTTTTAATAATTAACTCCTAAAAGCCGTAATTTTGGCAACCGAACTGAACCTTTTAATTATTTTAAACCTGTGAACGAAACGCTAACTATTTTTAAATCTCTTTTTAAAGGGCGCGAAGATATTTATGCTACACGTTGGGACAAGGGTACTAAAAATGGTTATTCTCCGGCTTATACTTTCGACCCGTATCAATACAAGATGCACCGAATGAAAGGCGGCACTTTTCAAAATTACACCAACAAACAATACCAAGTATTATCTGACGAACAAATAATAAAACATTTGCAAGGCGAGCAATTAATAGGATTGTATCCGTTATTAAAAGATAATACATCGTGGTTTATTGCAGCTGACTTTGATAAAAACAATTGGATTGAAGAGTGTAAATCTTTTATTCAAGTTTGTACGAGTAAAAACATTCCTGCATACTTGGAACGCTCTCGTTCAGGGAAAGGTGGACACGTATGGATATTTTTTGAACAGAATTATTCAGCATTTAAAAGCAGAAAGATTTTTAAAGATTTGCTTGAGGAAGCTGGCGTGTTTTCACAATTTGATAAAAGTTCCAGTTTCGATAGGCTATTCCCTAATCAAGATTACCTTTCTGGTAAAGGCTTTGGAAACTTAATAGCATTGCCATTAAATAAAATCATTTGGGACAATGGCAACAGTTGTTTCATTAATCCTGAAACCTTGTTGCCAATTGAAAATCAGTGGGAGTTCCTTAAAGCTATTCGCAAAATTACAATTACCGAACTTGAAAATTTATATCAAACTGTTGCAATAAAAAAAGACACTACTTCAAGTCCAAATGCTATTAGTAAAACTACTAACGGAAAACTAAACATCAAACTTAGCAATGCCATTTATGTTTCAAGAGAAGGACTAACAACACCTTTGATAAACTTTATCAAGGAAGAATTTAATTTTATAAGTAGTGAATTTATAATTAAAAAGAAGCTCGGTAAAAACACATTTGGTACAGACCGTTATTTCAAATTAATTGATGAAACGCCTGACGAAATTATTATTCCAAGAGGTTCTGCCGGAAAACTGCTCCGTTTTTGTAAGGAAAATAAAATTGAATTTGATTTTGTAGATGCGAGAATAAAAAAAGATTCCGTTCAATTTAATTCGACTATTGAACTGAGAGAACAACAACTTATAGTAAAGGAAGCAGCAAATAAAAAAGATTTTGGCGTTATTGTAGCACCACCGGGTTCAGGTAAAACAATCATTGGTCTTTCAATTATTGCCGAAAAACAACAACCTGCTTTAATTATTGTGCATCGCAAACAATTAGCAATCCAATGGATTGAACGAATTGAATCATTTTTAGGCATCCCGAAAAAAGATATTGGAATAATCGGACAAGGTAAAAACACCATCGGTAAACACATTACTGTTGCTATGATTCAGAGCCTTGATAAACTATTACAATCAACAGAAGCAAATAAATATGAAAACAGCTTCGGCACAATTATCGTGGATGAATGTCATCACGTTCCTGCCGATACATTTAGGAATACAATAGCAAAACTTCATTCATTTTATTTATATGGATTAACAGCTACGCCATTCAGAAAATATAATGATGGTAAGCTAATCTTTTCTTACTTGGGTGAAATAATTGCAGAAATAAAAACGCAATTAACAGAGAATACAGGCGGTGCAAGAGTTATTGTAAGAGATACAGCACTTTCGATACCATATAATTCTAAAACTGATAAGTTTGAAACGTTATCAAAAATATTAGTACACGATTCCGCACGAAACAAACTAATTTTAGATGATGTATTTGGCGAGTTAAGCAAGGGAACTAAAATTGTAATTGTTACAGAGCGCAAAGACCATATTGAAACGCTTAATCAGTATTTAAAACAGAAATATGAAACGGTAACTCTAAGCGGTGAAGATTCAGAATCAAACAAGAGCACCAAGTGGAAAATGTTAAATGATGGGAATTTTCAAGCACTCATTACAACAGGTCAATATTTTGGTGAGGGTAGTGATATTCAAAACATAGAGTGTTTATTTTTAGTTTATCCATTTTCGTTTGAAGGCAAGTTAATTCAATATATCGGCAGGGTTCAGCGTTCGGAAGTAACACCAACCATCTATGATTACAGAGATTTAAAGATTGACTACCTCGAAAAATTATTTCAGAAAAGAAATACCTATTATAAAAAGATAAATCAGCTTGGAACATTGTTCGACCAACCTGATAAAGAAAGTAATTCGGAGAAAAGCAGTTTTACTTTTGAGAAATCAGTAAAGATTCCAATTGAACAAATGAATTTCAGATTTGGTGCAATTGCTTTTAAATATAATATCCCTGAAGTAAATGCGGAGATTGAGTTTGAAATTGAAAATATGGAAATGCGACCTGAATTTGATGTGTTGAAGCCATACTTCGTTAAAGTATTAAAGACTAAAAATATTAAAGTAGAGATTTTTGCACAGTTTGAAAATGGAAATATCAATTCGTATTTCGCTTCGTCTTCCGACATACAAAAAATAAATAGAGAAATAATCGATGGCGTAAAATTTCGATTTATTGCAAAAGGAATTATCGGCAGAATACCAATGGGGGATGATAGTTTATTGAATTTAGGACAAATACAAGGGGATGAAACAGGCAATTATTTTTATCAATCCGAAGAACAATTATTAGATGATATTTTAAACTCGAAAGATGCAAAACACAGTAAACAGCTGCGTTATCTATCATTAAAACACGATAGTTCCATACTAAAAATACGGTTTGTATTGTCACCTTTCTCATTTGCGTTTCTTATTAATGGAACACAACAATATCACATCGTATTAGAAACATTGGATACCGAAGAGGCTACTTACATTTGGCATATTGCAAAAAGAAACGTCAATTTGTCAAGTAAGTTGAAACAAATTGATGAAGCTATCGGAATAATTAGAACAAAAGGTCGGCAGACATACATTGAAAGCAATCCTGAAAATTTCAGTCGCATTGTTCATGATTATTCTGATGACAGAAAAGGGTTTGTTATTTGGAAAGATATATTGGAAGAACGGTTAGCTTAAAAAAACACGACATATTTTTGAATGTTTTTTAATCATTTTCAATGTTTTTCAATTGCTACACAACTACTTCTTAATTACTACACAATCATTTTTCAATTAAGAAACTTCGTTTTTAAATGAACTGTAACAGGTTGTAACGGGTGTAACACCTGTTACACCGTTACAGGGTGTTACACCTTGTTGCGTTTTAATACTCTACCAACCTTTACTGGGTTTGTATTTAATTGTCGGGCAATTTCACGGTCGGGTAATTGTGGCTGAGAAGCTTTTAGTGAAAGGATGGACGCATCTAAATCCGCTTGCTCATTTTCGGAAGGCTGCTTTAGATGTTCTCTTTCGTTGCTAAAATCTAAAAACTCAAAAGCCAAAAAATTATAGGACCGTGAAATTTCGGCAACAATTATATTCTCGCTATCATAAATAACCTCAGTAGCCCTTGCTTTTAGCTGTTTTAAGTAACGGAGGCTTTTATCCTTGCAACTTTCGCCAATAGCAAAAATACTGTCGGCAAAATTAGAAAGATGTTTACTTCCTGCGAGGTCGTTTTTGGTTATGGGATAAATTAAATTTCGCTTGGGAGTATGTGCTAAAGCAAGTATTGAAAGGTTGTGCTTAATCTTTAGTTCTTTCAAGCGTTTCATTAATGGCAATGCTTCTTTGGCTGTCTCAGTCGCCTGTGTTTTTAAATACGTTAAGTTGTCAATGATTAATATTTTAGCATCGTACAATACAATGTTATTTTCAATGGCTTCAAACAATGCCTTTTCAAAATCATTAAAGTCGGTGCAGTCAGGATTAATTTCTATTCCCAAGAAATTATTATCAAATACATAGTGGTTCGCATAGTTGATTGAATAACGCTTTTCAAACTGTTTGTCGCTCATTTCAAAATCGAAATACATTACTACCTGCTTTTGCGCTTTTAATTTAAAACCTCTGATAGCATCTCCTTTACTAATGGAATTGGCTATTTGAACCGCCAGTATTGATTTGCCTAAGTTAGTGTCGGCAAATAAAATGCACAGTTCCTGTTCGTGCCAAAATTCAGAGAACAGCATCTTAGGAATTGGTCGGCTCTTCGCATCGTTGATACATTGATTAACCGAACGAACTAACAAAAGATTATTTGCATCTTCTGTCTTTGCTTCTTGTAACAAGCCTTTTTGTATGGGTGTATAGTTAATCACAGTTTAAATGGGTTATAAGTGATTCTTGAAAAATTATGTCCATTTGGTCGGTAATGCAAATAAATAGAATGACCGCTTAATTGTGCATCCAGTTTTTCCAAGCGTTGCATTTCAGTATCAATATTTTGCCACAGCTCTAAAAAACGAATAGAATTAATGCTGTTATGAATACCTATCAGGTTTTTAATCAAGATATTTTGCTTATCAATATAAAGTTGATTTGCATTTTCACGCTTAGCGTATTTTTCAAGGTCTTTAATTAAGCCCTGAATAAGGCTTTCAAGAGAAGTGACACTTCGTTGAATATTCATGGCTTACCTCCTTTCTAAATCATTTTTTTTATTTCCTTCCATTAACCATTTTTCCAATTCCGATTTTTGGAAATACAATTTCTTTCCTTTCTTAATAAATGGAATCTGTTGTTTGGAAGTAAAACCGTAAACCGTTTGCTTCGCAAGGTTTAAGAAAAGAGCGGTTTCTTGCAACGACATTATTTTGTCTTGCTCTTCTGATTGTTGCTGCGAGTTTTGTTCAGTAATAGCTGATTTTACTGACTCTTGAATTAGCTCTTGTAATTCATCTTTTGTGGTAACAATAATTTTTGTCATGTGGCTGTTTTTTAAATTCAGCCACAAATAACAATCAATAAAAAAACAAGTGTTTTCTAATCATGGTGTTTTATGAGAAATAATGATATTTCTGTATAATTGTGGTTTTTTATGACATTATTATTTATTGTTGTTTATCTATGAAATCCCGTTGCTGTTTTTCTCGCAGGTATTTCCACACATATTCAAAATCAATAATTTCATAATCGCAATATTCTTTTATAGTCAACTTCCTTTTGTTTTTTGCGATTGACAAGCGAATAAGTCTATGGCTTTTTGCACAGCCGAAATAACTTAAACTAC
>CAZQIC010000023.1:3361-45773 GCA_964593555.1 uncultured Bacteroidia bacterium | reverse complement strand
AGAGACTTATAACAATTAAAAAAAGGAGGATCCCATGAAAGCAATGAACAGAACAAAAAGCAGATACAACCACGGAGGTTTAAACACTATAGCTAACCTTATCGCTGTATCAGGACTTGGATTGATCACGTATAGCGTAGTTCAACTAGTAGTATTCTATATTAAGTAGTAAATGTTGAGCAGTGGAAACCGGGGGATGTAGTTTACACTGATTAAATTCAACAACTACTTATTCTAAAGCAGGGCGTAAAAGCTCTGCTTTTTTATTTATCTATAAGGGAAGCATATCGCCGGATAATAACTTATCAAAATTCTATCTTAATTTATTGGGTTTTTTATATTTGTGCTGAAATGCACGAATTTAACGAAACACTATTAGCCATTCTTTCCACCCCGGTTTATGCCTTTTTTATAGGCGGGGAAATACTGCTTAGTTATTTTCATGAAAAACATTATTATACCGTAAGGGGAACAATTACCAATATCTATTTATCCGTCCTTAATTTTGCGTTGGACCTGCTGCTCAAGTCTGTAGGGTTAATTATCCTGTTGTTTTTTTACCGCTTTCACTTTGTGGAAATACAAAATCCCATATTGTATTGGTTGGTTTTATTATTGGCAGAAGATTTCTTGTATTACCTTTTACATTACGTAGATCATTATTGCCGTTTCTTCTGGGCAGTGCACGTTACGCACCACTCTTCTGAAGAATTTAATTTAACGGTTGGTTTTCGCTCTTCCGTTCTTCAACCCCTATACCGTACCTTTTATTTTATTCCACTCGCTTTGTTTGGTTTTAGAGGAGAAGACATCGCCCTTGTATATGCCATGACCCAGATATACGGAATACTTATTCATACCAAATACATTGGCAAACTTGGCTTTTTAGAATTGTTCCTCTCTACTCCTTCTCATCACAGGGTACATCATGGCTCTAACCCTTTATACCTGGATAAGAATATGGGAATGTTATTGATAGTCTGGGATAAATTATTCGGAACCTTTCAACCTGAACTGGAAGAAGTGCCTGTTAAATATGGACTCACAGACAACGTCAATAACTACAATGCATTTTCAATTGTTTTTCATGAGTGGGTAAATATATTTAAAGACACCAGGAGAAGTTCTTCATTGAAAACAAAGTTCAAATATATTTTTGGTCCCCCCGGGTGGAGCCATGATGGAAGCAAAAAAACAAGTACGCAATTGCGTGAGGAATATCTCAGACAAACAATGGATAAGTAAACTGTTACTCTGAAAAATCCCAACGATCAACTTAAAGAAAAATTTTATACTGTTCTTTCTTTCTTAAAAAAAAGATGGGGCATTTTGTTTCTTACAATTTCAATTGTGATCTGGTGGTTTTCTTTACCCGATCCTCTTTTCACCTATTCCACTTCTACTATACTTGAAGACAATAAAAGAAATTTATTATCGGCACGGATCGCCGATGACGGCCAATGGAGATTCCCCTACTCTGATAAACTCACAGCAAAATACATTGCTTGCGTAATTAACTTCGAAGACAAAAAATTCTTCTTTCATCATGGTGTAGATCCCATGGCTTTCGGAAGAGCCATCTTACAAAACATCAGATCAAAAAAAATTATAAGCGGCGGAAGCACAATAACCATGCAGGTCATACGCCTTTCCAGAAAAAATAAAAAAAGAACTTTTTTCGAAAAGGCAATTGAAACATTAATGGCCTTACGCCTGGAATTTACCTATTCAAAAAAAGAGGTGTTTTCCTTTTACGCATCCAATGCACCTTTTGGCGGGAATGTGGTTGGCCTCGAAGCTGCATCATGGCGTTATTACGGAAGACCACCCCAACAATTATCATGGGCCGAAACAGCCACACTCGCTGTATTACCGAATAGCCCGGCATTGATATATCCCGGAAAAAATCAAATTAAATTAAAACAGAAACGCGACAGGCTCCTGGATAAATTATTTGCCGAAGGAATTATTGACAAAGAAACCCTTGATCTTTCATCCGCCGAACCATTGCCAGGAAAACCCTTCCCATTGCCGGATGAGGCGCATCACCTATTGGACCGCAGTGCCAGTGAAGGTAAAAAAGGAAAAAGAATAATATGCACTATAAATGGAGAATTGCAAAAACGTGTAAATGAAATTGTTCTCGCTCATCAGAAAGATCTAAGTGCCAATGAAATTCACAATGCGGCGGCATTGGTACTGGATGTGAATACAGGCGAAGCGCTCGCTTATGTAGGCAATGTTTTTATACCCCAAAACAATGAACATGGTGGCGAAGTTGATGTAATTACAGCACCAAGAAGCACAGGAAGTATTTTAAAACCTTTTCTGTTCTCTCAAATGATAAATGACGGTGAACTATTACCCAATATGTTAGTACCGGATATACCAACACAAATTGCAGGATATGCACCACAAAATTTTAATGAAACTTTCGACGGCGCTGTTCCTGCAAAAAAAGCCCTGGCACGTTCGTTGAATGTTCCTGCAGTGCGAATGCTTCGTGAATACGGAATTGAAAAATTTCATCAGCGGTTAAAAAAAATGGGAATGACAACACTTACAAAACCCGCTGAGCATTATGGCCTATCCATTATACTTGGCGGAGCCGAAGGAAAACTCTGGGACATCGCAGGTATGTATGCAAGCATGGCACGAACTTTAAAAAATTATCCTTTGTACGGGGGTAAGTATGACAAAAAAGATTTTCACCCGCCAATTTATATCCGTAATGAAAACACGCGTCATGAAGGGCTTGATAACTCCAGCTACCTCGATGCAGCATCTATTAAATTTACTTTTGATGCGATGATAGAGGTAGTAAGGCCCGAAGAAGAAGGAAGCTGGAAACTATATACTTCATCCTGCAAGGTTGCATGGAAAACAGGAACGAGTTTCGGGTTCAGAGATGGCTGGGCAATTGGACTCACACCAACACATGTTGTTGCGGTGTGGGTGGGCAATGCAGATGGTGAAGGAAGACCGGGTTTAATAGGTATTGCAACTGCTGCGCCAATATTGTTCGATATTTTTAAAACACTAAAACCGGGCCCATGGTTTGAATCGCCATATGATGAAATGGAAAAGGTAGGAATATGCAAACAAAGCGGCCATCGTAATTCTCCTATATGCCCTGATGTTAATACCATATGGACGCCATTGAGCGGATTGAGAACTCCCGCATGTCCCTATCACATTATGGTACACCTTGATGCGAGTGAAAAGTGGAGAGTAAATTCAGATTGCGAATCAACAGGCAACATGATACATAAAGCATGGTTTGTATTGCCCCCAACAGAAGAATGGTATTTCAGAAGCAAGAATGCTTCGTATAAAGAACTTCCACCCTACCGATCTGATTGCGGAGGTAACGAATCAAACACCATGGATCTTATTTATCCAAAAGAATTTTCAAAAATTTATGTTCCCATTGAACTGGATGGCAAACCCGGCAAAGTTGTTTTTAAAGCGGCTCATCGTAAAAAAGACGCTACAATTTTCTGGCACCTGGATGATAATTTTGTAAGCAGCACCACTAACTTCCATGAGTTAGGATTGTTTCCCGAAGAAGGAAGACATAAAATAACATTGGTAGATAATAATGGAGTAAGTATATCTCAGGGATTTGAGATAGTGAGCAAAAAAAAGAAGTTCTGAAGATTAGCAAAAACCACAAAAAACATTTGCAAAAAATATTTTGTTTTTGCATTTAATGCAAAGCCCGATTCGGTTTTATGAAATATTCACAAACCATACATAAAAAGTATAGGTTAGGATGAAATAATTGAATATTTTCATACCAAAGACAAATAGGTTGTAGTAATCATTTTTCTTACTCCTCTCTCTTAAACTATTTTTGTAATACCAAAGCCAAAAGCAGATAATGAACGAAATGAATACAAAAAAACTACCGCCACCCGCACCGGGCGCAATTCCTGTTCTTGGCCACATTATAGACTTTAAAACCAATACGCTTAATTTTTTTGAGAAGAATTGTAAAACAATGGGACCCATTTATTCCTTTCGTTTGATGAAAAGGAATTTTTACGTATTGAACCACCCCGATTTTATCAAGCATGTATTGGTCACGAACGCAAAAAATTACGATCGAAAAATATCCTATTCCTTTTTAGAAGAAATGCTTGGGCAAGGGCTGCTCACCACAGAGGGAGAGGAATGGAAAAAGAGAAGAAGAATGGCCCAGCCTGCATTTCACAAAGAACAATTAGAGAAGCTTCTTGTTCAAATGGAAGTGTCTATCAAAACCTGTATCAACAGGCTCGAACAAAAAGCATCCGATAAAATTGATTTGTATAGTGAAATGAATCACTTTGCTATATACGTATTAAGTAATTCTATCATTCACACCAACCTCGAAAGCAAAGAGCAACTGGTTGAACAAAGCCTCTTAGATGCACTCACTTATCTTGCTAAAAAAAGATTCAGTCCGTTTAAAGTGATCAACAACTTACCAAGTAAAATTAAAAGAAAAGGAAAAAAGGGAATAGCTGAACTCAAAAAAATTGTGTTTGATATTATAAAAGCAAGAAGAAATTCCGCTGAATTTCATGCAGATCTACTCTCGATGTTAATGGCCGCTACAGACGAAGAAACAAATGCAAAACTAACCGATATAGAATTACGGGATGAGGTAATGACCATGTTCATTGCAGGCCATGATACTACCGCTGTCGCGCTCACCTGGGCAATTTACCTGATCAGCAAACACCCCGAGGTAGAAGAAAAAATTGTTAAAGAAATAAAAGAAAATTTCAAAGGAGAATCATTAACAATGGCTGACCTTAGAAATTTTCAATATACACGAATGGTAATACAGGAGGTTATGAGACTTTACCCTCCCGTATGGACCTTTGGAAGGAAAACACTTAAGGATGATGAAGTAAATGGATATTATTTCCCGGCGAACACATATCTCACCATGCCTTCATTGTTTGTTCACCGTAACCCGGAGTTCTGGGAAAAACCGGATGATTTTTATCCTGAACATTTTCTACCCGAAAAAGTAAAAGAGAGAAACAAGCATGCGTATTATCCTTTTAGCGCCGGACAGCATTTATGTATTGGAGAACACTATGCAATAATGGAAATTCAATTGGTGTTGATAAATTTATTGCAGAAGTATACGGTAAAATTAGAAACGAAAGGGCCGGTTGGCCTGCAAATGCTCGTAACGTTAAAACCAAAAGAAACAATTTTTGTAAGATTCGAAAAAAGAAAATAAAAAATGGATTTATATAAGGAAAAACCCTGGCATAGTTATAGAGACGGTATAGTTGATTTTCTTAATTTAAGAAAGTCAGGAAATCCAGCGCACGCATCTTTTGAAGTAGATTTTACGAGAGCAACCAATATCATTTCCGAAAGAAGAAAACAGGGAGATAAATCCAACTCCACAATAGCTTACCTGTTATGGAGTTTTGCACAATCAGTAAAGCAGCATCCTAATATGCAGGGAATAAAAAAGAACAAAAAAATAATTCTGTTCGATGATGTGGATATTGCCATGATGTTTGAGAAAGAACTTCCTGACGGAGAAAAGGTTCCGGTACCTTATATATTTCGCGCAATGCAAAATAAATCATACACAGATATATGCAAAGAATTGGTCAATGTTAAAAACAAAGACATTTCTGAATTTAACAGGAAAAAGAAAAGTACATTGTTCAAAGGATTACCCGGTTTCATGCGCGTATTCATTCTTAAATCAATTATAAAAGATCCTCTAAAACGAAAAACAGCATTAGGGACCGTGGCCTACTCTACCCTTGGTTTTTCTATTCGGAACAGAAAATTCTGGCCGGTACCTATTGGCCCGTATCCTTGCGCCATAGGATCGGGATCAACTTATACCGAAGGAGAAAAAATAAAATGGTGCTTAACTATAAGCTTCGATCATGATATGAATGACGGAGCACCCGTCGTAAGATTTGGTCAGACATTTATAAACCTGATGGAAAGCGGCGAAGGCCTTAACGCTTAATAAAAAAAATGAACAAGAATAAACCCAGTGCTACAGCGATGTTTGTTACGAAGGGAATATATCATTCTATTCATCAAAAAAAATTAGCAAATGATATTCCTGAAGACGTAAAAAAATACAATACCAAACTCATCGAGCATTTTCACCACTTCAATTGGCCCGTACTTATTAGATGGAGAGTCTTCATTAGCGGGATCGCTCAACACTTTTCTATCAAGGGATTCTTCTTACACTTTTTACTTCGAAAAAAATGCATTGAAAAACAGGTAACGATGTTTATTGAAAGCGGCATTGAACAAGTAATTGTATTAGGAGCTGGCTACGACACGCTTTGTTCAAGGCTTGCAGAGCGTTATCCAAAAATAATATTTATAGAAGTTGACCATCCGGCTACGGCTGACAATAAAGTCGCTATATTTAAAGAACTGGCCTGGCAAAGGTCAAACATTCAATATTACTCCTGCGATCTGAAAAATATTGAAACGTTAATCGCAAACGCGGAAATAAACAAAAATTCAAAAACAGTTTTTGTTTGCGAAGGTGTCCTTATGTATTTATTGGAAAAAGACGTAGAAAAACTATTTACGTCTATTACTAAAAATTTTAAAGGTGAATGCAAATTCATTTTCACTTATATGGAAGAATCGCAGCCCGGGGCCTATGTCTTCAAAAATGCATCGGGCTTTGTAAATATGTACTTGCAAAAGAACAGTGAACCATTCACATGGGGAATAAAACCGGAAAACATTTCAGACTTCCTTAAAAAGAACAACTGGAAGCTCAATAACACTTATGACTATAATTCTTTAAGATCAAACTTTTTGTCAGAGGTAAATCGTGGACTTCCCATCGCAATGGGAGAAAATGTTGCTATTTGCGAAAAATTATAGATGAACACTAAATTGTCATATCGCATAGCACAATGGGGAATTTATCCCATGACAATGATCATTGCTGTCCTTCTGTTTTTTGCATTGAGAAACTCGGATGACAAACTTTTTCTATCAACTACCATCCCCTTTCTTTTTACAATTGCAGTAATTATCATTTCAGAAAAACATATTCCATTCGACATCAGCTGGAAACCTAAATTAAAAGATTTAAAAACAGATGGATTGTATTTCTTTTTTATTCAAACTATTTTTCCCAATATTTTAGTCTGGTTTACTACCCTGTTCATTATTGGTTATATAAATAAACATGACCTTGTTATACTCCACATATGGCCGCATGATCTGCCAATAGGCATACAGGAGATCATGGTTGTCTTAATTTCAGATCTCTTAAGGTATTGGCTGCACCGGTTAAATCATACTATTCCTTTTTTATGGAGACTGCATGCTGTTCACCATTCAGTCGATAAATTATACTGGATGAATACCACTCGCTTTCATCCCATTGAGAAAGCAATGCAGTTTATGATGGATGTATTACCATTTATGATGCTTGGCGTTTCAAAAGAAGTTATAGGATTACATCTTGTATTATACGGCGTCAATGGTTTCTTCCAGCATAGTAATATCGATCTGAGATACGGCTGGCTAAATTACATTGTGAGCAGTACCGAATTACATCGCTGGCACCATTCAAGAAAGCCGGAGGAATCAAATAAAAATTACGGGAACAATGTTATTGTGTGGGATCTCTTATTTGGATCATTTTTTATGCCGGAAGGAAAAAAAGTAAATGAATTAGGATTGATCAACAAAAATTACCCTGGAGGTTTTTACGATCAAATGAAAGCGCCATTGATAAATAAATACGATAAAACAGATCTGCCCGAAACAGATATTTTAAACCTATTCTTAAATTTATTGCTGAAACTTAAAATTTCACTGGCAAAAATTACCATTTATAAGAAATTTATAAATGGAACAAAAGACTGTGACAAAGTACAGCACAATGTGTTAATGAAAATTGTGAATGGGAATAAGGAAAGTGGATTCGGGAAAAAATACCAGTTTGATAAAATAAATTCGTATGCAGATTTCAAAAAACATGTACCCATTCACGATTTTGAAATGCTGCGCCCATATATCAATGAGCAGGCAAAAAATAAAAATAATGCATTGATACGCGATAATATTTTAATGTTTAACAGAACAAGCGGTACATCATCCGAACCTAAATTATTACCGGTTACAAAGGAAACCTTAAAAGGATTAAAAACAAGCCAGCAAATATCCACCTATATACAATATCAAGAACAGCCACTAGGCTTTTTCGGAAAAATAACGGGGATCGTGAGCCCTGCGATTGACGATATAAGTGAAAATAATATTCCCATCGGCTCAGCCTCCGGTCACTTTTATAAAAACATACCCTTCTTTGTAAGGAGTAAATATGTGGTGCCGCATAGTGTATTTGAGATCACAGATTACGAAGTAAAATATTATTGCATACTATTATTGAGCCTGCAGCACAGAGACATTACATATTTTGGAACCGCTAACCCAACTACATTCCTGAAACTTATAGAGATCTTAAATGAAAAAAGGACAGAGCTTTTAAATGATCTTAGATCCGAAACAGTATCGGGAGTGCCAGAAAACTTAAAAGACAAAGTAACTCCTGTATTAAAAAAATTAAAGCCTTCGAAAAAACGAATTGCCGAAATCGAAAAAATATTTGCAAGCGAGTCAAAGCTCACATTTAAAAATATCTGGCCTCACATAAAACTATTGAACAGCTGGACAGGCGGAAGCTGCGGTATTCCCTTGAGCTCAGTACTTGCTTTAATGCCCGAAAATATAACTGTTATTGATCCCGGTTATCTTTCGAGTGAATTAAGGGGAACTGTTACGTATAATATAGAGAGGCAAAGTGGTTTAACCACATTCGAAGACAACTTTTTTGAATTCGTGGAACGCGGCAAATGGGAAAACGAACAGCAGGATTTTATTTTATTGCATGAATTGGAATTAAACAAAGAGTATTATGTTTTTGTCACAACACCGGCAGGATTGTATCGTTATGATATGAACGATATCATAAGAGTTGATGGATTCGTTAACAAATGTCCGCTCGTTAAATTTATCCAGAAGGGAAAAGGCGTATGTAATATTACCGGTGAAAAATTATATGAAAGTCAGTTATTGAATGCATTAGGTGAACTGAGTTTAAACTTTGCATTTGTACAGGTACTGGCGAATGAAGAAGCATGTACTTATGAATGTTATCTTGAATTGGCAACGGATGAAATCATTAACAAAAATTTAATTGCCGAAAAACTGGATGCTTTACTTTGTAAACAAAACACAGAATACAAAGAAAAGCGGGCAAGCAACAGGTTAAAGTGTATTCAGATAAAAATTCTTAAAAAAGGAACATTTGAAGTGATCAAAAAGAAGATCTTGCTTAATAAGAAAAGTGAAGGGCAATATAAAACCACGTTACTGCTTTATAAAAGGAACGCAACAGATGATCTTGAACAATTTGTAAGTGAACATGATTAAAAGTTTAGAACTCATCAATTTAAAAATTCCTTTCAGGTTGAGTTTTAAACATAACTCTGCCGAAAGAAAAGTGACGCAGAGCATTATTGTAAAAGCCAACGATGGCACCAATTATGGCTATGGAGAAGGCTGTCCGAGAGAGTATGTGACCGGAGAATCAATTGCCACTGCTACTCATTTCTTTGAACAAATAAAAAACAACGTCATTAAAGAAGTTAGTGATATAGAGTCGCTAAAATTATTCTTAAATGAAAAATCAACATTGATCAGAAATAATCATGCCGCCTGGTGTGCCATAGAACTTGCATTAATTGACCTGATCGCGAAACGTAACTACTGCTCTGCAGAAAAATTATTGAATTTACCCGAGTTGACGGGAGAATATAAATACACCGCCGTTATTGGCGATGGCTCGGTTGAATATTTTACTGAAGTAGCAAAGCGTCATTTGCAAATGGGCTTTAACGATTTTAAAATAAAGATCAGCGGTGCAAAGGAAACAGATCATGAAAAACTTTCTATTTTAAAAAAAATAAATAATAATTGTACAATCAGGTTAGACGCAAACAATACATGGGAAAACATTGCAGCTGTTGTTGATTATATGAAAGGAATACATTGTGAGATCATCGGCCTGGAAGAGCCACTGAAAAACAAAAATCTTGACGAACTCATTTCCCTTGCTGAAAAGATAAATACTCCAATCATTCTTGACGAAAGCTTTAATCATGTTGATGATCTTAAAAAAATTGCCAGACACAAAAAGCATTTTATCATTAACCTGCGTGTATCAAAAATGGGAGGGCTATTGAACTCATTGCAGATCGCTGAGTTTTGTGCAAAAGAAAAAATACCGGTAATTATCGGAGCACAGGTTGGTGAAACAAGTATATTAACAAGAGCAGGATTATTAATGGCAAGCGTCTTAAAATCAGATTGCATTGGCCTGGAAGGCGGTTATGGGACTTTACTCTTAGAACATGATATTGCAGAGCCATCTCTAACTTTTGGTAAAGCCGGTATTATTGATCCCGAAAAATTGTTGGATGCAACTATAAATGGATTTCAATTGAATATTACTGATTTCAATTTATAGCTTAGTTCATTTTTATTGATTCCCATAAGTCATTTGTTAGGGTGTGATGGCTCGAAAATCCGCCGTGCTCGGGTCTGCTGGTGCGTATACGGATCGTCCCGATAGCCATCGGGATTGACTTTTAGCTGCCAAATATCCCGCTCAAAAGTCCACTGGACTTTTGCCGCTTTTTTGATCAAGCAAAAAAGTAACAAGAAGAAAAAAAATAGATAAATGATTTTCGAATGGAACAAAATATTCGGAAAGAATTAGGAACACCAATTTACCCCAACTCCCCTCTCCAGGAAAAAACATTGTTGAAAGGAGGTTTATTCTCAGGAAACTCTTTAAACAACCCATACACTGCCGAGCCGCTGCCAGTCATTGAGGAATAAACAGCACCAGAAGAATAGAAAAAATCTTTTACCTGATTTATTACCGGATGTTTTGAGCTTACCGCCTTTTCAAAAGCATTGACCAAATTATTTTTCCATTTTTCAACCGGGTCGTTTTTAATGATATCAATTATTTTTCTTTCAGGCACGCTCGCCTTTATCAATGCATAAGCTTCCGGAGTACTCATATGAAAGTCAGGTTTGATGATCCATATTTTATATCCCGAAAGTGATAAATCTATCTCGCTCAACTTCTCCCCTCTTCCTTCAACATACATGGATTTATTTTTAATAAAAAAAGTACAATCGCTTCCAACTTTACTTGCATAAGAACAAAGTGCCTCATCGTCAAGTCCTAATTTATACTTATCATTCAGCAAGCGGATTAAAAAAGCAGCATCTGCCGATCCTCCTCCTAAACCTGCACCTGTTGGGATTATTTTGTGCAAATAAATATCTGCAGCGGGTAAATTAAAATCCTTTGCTAATAAATTAAATGCTTTAATACATAGATTATCATCGTTATTACCATCAATAGTAATTCCGCTTGCAAACAACTTAGCAGATCCTTTTACAGATTTTTCATTCGTAATTACCTCCAATACATCACATAATTTCACAGGATAAAAAACGCTTTCGATGTTGTGAAAACCATCGCTGCGTTTTTCAATAACGTTCAATCCGATGTTAATTTTTGCGCTCGGGAAACTGATCATTCTTCAAAAATATCGAAATTGATTTGATTTCTTTGATTTTTGTTTATCATTTCATGGTGGATATCTATCCGAACCATTTATGTATTATTTTCTTAATTTAGTCATAACATAAAATTTATCCTATGAACTTTTTAGAATTTGAAAAACCTGTTGAGGAACTGATTGAGCAGTTGGAAAAGGTAAAACAGGCGGGAGAAAAAAGCAAGGTAGATGTTTCGAAAACGATTGAAGAAATTGAAAATAAAATAAAAGCTGCCCGTACCGAAATATATAGCAACTTAACTGCATGGCAGCGGGTGCAGGTATCTCGCCATCCCGACAGACCTTATACATTAGCTTATATTGAATCCCTAACCGGTGGAAACTTCATGGAACTGCATGGCGACCGTACAGTAAAAGATGATAAAGCAATGGTTGGCGGACTTGGAAATATAGACGGCATGTCCGTAATGTTAATTGGTCAGCAAAAAGGTACCAATACCAAAACAAGACAGTTCCGGAACTTCGGAATGCCTAATCCGGAAGGATATCGCAAGGCATTGAGACTAATGAAACTCGCTGAAAAATTCAACAAACCAATTATAACATTTATTGATACTCCAGGCGCTTATCCCGGACTTGAGGCGGAAGAAAGAGGACAAGGCGAAGCGATAGCACGTAACTTATTAGAAATGTCGCAGCTTAAAGTACCTGTTATTTGTATTATTATTGGCGAAGGCGCTTCAGGTGGTGCATTAGGTATTGGCATTGGCGACAGGGTATTGATGTTAGAGAACACCTGGTATTCTGTTATTTCTCCGGAATCTTGCTCATCCATTTTATGGAGAAGCTGGGACTTCAAAGAAAAAGCTGCTGAAAGCCTTAAGCTTACAGCGAATGATATGTTGTCTCAAAGATTAATTGATGGTATTATAGAAGAACCACTTGGCGGCGCGCATACCAATCCGGAACAATCTTTTGCGAATGTAAGAGCGGAAATAATAAAACAGCTTAAGACACTTTCTAAATTATCTCCGGAGGAAAGAATAAACCAGCGCATCGAAAAATTCTGTGCTATGGGAGTTGTGGTTGAGAACGAAGAAGTATCTGCGGAAGAATAATTCCCTATCTATGACGCCAAATGAATTAGCTGAGAATGCAAGAAAAAATTTAGGGGAATTTACTTTATCCAAACACGATTTTACTGCAGGCTCGGCTGCTGCCGCACTCTTAACTAAAAAAGGGAATATTTATACGGGCATATGTATTGATGTTGGCTGCGGAATTGGTTTTTGCGCAGAGCATGCCGCTATTGCTGAAATGCTTAAAAAACGGGAGACCGAAATTGAAATGATAGTAGCTGTAAGCGAGAAAGGAATTATCCCTCCCTGCGGCAGATGTAGAGAATTGATCTTCCAGGTAAATAAATCAAATGCTGAATGTTCTGTTGTATTGAACAACGACAGGATCGCAAAACTCAAGGACTTACTTCCGGAACACTGGATGCTCTAAGCTGTCTGTTTCTGCTAACAGATAACTCCAAAAATAAAACACTATGCAATTTAAAATGAGTACCGATGTAAGATTTATACCGATTAGCTTTCTGTAATATCTTTTAAATAAAGATAAACATTAAGCTATCGGCATGTACCAATGTATTTGTTCTAATGCGATTGTATCTTTTAGAACAAACATTGATATTACTCTCATTTTGTGCTTGCTTTACAGTTGTGTTTGTCCTATTTTTAATTAGCAACAATGCTAATCATTTGTAAATACTTACAAACATTTACAAATGCACTTGCGCCAAGCCGCCCAAAATGGATGTATTGGCGCAATAAAAATTGAGAGTTGCCTATATACACTAGTTATAGCCAATTTGCAGACATGAAACATTTAATAATTATTGTTTTTTTATTGGCGCTTTTTTCGTGTGATGAGAGACCAAACACAATAGACCAAAACAAAAATCTGGTAGACACAAATTCCATTTACAACAACAGAATAGACAACTCAACCAATTCAAATTTGAATAAAGACACACTGAGTAATCAAAGCACAACAAGGAAGGTAAAAAAAATAGCGAGTAACTGGGATTTAATTCCGGGGGAAGGTTGGTTTCCTGAAAGCAATTTAGAATTTAAGCGAACTGAAGAAAAAGACTTTGTATTCATTTTTCAAGAGAACGGAACAGTTAAATATGTTGCCGAGGACTTTGGCGATTGCCCAGTTGGTGCATTTACATTAAAAGAAGGAACTTGGAAAATGGATGGTGACGAATTGACACTGGAACTTAAGGGTTTAAAAATAGCTGACTACTGGTATTGGTGGAAAATCAAATATAAAATAAAAGAACTCACTACAGACCTATTGAAGATTGACGTAATAACTGTTCTTAAGAGCAAGGAAATAGACCCTACCAAGACATGGGAAGACTTAATAAGCGAGTGAGTAACTCAAACTGGCTATAACAGCACCTAAAATCAAGCGGGCTGACGAGCAGGCGGCTTGCAATTTTTAAGGCAGAAATTTGTGTTGGCAAGCCTCATTAAACTTTTGTACATTTAATTTACATTATAGCGGTAGACACAGACGTGCATTTTAAGCCCGCCTGATTTTAGCCGCAAAACGTTACCCACCATTACAAACTCCTGAAACAAATTTTGCTTCTTTCCGTAATAATAAGTAAATTTGGTGCATTATTGCACCATTAATTTTTATACCATGGCAAGACAGAGCATATCTTTTACTGAGCCTAATGACGATTGGCTAAAGGCTCAAATTAACAACAAAGAATATACTAGTAAGAGTGAATTAGTAAATGCCCTTGTTAGACAAGCAAGACATCAAGAAAAAGAGATTGATCTTATTAGAATGAGATTAAAAAAAGCTGAAAAAAGCGGCTTTACTTCAAAATCTAAGAAGGACATTCTTGCTCAATCAAAGTCTTTATTGAATGGCTAAGTATCGATTGAGTAAAGTCGCTGAACAGGACTTAATAAGAATTCATCATTATGGAGTTCGGCAGTTTGGACTAAAACAAGCGGACAAATATTTCAATACCTTCTTCGAGTACTTTGACATTATTGCCAAACAACCATTATCTTTTGAATCAGTTGAGTTTATTAGAAAAGGGTACCGTAGATGTGTCTGTGGGTCTGACAGCATATACTATAGGGTTAACAGGGATGTTGTTGAGATAATGACAATTGTCGGTCGTCAAGACTTCTAAAAACATATTAAAATAACGGTGGGTAACAGTGGTTAAAATCAAGCGGGCTGAAGAGCAGGCGGCTTGCAATTTATAAGGCAGAAAATCCCTTCGACAAGCTCATGGCAAGTTGTGTTGGCAAGCCTAAATTAACTTTTGTACATTTAACCCGCCCGCCTGACTAGCGTCAGCGGTCGGGCGGGTTTACATTATAGCGGTTGACGCAGACGTGCATTTTAAGCCCGCCTGATTTTAGCCGCAAACCGTTAGTACATTGCAAAAACTCTTTATAAATTTTTAATCTGAGTTTTACCGGATAGAATTTACTTCATTTTAGAAACCTACCTGTTGTACAACAATTGTATACTGCGAATACTGTCGCTCAGCGATGCGGAATTTTTAAACGTAACAGAAGGAAAATCATAACACCATACCTTGGTATCATCCGCGATGATCATTTCATTATCAACTTCGTTATAGCGCATACAAACCGGTTTTACGCCTGTTAAATAACTCAGTAAAGAATTATTATGATACGTGTATTTGTAAATGGTATTATTATCGAAACCTAAAATGTACGTATTAGTATCTACCTGCTCCACCGACAACAATTTATTTGCAGGCATGGCATGCGGTGACCAAAAAGAATTTCCACTTATATCATAAATCTCCATTGCACTGTGGTTTGTGGCATCGTTCCCAAATACAAATGTTTCGTTATTTGTTCTTTTAAACATGGCAACAACATCCTGCGCTAAACTTTGCTGTTGTATTGCAACACCGGTCGACAAATACACCACCAGTTGTGGTATACCGGTTGTCAATGATCTTTGTTCACTTAACATATAAGTATTGTGCCTGAAAATTTTCTCCGGATAATAGCCACTTACCGCACTAGCAGAAAAATAATTGATTGCGCTTTCATTATAACCGCTTATGGCTCCCGAACGATAAGAGACATATGTTATCCTGTTGGCATAATAATTATCCTGGCAATGCGGCGCTGGCCCAAGCGGATATGGAACTGCCCATTTTACAGAACCGTTTTCAACATCAATTGCCTTTGTATCACCGGTATTGTATCCACTAAAAAACAATGACTGTTCGTATGCAGAAATAGATGAACCGCCGTAATCAGAAATATAGTTCCCTATTGGAATAACATTGTAGGCACTGTCTATTTTAGTTACGCTGGTATAAACAGACGACGATTTTGCAAGAGCATAAATACCTTTTAATTTTTTAGGTACGGCGGTAACATCAATGCGTTGGTATGCATTGGCTATATTTTTCCCATCTGATGCGGCAACCCAGATAAAATAAATTCCCGATTCTAAACGTATATCGTATAACTGATAGGATTTCGTAAAAGTCATACTCTTTTTACTGCCCACAGTTACTTCGACTGCATTTTGTACAGGCATATAGTGATCATCTAATACACAAACGGAAATAGAAGAGAGTTGCTGATCGTCGCTTACATCTGCGCTGACCGTAATAAAATCCAACACGTTAAATGCCTGACCATCGGTGGGTGTACTTATTGTAATAACAGGATCAACGTCATCGCTCTTGTCTTTTTTGCAGGAAAAAAGACAACTTATCAAAAGCACCGATATAAACAGCAGCCTGTTACTAGTCATTTAATATCTTGTTAACCAAATCAAATCTACAATAAAAGCGGGTTCATCCAATTAAAGTAATACTTTAAGTATACCCGCAAAACCCTTATTATTGTTCATAAGCATAGCCCCAAAGCGCGATTTTGTTTGAGTATCTTTGCAGCATGAGTGATAATGATGCAAGATTAAAAGATGCCGCGAAAAGAAGGGCAAGAGTGAGTACAGTGGGTCAGTTGGCCGAACATGGGAAATTACAGCCACAAGCAGTTGATCTTGAAGAAGCAGTGCTGGGAGCCATAATGCTGGAGAAAGATGCGCTTACCAATGTAATTGATATTCTGCAGCCCGAAAGTTTTTATAAAGAAGAGCACCATCGCATTTTTGATGCCATAAGAAGGTTGTTTAGTAAATCGCAGCCTGTAGATATTTTAACTGTTACCAATGAATTAAAGCAAAGCGGAGAACTTGACCTGGTTGGCGGGCCTTATTATATTACACAACTTACTAATCGTGTTGCATCAGCAGCACACGTTGAATACCATGCACGTATTATCGTTCAGAAATTTATTCAGCGTGAATTGATACGTATGTCTACCGAAGTAATTCGCAATGCATACGAAGACACATCAGATGTATTTGACCTGTTAGATACAGCAGAGAAAAATCTTTACGCCATTGTACAAGGCAATATCCGTAAGGACTACGATAAAATGAGTTCCCTTATCGGGCAGGCGATCAAACAAATTGAGATCGCACGTGCCAATGATACCGGGATTTCCGGAGTACAATCTGGTTTTACCGCGCTTGACCGCGTTACAGCGGGCTGGCAAAAATCCGATCTTATTATTATGGCTGCTCGCCCCGGTATGGGTAAAACAGCCTTTGTATTAACGGTTGCGCGCAATGCAGCGGTCGACTTTAAAAGACCTGTTGCTGTTTTTTCATTGGAGATGTCGTCATTACAATTGGTGAACAGGCTCATTGCTAGTGAAACAGAACTCTCTTCAGATAAATTAAGAAAAGGACAATTGGAAGAGCATGAGTTCCAGCAGCTCAACGCTAAGATCGGCAGGCTTTCCGAAGCGCCATTGTTTATTGATGATACTCCTGCCCTATCTATATTCGAATTAAGAGCGAAAGCAAGAAGGTTAAAAGAAAATCATGGTGTTGAACTGATCATCATCGATTATTTACAATTGATGACTGCAGGTGGTGATAATAGGGGAAATCGTGAGCAGGAGATCAGTACTATTTCCAGGTCATTAAAAAGTTTGGCTAAAGAATTGAACGTTCCTGTAATTGCACTTTCACAGTTGAGTCGTGCGGTGGAAACGCGAGGCGGCGATAAAAGGCCTCAGCTCTCCGACCTTAGGGAATCGGGTGCTATAGAGCAGGATGCGGATATGGTAACATTTATTTACCGTCCTAATTATTACGGAATGGATGGAAGCGATCCGGATATGCCGCCAGATGTAGCAGAGATTATTATTGCAAAACACCGTAACGGTCCACTTGAAAATGTTCCACTTCGCTTTATAGACAGGCTCGCTAAATTCGTTGATTTGGATTCTGCACCAAACAATGGCGATAAAGGATATAATCCTTCACAAGGCTTAACACCTTCTGATGATTTTGGAAATACGATCATTCGCGGATCTAAGATGAATGATATTGAAGAGGACATTCCTCCGTTTTAATTTTTTCTCTCGCAGAGACGCAAAGAACGCAGAGAAAACTTAGGACTCCGCGAGCTCTGCGCCTCTGCGCGAAATAAACCACGTATTCTTTTTTAAGAATTATTAACACAATAATCTCCTTATAAAGCCGTAAATTAGTGTATGCGCTTTAAGCTGTTATTTGTATTTTTCATCAGTAGTTTTTTTGTCTCTAGGGCCACGAGTATCCTGTTACCGATGGATGAGACACAGAAAAATCATTTAAAAGCTTATGGCATTACTTATTGGGTAATAAATAATGAAGTGGAAGCCCATTGGTTGCTCAATTACAGGGGCGGCAGCTTTATGTTCCCTTACACAAAAGAATTTGAAAAAGAATGTTTAATACGAGGTGTTACGTTTGAAGTAATAGCCGATGCAAAAGCAAACGCTATACTTTCGGAGATTTCCAACCCGGAAGTGAACATGGATGATGTGAAACTGGAGAAGGCTCCCAAAGTTGCAGTATACTCACCAAAAACAAAACAACCCTGGGATGATGCGGTAACATTGGTACTTACCTATGCAGAAATTCCTTATGAAGTTATTTACGATGAAGAAATCATAGGTGATAAGCTATTGCAATACGATTGGCTGCATTTACATCATGAAGATTTTACCGGGCAATACGGAAGATTTTACTCTGCATATCACAATGCCGGATGGTACCAGGAACAGGTAAGGGTGTTAGAAGCCAGTGCAAGACAATTAGGTTTTAATAAAGTATCGGAAATGAAACTGGCGGTAGCAAAAAAGATAAGAGACTTTACAACAGGCGGAGGATTTTTATTTGCTATGTGCTCTGCACCCGATTCGTATGATATAGCATTGGCGGCAGAAGGAGTTGATATTTGTGAAAGCATGTTTGATGGTGATGGAGCCGATCCAAACATGAATTCAAAATTAGATTTTACAAAAACATTTGCTTTCCAAAAATTTACGGCGAGCGCTAATCCTTATGAGTATGCAAAATCAAATATTGATACATATAATTCAAGAAGTGCAAAACACGGTATCACAAAAGAGAATGATAAATTCACATTGTTTGAGTTCTCAGCGAAATGGGATCCCGTTCCTACTATGCTTTGTCAGAACCACGAAACACTGATCAAAGGTTTTTGGGGACAAACGGTTGCATTTGAAAAAAGTTTTATCAAATCCAACGTATTAATATTAGGAGAGAACAAAGCAGCAAATGAAGCGCGCTATATCCATGGCGAATTCGGAAAAGGAACGTTTACTTTTTACAGTGGCCATGATCCGGAAGATTACCAGCACCGCGTGGAGGATCCTCCTACTGATCTTAGTCTGCACCCAAATTCTCCGGGCTACAGATTAATACTTAATAATATATTATTTCCTGCAGCTAAGAAGAAAAAACAGAAGACGTGATGAAGAAGTTCGAAGTGGGGAGTTAGAAGTTGGAAGAAATATTTCGGGTTGTGAATTTATGCTAAATGAAAAAGAACAGATCAGAATAAAGCATTCATGAAACACAATAAAAACATCCTCCCTACAAAAGAATTTGCGATACGACAAGTACGCTTTACCGTAATCGCACTATCATTAATTATTTTTTCCGTTTTGATAGGAACGTTGGGTTACGAATATTATGGAGGGCTTTCCTGGATAGATAGCTTTTACAATGCTTCTATGATACTTACGGGTATGGGGCCGGTGAATCCAATGGTGACGAGTTCAGCAAAATTATTTGCATCGTTTTATGCCTTGTTCAGTGGTATTGTTTTCCTCAGTACAGTCGCAATCTTCTTTTCTCCGATTGCGCATAGGCTGCTTCATATGCTACACGTGGAAGACTGATTTTGTGGGGCGACTATTTCAAATTATCCAACAACGACCGTATCTGATTAAATATACGCTGGAACAAACGCAGGTCATCGGTAATAATATCCGCTGTACCCTGCATCTCTTGTTTGTATGCCAACTGCTTTCTATACGAAGTGTATAAACCATCAGGAAACTCCACATCAATTGAGTATTGGCCATTGCGTGGTATCGGAGAAATAGAAACAACTGTTCCCTCTACTACTCCGTACTCTGTATGAGAATAACCATCAAATTTCACACGAACAGTCTGCCCTACTTTCACTTTCCCTGACCCCATTGCAGGCAATAACAATTTACCTACAAGCCTGCTCGAGTCCCCAACAATGGTCATGATCTCCTCATTAGGATTAACATTTTGATCCTTGCTCCAGAATTTAAAGAAGGAAGCCCGCCCGTCTTTAGGTGCTACAAAAACATAATTCTGCTCCCATATCTCAATCTGGCTGTATAATCTGTGATACGCATCGCGAATAGAAATAAGAAGATTTCTCTTTGTTTCCATTTCCTGCTGCCTCAGATCAAGAATAGTTTTTCTGTATTCGGCCAACTGGAGATTATTATTGATAAGACTTATGGCCACACCTTCAAAAGAAGATTTTTTCTGAAAAAAGCCGGATTGTCTATTTAAAAATTCCACCTCGCTTACCGCCTTGTTTTTATATAGCTGTTGATCCTTATCATATAATTTTTCGGTCACACCAAAATCTTCCGCCAAAATATTTTTTTGATTGGCAAGCTTTTCATTGATCGTATAATAAATACTAATTTGATTCTGGATCGCTGCGATTTTCTGATTGTAATAATCATTCGCATACATATCAACACTCTCGAAATAAAAACGAAGAAAATTAGAATGCTCTGTTTGCAGTTCGCCTAAAGAAAGGTTAGTATCAATATGAACAGTTGAATAAAGCTGTGGCTTCTCCAGCACAGGTAAAAAATCCTCCAGCTGAATTTTTAATTTAACTACATCCGTAATGCTTGCTACATTCTGAATATATCCCAGATAATCCCCTTTTTTCACCAGCTGGTTTGCAGTTACATTGAACTCTTCAATTTTACCACCAGCCCTTGCAATTATACTCGCCGGAGGATTTGCGTCCGTAACTACAATTTGTGACGAAACAATATCAGGGTATTTTATAAACCATGTCAACAAGAGTAACAACACTATAATAGCAAATATCACGGTGATCCCCGCCCTGACTATCCAGCTGGGGGTGCTTGCAAGTAATTCCTGGACAGGCTCGCTCCTTACTTCGAGACGCCTGTCCTCAACTTCCAACTTTTGTATGTTATTATCTTCCGGCATTATTAATTACCAAGCTCTAACTGATTTTTAACAAGGTTGTAATACGCTCCTCTCAATTTTACTAATTCCTCATGTGTGCCTTTCTCAATCATATCACCTTTTTCCAAAACGATTATCTGATCGGCTTTTTTCACCGTGCTTAACCTATGTGCCACAACAACAACCGTTTTTCCTTTAAAAAATTCATCCAGGTTTTGCATGATCACCTTTTCATTATTCGCATCGAGTGAATTCGTGGCCTCGTCAAAAAATATGTAATCAGGATTTTTATAAACAGAGCGCGCTATCAGAATCCTTTGCCTTTGTCCCATACTCAAACCATGTCCATCGGCACCAATTTTTTGGTTATATGCCATTGGTAAACCCTCTATGAACTCCTGTATATTTGCCACTTTCACGGCCCACATCAAACGTTCACGATCAACAAACTCATCTCCAACTGCAATATTTTTTGCAATGGTGTCAGAAAAAATAAAACCATCCTGCATTACCACACCGCATTTTTTTCTCCACATGCTGCTGCTGAAATTCTGAAGATTGATGTCTCCAACTTTAACGTCTCCGCTTGCAGGTGGATAAAATTTTAATAATAATTTTAGCAAGGTTGTTTTTCCGCTGCCGCTGGTGCCAACAATCGCTGTTACTTTTCCTTGTGGAATAGTAACATTAATATCTTTCAAAACCATTTCAGAATGCTTTCCTTCATATTGAAATGAAACGTTGTGGAGTGAAAGATTTTTATTCTCAGGCAAAAAATTATTTATCTGCTGTTCAGGATTTTCTTCATCGTCCTTATTATGGATCTCACTTAAACGCTCCAGGCTTATTTTAGCATCCTGCGCGGATTGAATAAAACCGATCAGCTGGTTAATGGGCAAATTAAGCTGTCCTAAAATATATGATATGGACATCATCATACCAAGTGTCATATTGCCTTCAATAACCTCTTTGGCCGATAAGAAACTTATGATAATATTCTTCAATTCGTTAATAAGCAATGATCCTGCCTGTTGGTATTGTCCAACGGTTAAGCCTTTTACGCTCAGTTTAAATAAACGTGCTTGTATATTTTCCCACTCCCAACGCTTTTGTTTCTCGCAATTGTTCAGTTTTATCTCCTGCATACCGGAGATAAGCTGGATAATATTGCTTTGATTATCCGACATCTGGCTAAAACGTTTGTAATCCAGTTCTTTTCTGATCTTAAGGAATAGTAATATCCACACCGCATACAGCGCACTGCCAATCATGAATATGACGAGTATCTTCATGCTGTATATCGCCATGATAACACCAAACACTACAAAGTTTATCAGTGAAAACAGCGTATTCAATGTTGAGCCGGTCATAAACTGCTCTATCCTGCTGTGATCATTAATACGCTGCATGATGTCTCCCGTCATTTTCGCATCGAAATACGAAATGGGAAGTTTCATTAGCTTGATCAAAAAATCTGATACAATGGAAATATTTATCCTTGTTGAAATATGCAGCAATATCCAGCTTCGGATAAACTCAACAGAAGCCGAACTGAAAGTAATGACAAGCTGTGCAATAAGTACAACATAAACGAAACCAATGTTCTGGTTGGCTATACCAAAATCTACAAGTGATTGCGTTAAAAATGGAAGTATCAATTGCAATACCGTACCAACAAGCAGTCCGATAAAAAGCTGAATGATATATCTTTTGTACCTGAATAAGTATTTAAAAAGAAAACGGAATCCTGTCTTATTAATTTTTGCAGTTGTCCCCTCTTCCTTCTCCATAAACTCAGGAGTTGGCTCCATCAACAGCAACACACCCTGCTCACCAGGTAAACTCACCCAGCTCTTTTTAAACTCCTCAACAGTATAGGTGATCAGGCCATGCGCGGGGTCCGCGACATAAACTTTCCCTTTTTTAATTTTATAAATTACAATGAAGTGATTTAATCTCCAGTGAGCTATACATGGAAGCGGTAATTGTTCTTCCAACTGCTCAAACGTTACCCGAACTCCTAATGTCCGAAATCCTATAGCCTCTGCAAGATCGCTTATACCCAAGAGATTAACCCCGTCGCGAGTGATATAAGCGCGCTCTCGAAGGAAAGGCATAGAATATGCTTTTCCGTAAAACTTGCTGATCATAGAGACGCAAGTAGGACCGCAATCTTTATGATCGAGTTGCTGCTGAAACGGAAAGGACTTTTTAAACATAATATCCCTAAATAATATCGTGCTAATATATCCATTAAGAAAGCTTGTTTTTTGAGGCTTTAAAGAGGATATTAACTTTTAAAAGTTAATTACTTTGATCGAATTGTTTAAAGTCAGGTTTTTGAGAATAGATCCTTTTGAGTTTTGCTCTATCAAACAAGTAGATTATCTTTATTCTAATGTTGAGTAAACGCAAATTTCTTCCATTTATTTTTGCATTATTTCCTTTTTTGCTCTTAGCTGAAATTGAAAATAATCCCTTCTCCGAACTTCGTGGAAACGGTATGCAATTCATTGAGAATAAAGGACAAATTATAGATGTAGAAAAACACCTGCGACCCGACATTCTTTTTATGGGACAAGGGAAAGGAATGAATATTTTTTTACGAAAGTGTGGCATTAGCTATGTGATGCATAAATCAAGTGGTTTTGTTAAAGAGAAGAAGGACAATTTTTCTTCTGTGAAGCAAACTACACCCGACACGTCAACACTATTCACGCACCGAGTGGATATGAATTTTGTCGGTGGCAATCCCAATGCACAAATTATGACCTCAGAACAAACAGAAGGTTATTTTAATTATTACTATGAACATTGTCCTAATGGCATAACCAATGTTCATGCATTCAACAGAGTTGTTTATAAAAATATTTACAAGAATATAGATGTTGTTTTTTACGGCGGGAAAGAACATGGATTAAAATACGATATTGTTGTAAGACCCGGAGGAAATCCTAATGATATTAAGATATCTTACTCGGGTGCAAACAATCTGGTCCTGGATAACGAAAAATTAAAAGTAGAATGTTCACTTGGAAATATGATTGAATCAATGCCAAAAGTGTATCAAAATATTAACGGAAAAATTATTGATGTAAAAGCCGCATATAATTTAAACGGCACAACTTTAAACTTTGAACTTTCAAACTTTGAAACTTCTTTTCCTCTAATCATTGACCCATGGCTTTCCTACTTCGGTGGTACAAGTGATGATCATGGCACATCGGTAACCAACGACCCCTCAGGGAATGTACTTTTTACAGGGAACACTTCATCAAATAATTTCCCTGTACTTGGTGCTTTTCAAGGTGCAATTTCGGGAATATCGGATGCCTTTATTGCAAAAATGACAAGCTCCGGAATACTTTCATGGGCAACTTACTATGGCGGATCGGGTGGAGAAAATGGCCAGGGAATAAGTACAGATGCAACTGGAAATATATTGGTATGCGGAACAACATACTCTGCTAATTTTCCTACGGGTTCAGCGGGTGCAAATGTCGTTCACCAGGCAACGGCAGGTGGGGTCGGCGATGGTTTCCTTATTAAGCTGGACCCGTTAGGTGCAAGACTTTTCGCTACCCGTTACGGAGGATTCAATGGAGCTATTGGCTCGGATGTTACCAGTGATGGAAATAATATTTATTTATACGGACAAACATCTTCATCCAATGCCATTTCAACAGCCGGAGCTTTTCAGGCAAACCTTCTGGGAAACAAAGATGTTTTTATTGTAAAGTTTACATCAAATGGCACACGTATATGGGGTACTTATGTTGGAGGAGGACCGGACAACAATGAAGAAGTCCCGGCAGGAATTGCTTATGATCCGGTGAGCTTATGCATCTATATAGCAGGATATACCCAGTGTACAAATTTTCCAACATTGCTTGGACACCAAATGACACATGGGGGATCTTATTATGATATGTTTCTTTGCAAGTTTGATGCAAGTGGTGCAGAAGTCTGGGGCACTTATTACGGAGGATTAGAAATTGAATATGGAACCGCTATTGCAACTGATGCCGCAGGTAATGTTTATATTTTAGGAACCACAACTTCTTCAAATGCCATAGCAACCGCGGGTGCATTTCAAAATACTTATGGTGGACCACCTCCAATAGTTTCAATGGTTGGCGATGGTTTCCTTGCAAAATTCTCTGGAGGAGGAGTATTAAAATGGGGAACTTATATCGGAGGAAGTAATTCTGAATTTGCATGGAGTGTTGCAGTCGACCGAAACAACAATGCTTATGTCTATGGTGATATTGAAGATGGAGGGCCCGCCAATTATCCTGCCACTTCCTGTGCTTATCAAACTAATTTCGGTGGTGGTCCATCCCCATCCACCTCCAATGAAGATCAGTACATTGCAAAATATGACAGCAGCGGAAATCAACGCTGCTTGACATATCTTGGTGGAACTGAAGAGGAAGAAAGTGGTGGCGAGACAACTCCTTATGGAGCAAAAGCAATTAGCATTCATAGAAATAATTTGTATCTGACAGGCATGTCAAGAAATGGAAGCTACCCCGTAACTTCTAATGCCTATCAAACAGCTTTTAGCGGAGGCACTTCTTATATGAGTGATGCTTTCATTGATCAATTATGTATCAATTTATGTGAGTCGCAAAATTTAGGATTGGATTTTTCATCAGACACCAATAATGTTTGCAGCAATTATCCACTTCAATTTATTCCGTCCGTAAATAACTCATGCGATACTATTGGTTACCGGTTTTTCTGGACATTTTCAGGTGGAACTCCAGCTACTTCGAGCGCTGCGGAACCAACAGTCAGCTTTTCCTCACCTGGCGGGCATGATGTGAAATTACTATTAACTACTTATTGCAAAAAGGACTCTGTTATAAAAACAAATTATATAAATATTATTTCACCAGTGGTAAGTTTAACCGGGAACAATAATATTTGCACGGGCGATTCAAGTGTGCTCAGCGCAACTGGTGGTGGTTCATATTCATGGAACACAGGCGCTACTACATCAACAATAACCATTCAACCCACAACCTCAACTCCCTATAGCGTAACAGTTACGAATACCGCGGGATGTTCAACAGATACTTTAATCAGCGTTATAGTTAACCTTGTTCCTGTTGCTGATGCAGGACCAAATGATACTATTTGCAGAGGAGAAAATGCCGTATTAAACGCTTCCGGAGGGGCAGCCTATTCATGGAGCAATGGATCTACCAATGCAAACCTGAATTTAAATCCGTTGCTCACAACACCCTATACCGTTACCGTTTCCAATGGAAATTGCTCTGATGTTGATTCTGCAAAAATTGTAGTCAACAATAACCCTACAGCAAATGCAGGAACCAATGCAACTATTGCAGTTGGACAAAGTATTACACTCTCTGGCGCAGGCACTGGAAATTATTTATGGTATCCTTCTGCAGGTTTAAGTTGTGTTACATGTGCTGGTCCAACAGCAAGCCCAACACAAACCACAAAATATTATTTACTTGTAACAGATGTCAACGGATGCACCAGCCTTGATTCAATTACAGTTACAATTGATATCGCCTGCGATGAACTATTTGTTCCAACGGCCTTTTCACCTAACGAAGATGGTCAAAATGATGTGTTTAAAATTTGGGGGGATTGTATAAAAAAAATGAAAATCACCATTTATGATCGCTGGGGTGAAACTGTATTTACAAGCGATAATATTCAACAAACCTGGGATGGCAAATACAAAGGGACTGAACAAAATAGCGCTGTATTTTATTATACATTCATAGCTACATTAAAAAACAACGAGGAAATAATAAAAAAAGGAAACATTACTTTAATAAAGTAGTTCGTATATTTACTTCATTGTTGCCCCCCTGGTAGTAATTTCTTAAACTATAATTGCGTATTTTCATACACTAGAATGGCCGGTATTAGATCACTTTACTATCGTATCCTAATATTTATTTTCTTGTTACCAACCTGCATGGTATCACAGGAAAAAAACATTTATTTTGACCAACCTGCGCAGGTCTCCTTCACAGAAAACAAAGGTCAGGTTGCAGACATGAGCGGAAACCTGAGAAATGACATTCTGTTTCAGGGTTCCGACAAACTCTGCAAAATCTATCTACGTAATTCGGGAATAAGTTATGTAATAAGCAAAACACAATACTACACCGAACCGGAGCCGAACCCTGACAGCGCAATAGTAAACCTGCACCGCATTGATATGGAGTTTGAAAATGCCAACAAAATAAATTCTGTTTCCACAGATGGGATTTCAAATGGCTTCACAAATTATTATCTCGGTCATTGTCCAAATGGAATTTCAAACGTTCGCACTTATGATAAAATCACCTATCGTGAGATATATAATAATATAGATGCTTCATTTTATGGAAACGGAGAAGGAAACTTGAAATATGATTTTATAGTAAAGCCTGGAGGTGACCCTGATAATATTGAACTAAAATACACAGGGGCAACATCTATCAGCATTGCAGAAAAAAAATTAAAATTAGAAACCAGTATCGGCGATATCACTGAATATATGCCTGAGATATTCCAAGTGATCAATAATAAAAAAGTAAACATTAAAGGAGAATATATTTTAAATAATAATATTGTAAAAATAAAAGTTGAGGCATATGACAAAAACTTTCCTCTTATCATTGACCCTTGGATAACTTATTACGGCGGCATTGATGATGAATTCGGAAAGGGAATTAAAACCGATTCACAGGGTAATGTGCTGGTAACAGGAATGACATATTCAAATAATTTTCCAACATCAACCGGTGCTTTTCAAACAGTAAAAGGGGCAACAAGTGATGTTTATATTGTTAAATTCAACAGCATGGGAGTAAGGCAATGGGCCACTCTATTTGGCGGTAACAATGCAGAACTGGGATGGTGCATTGCAACCGACAATAATGACAACGCAGTTGTTACCGGCTATACTGTATCAAGTAATTTCCCAACAACAGTAACAGCGTTTCAACCGGCGCTTAACGTTGGAGTTTCTTCAGACGTTTTTGTTTTAAAACTTAATTCTGCAGGCAACAGAGTCTGGGCAACCTACTATGGCGGCGAACATTACGATGGTGCTGATGGCATTTGTACTGATCTAAATAATAATATTTTTATTGCGGGTTCAACACGTTCATTGACCTTTCCCGTTACAACAGGAGCTTATCAAACAAATAATGCTGGTAACAATGATGTTTTTGTTGCAAAGTTTGATCCTAACGGAACACCTATTTGGTCCACTTATTATGGAGGTACAAATGATGAATATGCCAGGATGTTAAAAGCAGATGCACTGGGTAATGTTGGTGTAGTTGGACAAGCCAATACAAATTTTCCTGTTACTGCCGGTGCATACCAGGCAGCAAGTGCCGGCTCGACCGATGCATTTGTAATGAAATTTGATCCTAATGGCAATCCGTTATGGGCAACGTATTATGGCGGAAACAACCTTGATGACGGTGCGGCAATAGCAACAGACCAGAATAACAACTTCATAATTGCCGGACAAACTAACTCAAATAATTTACCGGCTACCGCTGGAACATTTCAGCCTGCATACGCAGCAGCTTCAGATGCCTTTGTTGCAAAATTTAATTCTTCCGGAAATGTTTCCTGGACCACATATTACGGCGGTGTTAGTCAGGATTTCGGGTATGGAATCGCAGTTGATAACAATGATAATATTTTTGTTTCCGGATCAACATATGGAATAGATTTTCCTGTTACAACATGCGCCTATCAGACCGCAAACTCAGGCGCTTCCGCTGTATTTGACAGAGAAGACTCTTTTATTTTTAAACTTGATCCATCAGGACAACAATTATGTGCTACATACCTCGGAGGTTTTAAACATGATGAAGAAGATGGCGGAAGGCAAATAGCTGTATCAGGCAATTATGTTTACCTCACCGGGCAAACTCCAGGCAGCTTCCCTGTCACAAGCGGAGCGCAGCAAGTAAGTTATGGTGGAGGCCAGTTCGATGCTTTTGTTGCACAGTTCTGCGGTATCACCTGTGGTGCATATCCAACTGCACTTGATATTATACAGGATCAAACTAATTTTTGTCTTGGAGATCAATTAAGTTTTACATCATCGGTTATTTCATGTGATAATACCGGCCAATCATTTGCGTGGACATTCCCTGGTGCAACCCCATCTTCTTCTTCAATGCAAAACCCTACGGGAATTGTTTATAATAGTCTTGGCACATACAATATTAAACTAGTCGTAACAACACCTTGCGGAAAAGATTCAATCACCCAAACTATAACTGCGGATAAAGTGTGTAAGGATATTTTTATACCCAACGTTTTCTCACCTAATAGTGACGGACAAAATGAAATATTCTACATTTATGGAAAGGGGATCAAAACTTTTTCTTTTATGATATTTAATCGATGGGGAGAAAAAATTTTCGAAAATGATGACCTCAGCAAAGGCTGGGACGGTACTTTTAAATCTCAAAAAGTAAATTCAGGAATTTACGCATACACATTCAATGCAATTACTTTAGACGGAGAAACGATCCAAAGGAAAGGCAACATTACACTCATCAGATAAAAAAATCATGTATATCACAATCACTTCTATTAAATTAAAGCATTGGTGGAGTTTTTTCAAGCTTTCACAACATGCATTAGCAATAATAAAGCAAACGAAAAAAGAAAAGGGATTGGTCGAATTCAGGAAAAGAGGAATAGGACTACTCCATTATACGTTATCAGCCTGGGAAAGTTTAGAAGACATTAAAAGATTCGCGCACAGCGGCGCGCACATGGAAGCCATGAAACATACCACAAGTATTGCATCCGAGCTAAGAGTATATACATATGAAACCTCAGCGATACCTGATTGGGCTGAAGCCAAAACACTATTGGAGACAAAAGGGAAACTAATAACATTTAAATAAACAATTTTGAATGTATATTTCATAAGCGGCCTTGGTGCAGACAAAAGAGCTTTTCAAAAGATAATTCTCCCGGCCTCTTTCAACACAATTCATATTGACTGGATACTTCCTATTAAAAACGAAACATTAACCAACTATTCGTTACGACTCGCAGAAAGAATAGACACATTAAGGCCATTTGTTTTAATAGGACTTTCTTTCGGAGGAATAGTGGCTTGTGAATTAACAAAAGTTCTTACACCGGTTAAATCAATAATAATTTCAAGTGCGTCATCAAACAAACAAATCCCATGGTATTTCAAATTAATAGGAGGCCTTGGGATCAACAAGATAATTCCGACAAGAATATTAAAATTCAAAAATTATTTTACATTTTGGTTATTCGGAGCAAAAACAATTGAGGAGAAAAATTTACTAGCGCAAATCCTCGAGGATACTGATGAAGTATATTTAAAATGGGCCATTAATGTCATTCTTCATTGGAGAAATGAAGAAAAACCGGCAAACATTTTTCATATTCACGGCACCGAGGACAAGATCCTACCCATCCGATTCACGCAGCCTGATGCAATAATAAAAGATGGAAGACACTTTATGGTCTTTTCAAAACACGATGAGGTAAATAAAATTATCAATACTCAGCTCAACGATCTTTTGACTAAGAAATAACATTTTTCAACCGTAATAGTATTTTTCATACATTTGCGGCAACTAAAAAACAAATCACTCATGGGAAAAGGTGACAAAAAAACAAAAAAAGGAAAAATATTTATGGGTTCTTATGGTGTAACCAGACCTAAAAAAAAGAAAAAATCAGGCGAAGTAAAAGCCAAAGCAAAATCTGAAGGTGGAGAAGCTAAGAAAGCTCCAGCTAAGAAAGCTCCAGTCAAAAAAGCTGCTAAAAAATAAGATTGTAAAATTATCTTTGATAAAAGTCCGCCGCAAGCGGACTTTTTCTTTGTATACCTCTAAGTGCCAATAATAAATCGTTGGCAGTAGCTTCACTCCTACTTAATAGAACCGCTACAGATCCGGCAAGTGGAACATCGGGATAAAAATTATCGCGGGAAAAATGAACAAATTTTAATACGATGAATCCATCCCACCATGTATAAAAACGCTTTACAAATGATTCGTAGGTTGTACTGTTACGTTTTATCTCCTCTAATTTATTTTTGAAATCAGGTAATGTGATAAATGACTTTACTGAAGAGGGTAATGAGCCATATACCTCTACTCCATTTTCATATAAAATCGGAACCATTTCAAAGAACTTTTTTAATTCTTTAAATATTTCCGGAGAATACGATTTAAAATCTTCTTCTTTTTTCTCCAGCCATTTATTTACCGCCCTCCCGGTGCCAAATGGAACACGATCGCTAGGGCGGGGTGAAGGAATCACACGCGTATCATTGATATCAATAAAATTTCCCAATGGAATTACTTTATGCAAAAAATAAAAATCCTCTCCGGCTTTTCTTTTATTCATCCCACCTTGCTTTTGATACACAGAATTCCTTACTGCCATACTCGACCCTATGGTATGAAAGGCATAAGGATATCCTGCATAACGCAAGCCTTCAATGTAATACCTCAGGAATAATTCATAATCAACGATGGCATTATAAATCGTTTTATCATGCTCATCGCCCGATAGTGGATGTTCAAAATATATTGAGGCTGCATTAACATTTTTATCCAAAAACTGTTTTTCTATTTCGATCAGGTAATTTTTATCACAGGTACAATCAGCATCGTAACAAACGATTACACCATCAACATTTATTTTATTAAAACGATAAGCTGCTTCATCCATTCCTATTTTGCGGGCAAGGCCTACGCCAGCATGCTTGTCAGGCATATCATCAACTTCAATAACATGTACATCAAACCCTCTTCGTTTTTTATTATTTTTCCAATTATGAATTTCTTCAACTGATCTTTTATTCTGCAAACGAACCTCATCTAAAGAAGTCTCCGCACCATTGACCACAACAATTACCTCAACATTCTTTTTCGGAGCGTCGCAATCAAACAACGATTGAAGTGATCTTAATACTGAGGGCTCGTTATAACAGGGAATTACAACTGATAGAAATAAGTCAGCAGAAGGGTCAACACTAAGTCTTGGAGAGACATAACCAAACTTTTCGAAATAGTTCATGAAGTAAATAATAATTACGGAGCAAGGCGCTCTATTTTCCAGGAGCCATTCCCAATTTGAGTATACAGCAACCTGTCATGTAAGCGGCTGGCGCGGCCCTGCCAGAATTCTATTGTAATTGGTTTAAGAATATAGCCACCCCAGAATTCAGGTCTTGGTACATTTTCTCCCGGAAATTTATTTTCAACTTCATTTAATTTATTATCTAAAAAACTCCTGTCCGGAATAACATTGCTTTGCGGTGATGCCCATGCCCCCAACCTGCTTCCTTTGGGCCTCCGGTTAAAATAATCATCAGAATCTGCTTCAGTTTGTTTTTCAACTCTTCCTTCTATCCTTATCTGCCTTTCCAATGATTGCCAAAAAAAAGTCAGGGCCACATATGGATTTTTCTCCATCTCTTTTCCCTTACGACTATCGTAATTGGTATAAAAAACAAAACCATTGTCATCGAAGCCTCTTAGTAACAATATCCTGGCTGACGGCCTCCCCTCTGCAGAAACAGTAGACAGCACTGCAGCATTTCCGTCAGGAATTTTCTGATCTACCACATCTTTGAACCATTTTTCAAATTGAGCAATCGCGTTTTTATCTGCAGAAGACTCGTCGAGTTGTCCAGCTAAAAATTCAGTCCTCAGCTTATTAATATAGTCTTTGTGATCGTCCATTTAGCCTTAAAAAATATTCTATAAAGATATTAATTATGTAATTGTTAAATCCTATTTAAGCCCTCAAAACGTGTATTCTGAGCAGATTTTAAATGAAATAACCATAGTATTGTCTAAAATTAATTCTATATTTGACAAACAGATTAACAAAACCTTAAACATCATTATCAATATGACACTTAAAACTGTTAACAAGCATATTCTTAAGAGCATTTTAGTGCTTTCTTCAGTAACTTTTTTAGCAAGCTGCGGTGGGTCCGATCAGGATGGTGAAGGTGGTGAAACTAAAGATACAACAGCAACAGTAGATTCTTCTGCTAATGCAACAGGAGGTAAAAATGTTTTCTATTCTATTCCTTCTCCTATTCAGTTAGGCAAAATGCTTAAAAGAGCAGGTGCCACTTACGACCTAAAAGTGTTAAATTCAAAAGATAACGTTTCTAAATACTCTACTACTTCTTCTAAGGCACTTAACCTTGGAGTGTACGGTGCTGACATGAGTTATTCAGCAATTTTTGGACAAACTCAGGAGTGTATGAACTTTTTGGAATGTTCTAAAAAATTAGCTGATGCATTAGGTTCATCAGGAGCATTTGCCGGTGAAACAATTGATCGCCTGAGAAAAAATAGCAGCAACCAGGATTCATTATTGTATATGATCTCTGATATTTTCCTTAACTCTAACGAGTCATTTAAAGATAACGAACAAAGCAATATTGCTCTGTTGGCTATTGCAGGTGGTTTTGTTGAAGGACTTTATGTAGGAACGCAGGTGGCTAAAACATTGGAAGACAATGCTGCAGTAGTTACCAGGATTGCTGAACTAAAAGGATCATTTAACAACATCGTTGCTTTATTAAATACGCAAAATCATGATGCCGATGTAGCTGCGATCTTAGGGGATATGAAAGATATAAAAGCGATTTACGACGAAATGCAAATGGTAGAAGCTTCTCCAACTGTAACTGCTGATACAACTAAAAATGTTATCACTATTGGCGGAGGCGCAAAATACAGCCTTACTAAGGATCAGTTAGACAGGATCACCACAAAAACTGAAATACTTAGAAACAAAATAGTTAACTCCTAACAATAATCTCAAGGAGAAATATGAAAAAAATAAAATTAGTTTTATTCGCTTTTGCGATCATAGCTTTTTCACAGGCTGGGTTATCTCAATGCGCAGGGTTTTCTAAAAACAAATGTCTGCCAAAACTGAAACCTTATATACCAACTGAACAAACATATTCTACCACCATGTTGAATGGTGAGAACATCAATGTTAGAATGACCTTTTATTATGGTGATGATAACCGTGTATTGATCTGCGCTGATGATGCATTAGGAAAAATTCAGCTGAACCTGAGAAACTCAAGCAACAAAATTGTTTTTACAACAAAAAGCTATGGTACTATCCAATGGGATTTTAATGTTGAGAATACACAGGATATGACCCTTGAAATTATTACATCAGATAATACAACAGAAGGGCTGGACAAAGCCGGATGTGTTACTGTTTATGTTGGATTCAGATAAGCTAAATTGACTGCATTAAAAAAGCCCTTCGATTTTCGAGGGGCTTTTTGCTTAATGACTTTCAGAGCTACGAAACCTTTACAGCGAACATTTCTTTTAATTTCTCTACACAAAAATCGATCTCTTCTTTTGTATTGTATTTGCTGAATGAAAATCTTACGGATGGTCTTGACATATCACATCCGATCCCTCTTAACACATGCGAACCCTGATTACTTCCTGATGTACATGCACTACCGCCTGAAGCGGCAATACCTGCTATATCCAAGTTGAACAATAACATCTCCGCGATATCGCTTGGAGGAAATTGAACGTTAAGGACAGTATATAAACTGTTGCCTTTTGCATCACCATTAAAACAAACATCGGGTATTGCATTTTCCAGTTTGTTGATCATATATGTTTTTAACGACTGTATATGTTCGTGGTGTTCCTGCATTTCTTTATTTGCTACTTCTAATGCTTTTGCTAAACCAACAATACCGTAAAGATTTTCTGTGCCGCCGCGCATGTTTCTTTCTTGCGAACCGCCATAGATAAACGGATTAATTTTCACGCTGCTGTTTACATATAAAAAACCCGTCCCTTTAGGGCCATGGAATTTATGTGCTGCACCTGTAATAAAATGAGTTTTTATTTTTTTTGTATCAATATTATAATGCCCCATTGTTTGCACAGTATCCGAATGAAAAATGGCATTGTATTTTTCACATATTTCCCCTACTTCTTTTATCGCCAATAAATTACCGATCTCATTATTCGCATGCATCAATGATACCAGCGTGCGCGAGTTAAATGCTAATAATTCTTCCAGATGCTTAAGATCAATATGACCGTCAGGTAAAAGATCAACCAAACTCAACTTTATTTTCCCCTGTTCCTGCAGCACTTCCAATGTATGCAATACTGCATGGTGTTCAATTCTGCTAGTAATGGCGTGTTTAATTCCAAGGTCATTAATGGAACCACATATAGCCATGTTATCGGCCTCTGTACCTCCGGATGTAAAAAATATTTCTGCAGGAGCTGCATTAAGCATATTTGCTATTGCCTTTCTCGATGTTTCAATAACCGCTCTTGTTTTTCTTCCAAAAGAGTGAATAGAAGAAGGATTCCCAAAATGTTCCTTCATGTAAGGTAACATTGCCTCCAATACTTCAGGGCTCAAAGCTGTTGTTGCCGCGTTATCCAGATAAACCTTCATGTGAATATATTTTTAATTTTTATTGCCACATGGAATACGTCATACTCATTTTCGGATTGTATACCGTAGGTATATGACTATTTCATGTTCGTAATTGTTTATATACAAATTTAAGAAAGATCAAGGAAAAAGTCGATACAAAAAACAGCGTATATTACTAGTTCGAAGGGATTTGCTGATGTTTTATAAGTTCCCTGATATCGAGCATTATCTTTTTTGCAAGGTTCTCGGCTGTAGTTTCCGATTCACTTTCGGAGTATATGCGTATAATGGGCTCTGTATTTGACCTGCGGAGGTGCACCCATTCCTTATTAAATTCAATTTTAAGGCCGTCAACAGTATTAATAGGCTGTTTTTTATACTTGTCCTGTATGCCTTTTAATATCATATCCACATCTACCTCATTGGTAAGCTCAATCTTGTTTTTCGAAATATGATAATTTGGATATGAAGCGCGAAGCATGGAACATGTTTTACCAAACTTAGCCAGGTGTGTCAGGAACAAAGCAATACCAACCAAGGCATCTCTGCCGTAATGCAGTTCAGGATATATAACCCCGCCGTTACCTTCACCACCGATTACAGCCTTGGTTTCCTTCATTAATTTTACAACGTTCACTTCACCAACTGCTGATGCAGTATATTTTCCTCCTGCTTTTTCGGTGACATCTCTCAATGCACGGGTAGAAGAAAGGTTAGAAACTGTATTTCCCCCTTTACTATTTTTCAACACATAATCGGCAACAGCCACCAATGTATATTCTTCTCCAAACATTTCGCCGTCTTCACAAACAATTGCTAAGCGATCAACATCCGGATCAACAACTATTCCAACATCTGCTTTACTTTTTATTACGGTTTTTGCAATGTCTCTTAAATTCTCCGGCAATGGTTCAGGGTTATGAGGAAACTCACCGTTTGGTTCGCAATACAATTCAACAACTTCTGCAACACCTAAGGCTTTCAATAATTTGGGAATTACAATTCCACCTGTGGAGTTAACACAATCAATAGCAATCTTAAATTTTTTGGATTTTATAGCAACAACATCAACAAGCGGCAGGTCCAGTATTTTTTTTATGTGCTTCTCAAAATAGGAATCATTCTTTATAAGTGATCCAATACTATTCACCTCGGCAAATAAAAATGTTTCGTCGTTTGCAATCTGCAGCACCTGCTCACCATCTTCGCCCGAAATAAACTCTCCTTTATTGTTCAATAGTTTTAAAGCGTTCCATTGTTTAGGATTGTGACTGGCCGTAATAATAATACCGCCTGTAGCACCCTCATCTGGTACAGCTATTTCTACTGTTGGCGTGGTAGACAAACCAATATCAACAACATCAATACCTAATCCCTGCAATGTTCCTGCAACAATTGAGTTTACCATTTCACCCGATATACGGGCATCACGGCCAATAACAACTTTAAGTTTTTTCCCTTTTCCAGAGTTTTTCTTTAACCAGGTTCCGTAAGCAGCAGTATACTTAACGATATCAACTGGAGTTAAGCCATCACCGGCTGGTCCACCTATTGTTCCCCTAATTCCAGATATTGATTTTATCAGCGTCACACGTTTCTTTTTTGAGTTAGCAAATTTAATTTATTTGAGGTCTGGTTATCCAGTTTAATTGTCAACAATGGCAATATTCCTGTTAAAAACTATTGAAAATAAGACCTACTATTTTTGTACTTTTGCATAATATCATTTTCACACGAAAATGCAGGAAGAGGAACGAAACGACGATAATATAGGCCAATTGGTCGAAAGATTTGAATTGATGCTTTCGAATAATACCCGGTATTTTTTTGAAGCCGAGGAATTCGAGGAATTAATCAATTATTATTTCGACACGAATGATATGGTTAAAACCGAGAAGGCTATTGATGCCGGACTGGAGCAATACCCTTTCTCGGTGTACCTTTTATTGAAAAAGGCGCAATTTCTTTCCGTTAAAAAAATGACTACAGAAGCCCTTGAAATTGTTTCCAAGGCCGAGAATTTGAGTCCAAATAACGCAGAGACTTTTATGACCAAGGCTGCTATCTACAGCCAGATGGGCTTAGCAGAGCAAGCTATTGAGAACTATAAAAAAGCTGCGGAGAATTCAGATCAACTGGATGATATTTATTTTTACATCGCTCATGAATTCATTAATCTTTCAAGTTATGAAGATGCGATCTTTTATCTAAAAAGATCCATCAAAGAGAACCCTGAGAATGAGCATGCACTTTACGAGCTCAGTTTTTGTTATGAAGTAACGGGGAAAACTTCCGATGCTATCGAATTCTATTCCGTTTTAGTTGATGAGGAACCGTATTCGCATACAGGATGGTTTAATCTTGGTGTGGCACAAAGCCGCTCAGGCATGTACGAAAAAGCAATTGAATCTTATGACTTTGCCATTGCCATAAAAGAAAATTACGGTTCGGCATATTTTAATAAAGCCAATGCGCTGGCGAGTCTCGAGCGTTACGAAGAAGCAATAATTATCTACCGGGAAACATTTGATCATGAAGGGCCGGATGCAACCACTTTCTACTATATAGGTGAGTGTTATGAGAAAATGGAGAATCAGGAAAAAGCGCTTGCCTATTACCACAAAGCAACAAAACTAAATCCTGAATACGCTGATGCATGGGTTGGGATTGGAATTATTCTCGATCAGCAGGGAAGATTGACTGAAGGAATACATTACATAAAAAAAGCCTTGGAGATGGAGCCGGAGAATCCGGATTTCTGGTATATTTTTGGAGATGTACAGGCAAAAATCGGATTTATTGAAGAAGCAATTGAAGCATACAAAAAAACTGCAGAACTTGATCCGCAGGATGAAGATATATGGCTCGATTATTCGCAGTTATTATTTGAAAACAACAGCAAGAATGAAGCTATTGAAGTGCTTGCAGAAGGAATCAAGCATCAACCTGACAGCGCAGAATTTTATTATCGTATGGCCGCTTATTTTTTAAGCGTTGGGAACAAACAGGAAGCAACCGTTTTTTTACAAAATGCGTTAAGCTTAAATTACCAGTTGCACAATGAATTGTTCGAGTTCCTTCCGCAATTAAAAAATAATTCAACCGTACTCGAACTCATAGAGACCTATAAAAAAAGTAATGAACTTTAAACTTACCAATTTACCCGAAAGGACAGAACAACCGAGAAAAAATGGGCTTACCATGGTGATGGATAAGGGACTTAGCTTTAGGCAAGCTGAGGATATGACGAATGCTTCAGGTGAATTTATTGACGTGGTTAAGTTTGGATTCGGAACAGCCATTGTTACCAAAGACATTGAGAAAAAAATAAAACTTTATCACGAAGCTGGTTTCAAAGTTTATTTTGGTGGAACATTGTTTGAAGCATTTATTATTCGTAAAATGTTTAATGAATACCAAAAACTTTTAGACAAGTACAAATTGGAAATGGTTGAAGTTTCCGATGGCTCGATTGAATTGGCGCACGATAAAAAATGTGAATACATTAATAAGCTTGCGAAGGACAGAGTTGTTCTATCTGAAGTGGGTTCTAAAGAAGAAGGAATTATTATTCATCCCAACAAGTGGACCTCGATGATGAAAAAAGAACTTGAGGCAGGTTCATGGAAAGTAATCGCGGAAGCCAGGGAAAGCGGTAATGTGGGCATTTACAGGGCGAACGGACATGCGCATACGTTACTCATCAATAAAATTTTAGCGAAAATTCCTAAGGAAAGTATTATCTGGGAGGCCCCGCAAAAATCCCAGCAGATATGGTTCATTAAATTATTGGGTGCCAATGTAAATCTTGGTAATATTGGCCCTGATGATGTAATTCCATTGGAGTGCTTACGGATTGGACTAAGAGGAGATACATTTTTCACTTTTCTTCCTAACAAAAACAAAAAAGCAGTTTAATTTTATTTCGTTATGATACAAGAAGTTTCTGTTGCTGAGTTAAAAAAAATGCGGGATGATAAGGAAGATTTCCAATTGATAGATGTGCGTGAGTCACATGAGGCTGACATTTGCGCTATTGACGGAGAATTAATTCCAATGGGAGATGTAATGGATAACCTTGATAAAATTTCCAAAACAAAAAAAGTAATTGTGCATTGCAAAAGCGGAAGACGCTCAGCAGCTATAATACAAGCATTACAAACGCAGGGTTACAATAATCTGTTCAATTTAAAAGGTGGCATACTTGCCTGGGCTGATGAGATTGACAATACAATGGCGAAATATTGATTCCGGCAAAATCGTAGGCAAAACATAAGACAACAACTAACAACTGATAACTGACAACCTGTGGTAGAAATATTTAAACATATCATCCATCTTGATTTTGATTGGCTTTTTGCCAATTACGGAACAGCAGTTTATTTTATTTTGTTTGCCGTAATTTTTATTGAGACGGGCTTAGTGATCATGCCATTTTTACCCGGAGATTCATTATTGTTTACTGCAGGTTTATTTGCAAGAGCTGGTTATATGGATATGACCGTTTTGACTTTACTATTATTTGTTGCAGCAGTCGTGGGAGATAATACAAATTATTGGGTAGGAAGAAAACTCGGATTAAACGCGATCCAAACGCGATTAAAATTCAGAGGAAAACCTATTGTTAAACAGGAGTATCTTGACAAGACACACGATTTTTTTGAAAAGTACGGAACCAAAACAATTATCATGGCACGCTTTGTTCCTATTGTAAGAACCTTTTCTCCTTTTGTTGCCGGTGTAGCAAAAATGAATTACAGAAAGTTTTTGTCGTTCGATATTCTCGGTGGAGTAATATGGATTGGGAGTTTGACATTTGCAGGTTATTTTTTAGGAACAATTCCCTGGATAAAAGCAAACATTGAAAAAGTTGCGTTGGGAATTATTTTAATTTCGGTACTGCCGATTATTTTTGAGTTGATCAAAGCCAGAAAAAATAAGAAAGCGCAATAATTTACGCATCACATTTCGACAGGCTCAATGTGACCTAACGCGTACAAGTCAGTTCGAGCCTGTCGAGAACCAACTGTGGGCTTCACAAAAACAACTTTACCTTGAAAAGCAAAATAAAATACGGACTCATAGGCCATCCCCTCACCCACAGCTTTTCAAAAAAATATTTTACATCCAAGTTTGAACAATTAAAGACAAATGCCGCTTACGAACTTTTTGATATTGAAAACATCAACGAACTTCCCGCAATAATTAACCGCCATCCCGACTTAATCGGTTTAAATGTTACTATCCCTTACAAGCAAAGTGTAATTCCTTTTTTAACACGGCTTGATGATACGGCAGCAAAAGTCGGCGCTGTCAACACCATTAAAATAAACCAACAACCAGGAACTAAGAACCATGAACTTATTGGTTACAACACCGACGTAACAGGTTTCCGCGAAAGCATTAAGCCATTTTTAGAAAGCAGTCATTCACATGCACTTATCCTGGGTACAGGCGGCGCAGCAAAAGCAGTGAGTTATGTATTAAAAGAATTAGGAGTCAATACTTTTTTTGTTTCGCGTAAGGCTGATCCCGTAAATAACATTTTATCCTATAGCGAGCTTACAAAAAATGTAATTGATATTTGTAAACTTATTATTAATACTACTCCGGTAGGAATGTTTCCAAACATTAATGATTGCCCCTCTATCCCCTATAACCTTATTTCCCCATCACACTTTCTATACGATCTTATTTATAATCCCGAAGAAACTTTATTTTTGAAAAAGGCAAAGGAAAAAGGATGCGCTACACTTAATGGTTCATCTATGTTTTATTTTCAGGCGGAGAAAGCATGGGGAATTTGGAATGAGTGAATTATACTAGCATGAAAAAACACTTATTTTTCTTATTAATCATCTTATACATAAAGACATACTCTCAAGATACCATCGTTGTCCAAATAGCTCATGGTTCCAAACCACGCAAACAATATATCAACGAGCAAAGAACTATTGGCGGTTATAAAGGCGGACATGTTGTTATTCAAATTGATCAAACCGCTTATGGATTCTTTTTTAAAGGACACCGAATTCATATTTTTCCACACCTAAAAAGAAATAATGGAATATTCCAGCAACACACTATACAAGAATGGGTAAATATTACAAAGGACAAAAAAGTCACGAAAATATTTATTCCATTATCGGCGGAAGAAAAACAACAATTGCTTAGGTTTTATCAATACAATTTAATTAAGCCCGCTTACGATTATTCTTTCTTCGGACAACGTTGCGCATCATCCGCATATGGTGCATTAAAAATGGTTCATAAAATAAAACGAGGCAGTTATTTATTTAATGCTTTCCATCCAGCTCAATTACGAAAAAAAATAATTAAACAAAATAAAGAACGAGGTTATAAGATAATAGTAAAACCAGGTTCAAATAAACGTAAATGGGAAGGGATTGATAACAACTAAGTTAATATGAAAAAAAACATTTGCCTTCTTCATGCCATCGAGATCAATACATCACCCGAAAAAATTTTCGATTACATCAGCGACCTCAATAATGATCCTAAATGGAGACCAGAAGTAGCAAAGATGGAAGTACATGGAGAAAAAACATTAGGCACACAGGTAACTGAATACATTACTGTTTACCGTTACTTTAAATTTACAACTCCAACTA